>URDS01000065.1 GCA_900546635.1 uncultured Eubacteriales bacterium | reverse complement strand
AAGGTGTTTACAAGGCGGCGCATGTCCGCCTTGTAAACGTATTGTATTTGCAATTTTTATCTTGATCAAAAAGCTCAGCAGACTTCAAAGTGTGAAGTCTGCTTCAGAGCGTCGAAAAACCTTGGTTTTTCGGCGCACCTTCGCGGTATCCCGCCGCGCGCCTTTCGGCGTTTTGGGGACGGGTGAAGGCAAAACCGCGTGCTTTTTACTGCTTTTTCCTACAGCCGTCGATCTGAATATTCTGCGCGGATATGTAAGCCGCTTCGTCGCTGGCAAGGAAGCAGATCAGATTTGCATTTTCCATATCGGTTCCGGTTCTGCCCATGAAAGCAAGTTCGCTTGGCTGATGGAAATTGGGGTCCGGGTTTTCCGCGGGGCTGACGCTGCCCGGAGAAACCGCATTCACCGTGATGCCTTGCTTTGCGACCTCCTTGGCAAGCGCTTTGGACATACCGACAACAGCGGCCTTGGTCGCCGAGTAGCAGGCCATGTTTGCGTTTCCGTAGACGCCGGCAACCGAGCAGACGTTGATGATTCTGCCGTAATTTTGCGCTTTCATTTTCGGCAGCACCGCGTTGGTAAAATGAACCACGCCCATGACGTTGATGTTTATAAATTTGTGCCAGAGTTCAATCGGCGTTTCTTCAAATTTCGACCAGTTTCTCCACAGCGCCGCGTTGTTGACGAGAATGTCTATTTTTCCAAAGTGCGCCATGGCGTCCGCCATGATGGTTTTGACCTTGTTTTCATCGCTGACATCGCATTGATAGATCTGCACATCCCGTCCGTAGCAGCCGAGTTCCGCTTTTACGGATTCGAGTTTTGCATAATCAATGTCAACCAGTACGAGATCGGCTCCGTGCTCTGCAAAGAGCAGGGCGGCCGCGCGGCCGATGCCGACCGACGCGCCCGTTATCAGCGCGACTTTTCCGTTAAAATTCATCTGTATCCCTCCGTCTGTCGCTTTTTTATCATTTTAGCAAACATCGGTTTGAAAGTAAATGAAGATAACGATATTTGTTTGTCAAAAACGATACAGTTTCCATTGGCCACAGGTGTGCGGGCAGACAAAAAACGTCCGGCCTTTTTTAGGCCGGACGCGCAGTCTGTCAAAAAAGTGAAAAGCGCAAATCAAATAAATATGTTTCCAAGGCGGACATGCGCCGCCTTGGAAACACCTTGCGGGCGCGCGAGTGCCGCCATCGGGGGCGCGACGGCGCGAGCGAACGCGCCCCATCGCCGCAAAACCTTGGTTTTGCGACGAAAGAAGGCGGACATGCGCCGCCTTGTAAACACCTTACAGGCGTGCGAGCGCCGACCGTAGGAGGCGCGACGGCGCGAATACGCCCCTCGGAAAGGGGATCTTTTGTGGCATAAGGACGCCCCCGTGCTACGCACGGTACCCCTCATGCCTATACGCGCCCCATCGCCGAAAAACTCTGGTTTTTCGGCGGTCAGAGCGTCCGGCCTTTTTTAGGCCGGACGCTCGCTGCCCGAAAGCGGGGGATGAGAATTTAAAACAAAGCGCGGGCAATTTGCGTCCGCCGCGCTCGTTTGTTATCCGAGCGCGACGTCCAAAATCATCATGATGCTGAAGCCGACGGCAAAAAACACGGTTCCGATATTGGAGTGATCGCCCTCGGACATTTCGGGAATCAGTTCCTCGACCACGACATAGATCATCGCGCCCGCGGCAAAGCTGAGCAGATACGGCAGCGCCGGAACAATGAGTCCCGCGGCCAAAATCGTAAGCGCTGCGCCGAGGGGTTCCACCGCGCCCGAAAGAACGCCGCCGAGAAAGGCTTTGGATTTTTTCATTCCCTCCGCGTGCAGAGGCATCGAGATGATCGCCCCTTCCGGAAAATTTTGAATGGCAATGCCGATAGACAGCGTAAGCGCGCCCATGGCGGTGATTTGCGCGTTCCCGGAGAGCAGTCCGGCATAGACGACGCCGACCGCCATCCCCTCCGGCAGATTATGCAGTGCGACGGCCAGCACCAGCATGGTTGTGCGCTGAAGCCGGCTTTTCGGCCCCTCCGCGCGTTCGCTGCCCCTGTGCAGGTGGGGAATGAGGTGATCGAGCGCCAAAAGAAACAGGACGCCGAGCCAAAATCCGATAACGGCGGGGAGAAAAGACCACTTTCCGAGGTTTTCCGCCTGTTCCATTGCGGGAATCAGCAGGCTCCAGATCGACGCCGCCACCATCACCCCGGCGGCAAAGCCGGTCAGTGCGCGCTGGACTTGCCGATTCAAGCTTTTTTTAATAAAAAATACGCATGCGGCGCCGAGCGCGGTACCGAAAAACGGAATCAGGATGCCGTAAAGCGCTTCTGTATTCATGCAGATTTATTCCTTTCCAAAGATGTGATTGGCTGTGATTTGCCGGGTTTTCCGCTAAGTTGGGGCCGGGTTTTTCCCGACGGACATTTGGCGGCGGGAAAGACGGTTCCCTAAAAAAAGGAAGCGCTGTCGGCGCCGGGCGAACGAAAATATCCCGCCCTGAGAAAGCGCGCCGCCGATCCCGTAATCACGGGCATCCCCGGCGCCGGGTGAACGGAAATATCCCTTTTAGTTATATCGCGAGATGGGGATGCTGTCAAGACATACCGGTAAAATGTTTGTTTTTTGGCCTGAGATATCCGTTTTTATTCTTTACAGCCCGCGCGGGATATGGTAAAATAAAGTAAGCCCGGCGCGAGAGCGCCGCGCAGACTGCAATTTTGAACTGAGGAAAGAAACGATGAACAGACAACCGGGAATGGATGCGCTGGCTGCGGCGAAAAAGAGGCAGTATGCCCGGCGAAAAAAACGTTTGCGGGTTTTGATTACACTTTTGCTGGTTCTTACCATTTTGGCCGTCTGGACGGTCGTGATTCTCATCAGCGCGCGGCTGATGGGCTCAAATGCGCCGTCGGACCCAGTAGATACAACGCCGGCGTTCGTTTCCGATCCGCCAAACACGTCGGCGTCGTCCGAAACGGTGCCGCCCATTCAGGTGCAGACCGAAATCGTTCGGCTTTCCAAAGCGGATCTTGAAAAGGGAGATTTGATTCTTGTTTCCACGCTGCTTCAGCGGGCGTACACGTTCCCTGAGACGGAGGATGATTTGACTGCCCTGTACGGCAACAAGAGCGCAAGCTACCGAATTTCCGGGACGGCGCTGCGTTTGAAAAAAACGGTGGTCAGCGCGCTCAACGAGATGTTTGACGCCTATTTCGCCGAGACCGGGAACCGGGATTATCAAATCACGCAGGGCTATCGCACCTATGATGAACAAAAATCCATTTATGATTCCTATCAGGAGATCTACGGTCCGGAGCAGGGCGCGCTGCTGGCGGCGCTGCCCGGCTACAGCGAGCATCACACCGGCTATGCTTTTGATATGAATGTCTATACCGCGGACGGAGTCAGCTATTCGCTGGCTTCGGCAGGCGAGGCAAATCCGATTTATGCCTGGATCTATGACAACGCTGCGAAATATGGGTTTGTACTTCGTTATCCGGAGGAAAAGACGTCTGTAACCGGCATTACCAATGAGCCCTGGCATTTCCGGTATGTCGGGCGGGGACACGCGGCCTACATGCATGAAAATGACCTGACGCTGGAGGAATATATCGCGCTGCTCTACAAATACCCCGCCGACGGCAAGCATTTGACTTTTTCTTATGACGGGACACAGTACGAGGTATTCTATGCCGAGGCAACGGGCGAGGAGACCGAAATTGAGGTTCCGTCCGGCGCTTCGTATACGGTTTCCGGCAATAACTGGGATGGATTTATCATCACAATTACCCGCTGATCGGCCCGACAGATATTGACAAGACATGCCGGGCAGTGTATAATAAAAATAACTTTTTTGGAGGTAGATTCTATGTTTTGCAAAAAATGTGGCCAGATGCTCCCCGACGATACCAAATTCTGCACCAACTGCGGTGCGGAAACCGGCGCGGGCAGCACGCAAAATGCATCAAACGATCAGAACGCGCAGAATGCGTCGGGGGATCAGAACCAGACCTATACCGGTACGGTTGTGGGGTCGGCGGGACCGATCCGAAATCGCAGCATCGTAACGTGTATCCTGCTTTCAATCGTTACCTGCGGCATTTATGCGTTGATTTGGCTTGCCGGTATGGTGGACGATCTGAACACGGCTTCCGGTGAGACAAACGGCACTTCCGGTGTCACGGTTGTTTTGCTTTCGATCGTTACCTGCGGTATTTATGAGTTGTTCTGGATGTATAAAGCGGGCGGGCAGGTCAACCGCGCCAAGGCTGCACGCGGTATGGCTCAGGATTCCAATTCGAGCATTTTGTATCTGCTTCTTTCGATCTTCGGGCTCTCGATTGTTTCGTACTGCCTGATTCAGAACGAACTGAACCAGATGGCGGTTTCCGCTTAAAGCGATGTCAAAACGAATCTGCGATTGTGAGCAGAGCCCGGCGGACGCGCCCAAGCGGCGTTTCCGCCGGGTCGCGTTTTTTACGCTTGTTGTCCTTTTCTGCGGATTGCTGTATGCGGCGTTTATTTTCGTGTTCGGCCGCGGCATTCCCTGCGTGTTTCAAATGACGACCGGGCTGAAATGCCCGTCCTGCGGGGTGACCGGTATGTGTCTGGCCATTCTGCGCCTGGATTTTAAGACGGCTTTTCACAGCAATCCGGCTATTTTTTGTATGCTCCCGCTCGGCGCCGCGGTTGCGGCGCGCCATGCGTACATATATGTTCGCAGCGGGCGGACACAGCCGGACGGCCCCACGGCGGCCGCGATGATTTTGATGATCGCCGTGCTTATTGTATACGGAATTTTGAGAAATATAATTTGACGGGTAAAGAATATAGGGACGGCGGCTTCTTTTGCAGGCCCCGAAAACAGACTTTGCCGTCCTGTTATGCAGGGCGGCGTTTGTTTTTTAGCGTTCCCGCGCCCCGGCCCCATTCCCCTGTAATTGTTGGCTTTTGCGATTGGAAATGATTTGCCGAATAGGCAAATGGCAGCCTAAATAGATTTATCATCCCGTGTTCACGTGTACCTGTATCCGGTCTCACAGCAATTTTGCTGTGAGGCTTTTTTTTAAGTCAGGACTAAGGTTACAGAACTATAATACATCCATAAATTTAGGAAAGGAGTTGATTCTATGCAGTTTCGGCACGAATGGAAGCATGAGATTTCTTATATGGATATGCTTTCCCTCCGCAGCCGCTTGTCTGTTGTAATGCAGCAGGACAGTCACGCCGTAAACGGCAGGTATAAAATCAGGAGCTTGTACTTTGACAATCTGTCTGATAAAGCGCTGCTTGAAAAGATTGACGGTGTAAACACACGAGAAAAATTCCGCGTCCGCTTTTATAACGATGATTTATCCCGGATCTTGCTTGAAAAGAAAAGCAAGATAAACGGTCTGTGCAGTAAAGAACAGGCGGTGATCACAATAGAAGAAGCCGAGTTTATTGCGAACAAAGACGTCGATAGACTTTCTCAAAGTGAAAAACCGCTTGTGAGGGAACTCTGCTGTAAAATGCAGATACAAGGGCTTGTACCCAAAACAATCGTGGATTATATCCGAGAACCGTTTGTCTATGCGCCCGGCAATGTTCGGGTGACGCTTGATTATGATATTCGAACAGGGCTTACCGGCACGGATTTTCTAAATCCCGATTGCGTTATGGTTCCCGCAGGAAACGCCCCCATTATTTTTGAAGTGAAGTGGGACGAATTTCTTCCCGCCGTTATTCGCGATGCGGTGCAGGTTCCGGGTACGCATACCTCGGCATTTTCCAAGTATGCGGTTTGCCGTATCTACGGCTAAAATAAAACAATATTGAAGGAGTCAATCATTATGAGTTTTCAGGATATTTTTAAGTCCAGCTTTTTAGAGAACATTGCGAGCGTTTCCTTGCTTGATATGGTTATCGCGCTGCTTTTAGCCTTTGGCATTGGTCTGTTTATCTTTTTAATCTACAAAAAGACTTTTGCCGGCGTTATGTACTCTTCCTCCTTTGGCGTGACCTTGGTTGCGCTGACCATGATTTCAACCCTTGTTATTTTGGCGGTGACCTCCAATGTGGTTCTTTCGCTCGGCATGGTCGGCGCATTGTCTATTGTGCGTTTCCGTACCGCGATCAAAGAACCCCTTGATATTGCTTTTCTTTTTTGGTCGATTGCGGTCGGCATTGTGCTTGCAGCCGGTATGATTCCGCTGGCTGTGTTCGGCAGCGTGGTAATCGGCGTGGTTCTTCTTGTTTTTGCCAACAGGAAAGCGCACCTGAATCCGTATATCGTCGTGATTCGCTGTGAAAATCACGACAGCGAAATGGAGGCAATGGATTTTCTTAAAAAACAGGTCAGCCGCTGTGTTGTAAAGAGCAAGACCGCGCAAAAAGGCGCGATTGAAATGAATGTGGAAGTTCGTATGAAAGAAGACAACACCGATTTCATCAATATTCTTTCTGAAATGAACGGTGTAAACAGCGCTGTCCTTGTAAGCTACAACGGCGATTATATGGGTTGATAAAGGGGGATAACGATGTCAACGCACAAATATTTTGACAAAATTTGCTGCGTCATTCTCGCCATAACCCTTGTACTGACCATATTGTTTATGTATGCCGAGGCTTTCGGCATTCAAAAGGATTCTTCCGCTTTGGGATATGAAACTCGATTGTTTGATACATCAAGGGTGCATACCATAAATATTGTTATGGATGATTGGGATGCGTTTATTGCGTCCTGCACCGATGAGGAATATGTCGGGTGTTCGGTTGTCATTGATAATGAAGCATACAAAAATGTAGCCATCAGAGCGAAGGGCAACACTTCGCTTTCCAATGTTCAAAGCTACGGCAATAACCGATACAGCTTCAAGATTGAATTTGACCATTATGATAGTACGGCCTCGTATTACGGACTGGATAAGCTTAGCCTGAACAATATAATTCAGGACAACACCTACATGAAAGATTATCTGACTTATCAAATGATGGGGTATTTTGGCGTAAGCGCTCCTCTTTGCAGCTATGCGCAAATTTTCGTAAACGGCGAGGAATGGGGACTATATCTTGCCGTCGAATGTGTAGAAGAATCTTTTCTTTTGAGAAATTACGGATATGGCTACGGCAAACTCTATAAGCCCGACAGCATCAGTATGGGCGGCGGGCGTGGAAACGGCGGCAAGTTTGATATGGACGATTGGAAAGATAACCGGGAAGCGGCGGATCAAAGCATGGATTTTCCCGCGCAAACAAGGCCCGGTATGCAAGAGGGCCAAAACAGGCCGAACAATACAGAAATTACGCTTGAGCAAATCAGGCGGATCATGGAAAGCTTGGATGATACCATGTTGATTTCCGCCGCAGAACTGCTCGGATATGAGAGCGGGGAAGCGATGCTGTCTGCATTGAATGCTGCGAACAGTGTTGATTCGTTCCTAAACGGTCGAACCTTTTCGGATATACTGCAGCGATTCGGAGATCAAATGGGCGACGGCAATATGACCAAACCGGACATGAATGGCGGAATGAACGGCGCTTTCGGCTGGAATGGCGGCGGTATGGGCAGTTCTGATGTAGCGCTGATTTATTCCGACGATCAGTACGACAGTTACCGAAATATTTTTGAAAACGCGAAAATCGATATTACCGAACCCGACAAGGACCGATTGATCGCTTCCCTGAAAAAGCTGAATGAAAACAGCGGCGTCGAGGATGTTGTGAATGTCGAAGAAGTGATTCGTTATTTTGTCGTGCACAACTTTGTTTGCAACTTTGACAGCTATACCGGCTCCATGATCCACAACTATTATCTCTACGAGGAAGATGGCAGGCTTTCTATGATCCCGTGGGACTATAATCTTGCATTTGGCGGTTTTGTGGGTGGTTCAGATGCGACAAGCCTTGTAAATTATCCGATTGATACGCCTGTATCCGGCGGTACAACAGAGTCAAGACCGATGCTCGCCTGGATTTTTGAAAGCGAGGAATATACCGAGCTTTATCATCAGTATTTTGCAGAATTTATTTCGCAGTATTTTGACAGCGGATATTTTACGGAAATGATGGATGATATTCAGGCAATGATTTCTCCGTATATCGAGAAGGATCCCACAAAGTTTTGTACCTATGAAGAATTTGAAAAAGGGATTGACACGCTCAAGGCCTTTTGCCTGCTCCGCGCAGAGAGCATAAACGCCCAGCTTGACGGAACAATCGCTTCTACCTCTGAAGAGCAGGATAAGGAAACGCTGATCGACGCTTCCGCGCTTGTTATATCCGATATGGGCAGCATGAACGGCGGAAAGGGCGGCGGTATGGACAGACCGGAGGCGAATCGTCAAGGCCAGACGCTGAATATGCAGAATCCCGATGCACAAAGCGGTCAGCAGACGGCAGAAATATCGGAGCAAAGCGGTGAAAATCAGCAAGGACAAGGCGGAACGTTTTCACAAGCGCCGGACGGCAGCGAAACCGGCGGAATGGATCCCGAAAATACGGACGGCAATTTGCCGCCGGAACAGAAAGAATCGCAGCCGCTCCCTGACTTTAATGGGGATGACCGTATGCAACAGCCTCAAAATGGAGGAGACATGATCGAATTTCCGCAGGGCGGCAATGGACAAGACTTTGTACTCGGAAAAGAGATGACTCGCCCCGATGACAACGGCGGATCAACGGAAAATCAGCGGGACGCGGCGCATACAAGTTCCTATATATGGCTCGGTGTGTGCGGCGGTGTGTTGCTGGCAGGGCTGCTTTTTGTATCGCTTTATAAAAAGCGAGTTTGATATAGGAGAATCCAATATTCAAAAACCAGTCTCTGTAGGTTACTGAAAGCGATGAAAAATGAGCAGGGGTAATGATACTTTGATCGTATCATCACCCTTTCCTTATGCTGTGCGGATTTTTTCGTTTGACTTTCGGTTGGCGTCTCTGCAGCGGCGCTTGGGTGTTATTCATCTTTGAACTTCTGCCGTTCGGCCGGCAGTTTTGAACGATTTGACAATACTTCTGTCATTCCCGATATTTCAATAAAACGGGCGTTTCGATACGGCGATGCGCGCACGAAAGGCAGATAACCGTTCAACACGGAATGACAGAAAAAACAGATTCGGCTTGACATCGGATAAAATTTTATTTTGTTCGCCTACAAAATGTGTCGCTTTTGAAAAGCCTCGTCAATCCCTGTCGGTTTTTCACAATTGGAAATTGTTGACAAATTTTACAGTTGTGGTATATGATGAAATAAAATACGATCCCAGAACGCATGTCTGTGCCATTTTCCGATTGTGTATGTCGCCGTATGGCTGCATATAAAATATTTTTAAGGAGAAGGACCTATGAAGACACACAGATTTTGGATTGCTGCATTGTGGACAAGCTGCCTTTTGTTTGTACTTGGTTTTCTGAGCATTTCTGCATCCGCCCTGACAAACGGCGGTTTCCCGCCGGGCAGCACGGCTGTGTATTATGTCAGCAACACAGCGGGATCGGATACCAATGCGGGAACCAGCGCGTCGGCGCCCCTGAAAACGCTCGGCAAAGCATACAGCCTGATGAGCAGCGGCGGTACAATTGTGATCTGCGGCGATGTTCAGGTGGCAAACGCCTTTACGCCTCCGGACGCGGGCGGAACCGTGCTGTATACCTCTAAATACGGAAATGAGGATTTTCGTTCTTCTGCCAAAATGATTATCGGCGCTAATATGGCGTTTGCCTGCGACACGTATTTTGAAAATATAAAGTTCAGTATTCAAAATTCCGGTTTGATCTTTTCCGGCCGCTGTCACAGCATCGGATTCGGCGCCGGTATGACCGTTACCAATGACTCAGACGCTGAAAATTTTGTGTACCCGTCTGTTATCGGCGGGTATAATAATCCGGGAACGCTGACCGGCGCGAGTACCTCGCGCAGCTATACGGTCAAAATTTGCAGCGGAACCTGGGGCTTTGTGTCCGGCGGTCATCACCGGACAAACGGTTCGCAGCCGGTCGGCAACCTGAGCGGAAACGTATCGGTGGTTATCCGCGGCGGGACGTTTATGGGGTACAACTCCGCGCTGAATTATGTCAGCGCCACCGGGATGAACAACCATACAGGCCGCGTATATTTGGAGATCAGCGGCGGGACATTCCATACGCCGATTGTACCGATCAAACGAATCGGAACCATCAGCGCTTCGGCGGAGCGTTCGGTAAAAGCGTATACGGCGAACGTTTTGGTTCGCATTACCGGCGGCACGTTCAACCACCGGTTCAGACTGGCGCAGCAGACGGCGGCGGAGAATGTCGGCGGGTATCAGATCTACAGCGATGCGACCGTCGTTGTGACCGGCGGTACATTCAATGCGGATTTCTGCGGCTACGGCGTGCTCGGCAGCACGATTTTGAAGTATGACGAAGATGTGCTCGCCAAAGCGAAAATCAAAGGATTTCCGGTTTACCGGACGGTCACTTTGTCCGTGTCCGAAAATCCGACCGAACTGACGCGCTTTGAAAATCCGATCGGAGACAAGGCCGATCCGTATGTGATTGAAAAAGACGATGTGTATTATTATTGCTTTTCCTCTTCGGAAAACGGCGTTCCCGCGATTAAGGTCGCCGCGCACGGGTCGGTGCCGTTCGGCACGCTGACAACGCAGATGCACACGGTTTTCACCGCGGAGGATACGACGATAACCAACGCGAAAAAAGAATACTGGGCGCCGGAACTGCATTATTTTGACGCCGACACGGTAGGGACAAGCGCCGCGGGCTGGTATATTTATTTTGCCGCGGATGACGGAAACAACGAAAATCACCGGATGTATGTGCTCCGCTCTACAGATCCGGAGGATCCGCTGAGCGATTTCAGAATGGTCGGAAAGATTACCGATTCCACCAATCGCTGGGCGATAGACGGCACCGTATTCAAACACGGCGGCAATCTGTATTATGTATGGTCCGGATGGCCGGGCGCAACCAACGGCGTGCAGAATCTCTATATTGCGCAGATGTCAAGTCCCACGGCGCTGAGCAGCGCGCGGGTTTTGATTTCCGCCCCGACGTACGACTGGGAAAAGCAGGGGGATCCGGATGTCAACGAGGGACCGCAGGTTTTGCAGTACGGCGGAAGCACGCATATCGTTTATTCGGCAAGCGGAAGCTGGACGCAGTACTATTGCTACGGGATTCTGACGCTGACCGGCAGCAATCCGCTTTCGGCCTCAAGCTGGACGAAAAATGCGTCGCCTGTCTTTCAGTCGGGCAATTCCATGTACGGACCCGGACACGGTACGTTCGTTATCGGTGAGGACAACGAGTGGTGGATGATTTATCATGCCAATCCGTCGCTTACGGTGCCGTCCGGTTCGTCCTGGTGGGCGCAGCGGAATGTATACGCTAAGAAATTCACCTTTACGGATAAGACGATAGGCGGAAAGACTTACAAGTTCCCGAATTTCGGAAGTCCGGCCGCCGCAAACAGCGTGCAGTATATGCAGGCGCGCACGGCGCATTACCATGCCGCAGGAAATCATATGGATTCCCCCGAACTTTCCATCATCAGCGGCAGCGTGATCGAATATGCAAAGAAGTGCTATATTTGCGGGGAAAAGACGGTTCGCACCGCGGAGATTACACAAAAGCCAGTGTTTACCGCAAGCTCGACCGCAAATTCGGTTACTCTGACGTGGAGCAAAATCGCGGGTGTGACCGGCTATAAGATTTACCGGAAAGCGCCCGGAGAGACGGCGTATACCGCGCTCAAGGCGATTTATGATCCGGACGCGGTCTCCTATACGGATACCGGACTTACAAGCGGCGAGACCTATGGGTATTTGATACATGCGTTTTACAAGGATAATGCGGACGTTTTCTATTTCAGTCCGTCATCGGGCGGACAGCTTGTGAATACGAAATGATTCAGTCAAAAGCAGCATGGCTTCCATGCTGCTTTCAGACCGTCGAAAAACGAAGGTTTTTCGACGATGGGGCGCGTTCGCTCGCGCCGTCG
>URDS01000064.1 GCA_900546635.1 uncultured Eubacteriales bacterium | reverse complement strand
TTTACAAGGCGGCACATGTCCGCCTTGTAAACGTATTTGATTTACGATTTTCACTGTTTTGACAGACTGAAACGTGTGCTGCGCGGCACACGTTTGGGGATTATAGAAATTGACGGAGTTTTTCAATCGTTTCTTCGGACATTTCCGGCGTATCGACCAGCGGAAACGGAATACCCATCGTCTGATATTTTTCAAGACAGAGCTTGCGGAAAGGGAGCAATTCGATCTTTTGCAGGTTGGGATATGCTTTTGCAAGAGCGGAGAGCTTTCGGATGTGTTCTTCACCGTCCGTCAGATTGGGAACGACGACATGCCGGACCCAAAGCGGAACGTTCTGTTCTTTCACCTGTTCGAGAAAAGCCATAACCGCGTTGAAGCTTCCGCCGCAGTTTTTCCCGTATTCCGCCTCGGAGAGAAATTTCACGTCCGCCAAAACCAGATCGGTATAGCGGAGCACTTCGGCCGTTTTTTGGGCATTGCCGATGCCGGCGGTGTCAAGTGCGGTGTGGATCCCCTCGCATTGCAGCCGCCGGAACAGTTCCGCCGTAAATTCCGGTTGGGCGAGGGGTTCGCCGCCGGTGACCGTCACGCCGCCCTTTTCCCCGAAATAAGGACGAAAGCGCAGAATCTTGCGCACGACCGCTTCCGGCGCATATTCCGTGCCGCCGGAAAAATCCCAGGTATCGGGATTGTGGCAGTAGAGACAGCGCAAAGGACAACCCTGCATGAAAATCACAAAACGGAGTCCCGGTCCGTCAACCGCGCCGAGAGACTGAAAGGAATGAATCCGGCCAATGACCGGTTTTGTCAATATTTTCATTGTTTATACACGCGCATGGAAAGTGCGGGAGATCACTTCACGCTGCTGTTCACGGGTCAGTTTGTGGAAGTTGACCGCATAGCCGGAAACGCGAATCGTCAGATTGGGGTATTTCTCAGGGTCATTGTAAGCTTCGATCAGTTTTTCCGGGTTTAATACGTTGACGTTCAGATGGTGCGCCATTTGAACAAAATAGCCGTCCAGCAGGGCAGTGAGGTTCGCATAGCGCTCCTCGTCGGTTTTGCCGAGCGCCTGCGGCAGGATGGAAAAGGTGTTGGAAATACCGTCGCGGCAGACGTCATAGGAGAGTTTGGCCACCGAATTCAGCTCGGCGAGCGCGCCGTTCTTTTCGCGCCCGTGCATGGGGTTTGCACCCGGGGCGAACGGTTCGCCCGCTTTACGGCCGTCGGGTGTGGAGCCGGTCTTTTTGCCGTAGACCACGTTTGAGGTGATCGTCAGGATGGAGAGCGTGTGCTCTGCGTTCCGATAGAGCTTGTTCTTGCGAAGCTCGTTATAGAAGAGTTCTACCTGTTGGCAGGCGATAGAATCCACGCGATCGTCGTCATTGCCGAAAGCCGGATAATCGCCCTCAATCTCAAAGTCGGTAATGAGACCGGTTTCGGGGTTGCGGATACATTTCACTTTTGCATATTTTATAGCCGAAAGGGAGTCGGCTAGCACGCTCATACCGGCGATGCCGAAAGCCATATAGCGGTGAACGTCGGTATCATGCAGCGCCATCTGTGTCTTTTCATAGGCGTATTTGTCATGCATATAGTGAATGACGTTCATGGTGTTTGCATACATTCGCGCCAGCCAAGGGCGATAGATATTCATCCGTTCCAGAACTTTGTCATAGTCCAAATATTCGCCTTCATAGGGCGTATGTACCGGGCCGACCTGCATGTTTTTGACCTCGTCACGTCCGCCGTTCAGAGACATCAGAAGCAGTTTTGCCAGGTTGGCGCGTGCGCCGAAGAACTGCATTTCCTTGCCGACGCGCATGGCGGAAACACAGCAGGCAATGGCGTAATCATCGCCGTAACGGGGGCGCATCAGATCGTCATTTTCATATTGGATGGCGTCGGTTTCGCAGGAAACCTTGGCGCAGAAGCGCTTGAACGGCGCGGGCAGTGCGGCTGACCAGAGGACGGTGAGGTTCGGTTCGGGGGAAGAACCGAGGTTGTAAAGCGTATGCAGCACACGGTAAGAATTTTTGGTAACCAGGGTTCGGCCGTCCTCACCCATACCGCCGATGCTCTCGGTGATCCACATGGGATCGCCGCCGAACAGTTCGTTGTATTCGGGGGTACGGAGGTGGCGCGCCATCCGCAGTTTCATCACCAGATCGTCCATCAGTTCCTGCGCGCCGGATTCATCCAGCAGGCCGGCATGGATGTCACGCTCAAAATAGATGTCTAAGAATGTGGAGGTGCGTCCGAGACTCATGGCGGCGCCGTTTTGTTCTTTGATTGCGCCGAGGTAGCCGAAATAAAGCCACTGAACGGCTTCCTTCGCGCTGGCGGCCGGTTTCGAGATGTCAAAGCCGTACATGGCGGCCATGTCTTTTAGCTTGCCGAGAAAGTTGATTTGCTGGTATAGCTCTTCCAGCTGGCGGATGGATTCCACGTCCATCTCTTGATGACCGATTTCCGTTTTGTCCTTTTGCTTTTCCGCGATCAGGCGATCAATGCCGTAGAGTGCGACCCGGCGGTAGTCGCCGATGATGCGTCCGCGTCCGTAGGCGTCCGGCAGACCGGTAATCAAGCCGCAATGACGGGCGGCGCGGGTTTCTTCGTTATAGGCGCGGAATACGCCGTCGTTATGGGTCGTGCGGTACTGAAATTCGTCCTCCACTTTTTGGGAAAGTTCATATCCGTAGGCGCGGCAGGCGTCACGGGTCATTTTCAGCCCGCCGAAAGGGTTGACGCCCCGTTTGAGCGGTCGGTCGGTCTGCAAACCGACAATGAGTTCCTTGTCTTTATCCAGATAGCCGGGCTTGTAGTTCAAAAGAGAGGTGACGGTTTGGGTGTCGATGTCCAGTACGCCGCCGAACTCTCGTTCGAGGGCAAAAAGATTATTGAGTTTATGCATCAGTTCCCGGGTGCGGGCGGTTGCCGGCGTCAGGAAACTTTCGTCTCCGTCGTAGGGCGTGTAGTTTCGCTGAATGAAGTTGCGAACGTTGATCTCATCCTGCCATTGTCCGGGTTTAAACCCATTCCATGCGTTGTTCATATTCGGCCATTCCTTTCTGAAATTCCGCAAAACACGTTTTTGCAGATGATTTGTAGATCATCATTTTCCGGCTGCCTTTTTAAAACAAAAAGGCAGCATCGGGAATACGATGCTGCCCAGACGGTCGGCAATGTGCTGGCGCTTCCATCCCCTGTGGTAACCCACTTGTCCGTCAGTCTGGAAGACCCTTTTACTTTCTGAGAATACTATACACCCTGCGTCGCTTTTTGTCAAGGCGCCAATTCGCCGAATTTTGCCGGAAAAAGAGGGACGTATTTGGCGGTGCGGACGTGTTTTGTTCTTTATCCGAACGGGTAGCGGCATAAATTTTGAGGATTTCATATTGCAATCGAAGCAATCGGTGATATAATGAATATGATTTGGCAAAAATTTTTGCCGTAACACAACGAAAGACGGTGAAAGAGACATTGCGTCCTAATATTATCATTGTCATGAGTGACCAGCAGCAGGCCGCTCTGCGCAAAGGTGCGGGCTATTGTCTGGATACCATGCCCAATCTGGATCGTTTTGGCCGAGAAAATATAGATCTGGTCAATGCTTACACCTCGAATCCTACCTGCTGCCCAGCGCGAACCAGCATGTTTACCGGCCGATATGCTTCCTGTCATAAGGTTCGTACCAATCACAATGTGACGGATGTGACCTATGTGGAAGATCTTTTGAATGTGCTGAAAAATGTCGGGTTTACCACAGCTATTTGCGGGAAAAATCATACGTATCGCAGGCCGGAGACCGACTTTGATTTCTGTGCGGCGTCCGAGCATCTGGGACGTGAAATCGGAAAAGACAGTGAGCCGGATTCTCCGTTACAGGCACAGTTTCGGGATTTCTTGAAAAGCACCCGTTTTATCGACAGTACCGAACCAACCCCCTTTCCGGTACATTGTCAGCTCCCTTACCGGAATGTTTCCGCCGCGCTGCGGTTCATCGACAGTCGTCCGCAGGATAAACCGTTTTTCACCTGGGTTTCCTTTGCCGAACCGCACAATCCTTATCAGGTTCCCGAACCCTATTACAGCATGTTTCCGCCGGAGTCTCTGCCTAAACTTATATCTGCGGATATGGATCTTATCAAAAAGGGACCTCGTTACACATGGATAAAAGGCGTCTGGGATAAGATTTTGGGAGATGATAAGCCTCGACTTGAGAGGATGCGCTCAAACTACCACGGAATGCTTCGTTTGATCGACGATCAATTCGGACGTCTGATCGACGGACTGAAAGCACGGGGGATTTACGATAATACCATCGTGCTGTATTTGGCTGACCATGGCGATTATGCAGGTGAATACGGCATGATGCGAAAGGGACCGGATCTTCCGGAGGTGCTCACCCATATTCCTATGATTTGGCACATTCCGGGCTTTAAGGCTCAGGGGCGCAATATCACCGGCTTTGCCAATATTGTGGATGTGTTTCCCACTTTGTGCGATCTGCTCGACCTGCCGATCCCGTTTGGTGTGCAGGGCAAGTCTCTGGTTCCTCTATTCAAGGGAGAAGCGCCGGCCGGAGAGTATGATATTGCGTATTCCGAAAGCGGCTTTGGCGGTCTGTACTGGACCGATGAGGATGAACTTGATGTGTGTACAGAGGGCGCCAGTCAGAATTATGAAACTTTTGATTGCCTGAATACCTGGACGCAATGCGGTCAGATTCGCATGGTCATCAAGGATCATTATAAGCTCCAGATCGATATGGAGGGCACCTGTTATTTGTACGATCTTTCAAACGATCCTCTGGAGATGGACAATCTGTATGGTCGTTCCGGAATGGAAAACGTGCAGATGGAAATGCTCCGGCAGATGTCCGCTGCGATACTTCGCGCGCAGGACCCACTGCCTCCTCCTCATCGTCGTTATCGTTTTAAACGTCATCCAAAGGGCTTTACCAATCAATTTTATTGCGCTCAGGATAACGGTGTGGAAAATTTGAAGAAATATCCGAAATACTAAAAATAGTCTCCTCGATTATCAGCATGATAATCGAGGAGACTATTTTGCTTGCTGCATTGCTTTAAATGGACCGGTGAAAAACTTACAGATAAATTTGATTTTTTATTCCGTGACGGAATACTTGAAAAACGGACATCCGGTTTTCAGACATTGTTTGTTTTTGAGAGAAAAAGTACAAGAGATGTTGCTTTTGGGAAGTTCAATATTATACTGTGTTTTGACAAAATCAATTGCGGTTTGTATAGATAAAAAAGCGTTTCGCTTGCAGCATCTCGGTCCGCCGATTTCCGCAATTTTTTGCAGCGCCTGCGATACATAATTTAAATTATCCTTATAAAATTGATTGTGACTTAACGGACCGGTTTCATGGATAATGGATAATGCGGCGCCGACGGAGGCAGAAGAACCGCAAACACCCCATTGACCGCAGGTAGCACCCGGCATTTTATTTCCTCTGTCAATCATGGCGTCGAGGGCTGTATTCAAATCGAATTGCATGCCTGCGTTGTGCAGTGCTGTCAAAAAACAAGCCCCGTCCAAAATATGATGTTCCGGACCGTGCATTTGGATATACTCTTTTTGCACCATGTGCAAAATCAATTCAATCGGATCTTTTGTTGTTGCCTTCAAACATTCCGCTTTGATCTTAATATCGCGGTCATACATTTTTCATTGCCTTTCCGGTTTTTGTAATAAAAAATTTCAGTATCAATACAAAAGACATTGCCAAACAAATCGCAATGCCTTTATACTTGTGATAAAATTACGCAGTCTTATTCCCACTCAATGGTGCCGCAGGGTTTCGGCGTCAGATCATAGAGTACACGGTTGACGCCCTCCACTTCACGGGTGATGCGGTCGGTGATGTGGGAGAGGAGTTTAAACGGAACTTCTTCGATTGTAACCGTCATGGCATCCTTGGTATTGACAGCGCGGATAATGACGGGGTAAGCGTACGTGCGTTTGCCGTTTTTTACGCCGACAGATTTAAAATCGGGTATGGCGGTAAAATACTGCCATACTTTTCCCTCCAAGCCGTTTTTGGCAAATTCCTCACGTAAGATCGCATCCGATTCACGTACCGCTTCAAGACGGTCTCTTGTGATCGCGCCCAGACAACGCACGCCCAGTCCCGGTCCGGGGAACGGCTGACGGTATACCATTTCGTCGGGCAGCCCCAGCGCTTTGCCTACGATACGAACTTCATCTTTATACAGCAGGCGGAGAGGTTCCACAAGTTCAAATCGAAGATCCTCCGGCAGACCGCCTACGTTATGATGCGCCTTGACGCCGTCGCTTTCGAGAATATCGGGATAAATGGTTCCTTGCGCTAAAAACTGAATCCCCTCCTGCTTTCGAGCCTCTTCCTCAAATACCCGAATGAACTCCGCGCCGATGATTTTCCGTTTCTTTTCCGGTTCTGCAACGCCTGCCAGTTTATCCAGAAAGCGGTCAACGGCATCCACATAGATGAGATTTGCGTCCATCTGATTGCGGAATACCTCGACAACCTGTTCCGGCTCGCCTTTCCTGAGCAGTCCGTGATTGACATGGACGCAAACCAGTTGCTTTCCGATCGCTTTGATTAAAAGCGCGGCTACCACCGATGAGTCCACTCCGCCGGAAAGGGCAAGCAGAACTTTTTTGTCTCCCACCTGACTGCGAATGTTTTGCACCTGCTCTGTAATAAATGCGTCTGCTTGTGCCTGTGTTTGAATGCGCTCCATTGTTTCGGGACGTTTGTTGTTTTCCATATAAATTTCTCCTGCAAAATGCAATAGATTTATTCCCACTCGATGGTTGCCGGCGGTTTGCCGGTAATATCGTATAGCACCATGTCAATCCGATCGCCGAACTGTCGTTTTATGGATTTTGCTGTGGTCTCCAACGCTTTAAGCGTAAAATGCTTGCCCGGCCGAGCAGACTGTGCCGTCATATAATCGTTGGTTACAACGACACGGATCACGACGGAATATTTTTGAATAAGATTGGAGGAAATCGGGATCAATACGGCAAAACATTGGGCGATTTTCGGATTCATCAGCCCGTCTGTTACAATCGCATCCGCTTCGCGAAGCAGATCGACCGTCTCGTGACAGACATGCATCGGACCGCTGTGAAGCGTCGTACAGGGCGCGTCGGAATCAATACGATATGCAACTCGGTTGATGAAAGGCAGGTTGTTGGGAATTGCTTTTGCAATTTCAAAAGCTTCCTCAAAATCGCTGTGTATTCCGCCGCCGCAAAGCAGAGCAAGACTCTTATAGGAACGGTTATCTCCCTGTACGCCTACGCTGCGGATCGGTGCGATTTTCGCCGTATAGATTTCTTTGCCGGTTTGTTGAATCAGCGCGGTTAAGCTGTCGCGCTGTTCGGTCGTGACAACAATAGCGGAATCGTTGCAGAGCAAACGAACGCCAAGGCCCGGCCCGGGAAACGGCTGCCGTGATGCGATTTCCTCATCCAGACCGAGCATACGGGCAACCTGACGCACTTCATCCTTGTGCCAGTCCCAGTTGGTTTCTACGATCATGCCGCGCTTGCGAGCGCGACGAATAATATCCACATCATTGTGATGCGTTTTGATTTTATTTGCATAACCGCTTACATCCGGATTGCCGCTTTCGATCAAATCCGGGCGAAGCGTGCCCTGCGCGAGAAAGGTGTGTTCAAAATCAAGTCCCAGTTCCTCCGCGGCTTTTGCGGTCACTTTTATAAACATGGCGCCGATAATTGCGCGCTTTTTCTCCGGATCACAGGTCATGGAAAGCGGACCGATGATTTTGCCGTTGCCGTCATCTACCGTGCCGTTGAAAAATTCGTTTTCGGCGTTGACGCGCTTCATATGAATCAGTCCCAGCTTCTTCAGATTGTCGCAAATGCGGTCGCTTTCGTTTTTCCGCATCATACCGTGGTCGATATGGATGGCATAGACATTTTCGGGCGGCAGTGCGCGCAAAAGGAGCGCGGCTGTAACGGCGCTGTCAACGCCGCCCGAAACCAATACAATGATTTTGTGGTTTTCGACTCTCTCCTGTATCATGCGGATGGACGTTTCGATCCGGTCTTCCAGCGCGTAAACCTCTTTCAAATGACAAATGCGCCGCAGAAAATTTTCCAGCATCTCGGTTCCGTGCTCTGAAAGATCGACTTCGGGGTGGAATTGTACGCCGACAATGCGCTTTTCGGCGTTATAGATGCCCGCGACTACATTGCCGGTTACGGCAAATGCCTCAAATCCGTCTGCCAAGCGCTTCACCGCGTCTCCGTGACTCATCAGCACCGTTTGTTTCGGCGCCAGACCGTCTGTTAGGGGGCAGGGCGCTAGAATATCAATATCAACGGGCCCGTATTCGGTTTTGACTTCGGGCAGAACTTCGCCGCCGAAATGTTCGTTGATAAGCTGCATACCGTAACAAATGCCCAGTATGGGGATATTCAGAGAAAAAATGGCTTTGTCATATCGGGGTGCGCCGCATGCCCAAACGCTCGCGGGACCGCCGCTTAAAATGATGGCATTGTATGCGCGGAGCTTTTCGGCGGCAATGTCCATCGGAAAAATATCCGAGCAGACGCCGAGTTCGCGAACCTTGCGGTCAATGACTTTTGTGTACTGTCCGCCGCAATCCAGAATTGCCAATTTTTCCATAATGCCTTCGCCTTTCACAAAGTAAAAGATACGATTTTATTATATATAAAAGCGTTCCCGGTGTCAACGAAAAAACAGAAAATGACAGGGGAGTAAGAAAAAAATGCCGAAGTCTACAAAAAAGAGACTTCGGCGGGACATATTTTGTTGAAATTTTGCTCAGATCATATCCAGTAAAATCATCTCGGCTTTGATCTGTTCTTTTAAGCTTTCTTCGATACCGGCAAGCGGTAAACGCATTTCCTCCTTACACAAATCCAGCAGGGACATGGCGTATTTCAAAGGCGCCGGATTGGTTTCGGCAAATAAAAGTTGAACCAGACGCGCGTATTTATGCGCCAGACGAATGGCGCAGGCCGTATCGTTTTCAAGTGCCGCGCGCGTCATCGCTGCGACGGCTGCAGGCGCGATGTTGGAGAGTACGGAAATTACGCCGCGGCCGCCGAGGGAAAGAACGGGCAGCGTCATATCATCGTTACCGCTGTATACGCAAAGCGATGTTTCGGCACACAGCCGTGTAATGCGGGTGAAATTCGGCGAAGCTTCCTTAACTGCGCAGATGCCGGGAATCGCGGACAGCGCTTTATATTGCGCAAGCGTCAGATCTACGCCGGTGCGGGAGGGAACATTGTATAGAATAATCGGTTTGCCGCCGGCGGCGTCCGCGACCTGTTTGTAATGTTCTAAAATTCCCGCGGCGGTTCCCTTATTGCAGTAAGGCGTAATGATGAGCAGAGCGTCCGCGCCGCTTGCCACTGCATCACGGCACAGCGTGCAGGCGGTTTTCGTGTCGGCGCTTCCGCATCCCGCGATCAGCGGCAGCGCATCGCCGATTTCTTCTTTGGCCGCTGCAATCAGGCACCGCCGCTCGCTTTGGCTGAGCGTGGCGGCTTCTCCGGTCGTGCCTGCAATACAAAGCGCGTCGATGCCCATATCGGCCTGCCAGCGAACCAGCGAGCGAAATTTGTCGAGCGCCGGTTCACCGCCGGAAAAGGGGGTCGCAAGGGCGGTTGCCGCGCCGGAAAACGGATATTTTTTCGTTGTGTCGGAATGATCGAAATTGTATGTACACATATTCTCCTCTGAACTTGCTTTTTCGCTTTTTTGGTACTATAATAGTACTACTAATACAATATGAAAATTTTCCGAAAGCGGCATTCAGTATGATAAAAAATGAGAGAATAAAAACCGATCTCCGAAAAGAGGATTTCTTTTACGAACTTCCCGAAAATTTGATTGCACAGACGCCGGCGGCGCGGCGGGATGCGTCCCGGCTGATGGTGCTTGACCGCGCGGGCGGAACTGTGACGCACAGACATTTTTACGATATTTCCGAGTATATCCGTCCGGAGGATGTGCTGGTGGTCAACAATTCCAAGGTGATTCCCGCACGTATTTACGGGACTGATGTATCGCGGCCGGAACGTGTGGTGGAATTTTTACTGCTTCGCCGTCGGGGCGATACGGTTTGGGAAACGCTGGTTCGGCCGGGAAAGAAAGCAAAAGTCGGCGCGCGCTTTGTTTTCGGAGAGGGAAAGCTCTTCGGAGAGATTACGGAAATCGTCGAGGAGGGCAACCGACTGGTTCGGATGAGTGTCGGCGGGGCGGATGTCTACCGTATTCTCGAGGAGATCGGAAGCATGCCGCTGCCGCCGTATATCACGGAAAAGCTGAGCGATGGCAGTCGGTATCAGACCGTATATGCGCGCGACGCGGGCAGCGCGGCCGCGCCGACCGCGGGCTTGCATTTTACGGAGGAACTGCTGAATGGACTTCGCGCGCAGGGGACGGCGGTTGTGCCGGTTTTGCTGCATGTCGGACTCGGTACGTTTCGTCCGGTTAAGGAAAGCCAAATCCGCGACCATGTGATGCATACCGAATATTTTTCGATCAGTCGGGAGAGCGCCGACGAGATCAATCGCCGGCGTGCCGCCGGCGGTCGGGTGATTGCCGTGGGGACGACCTCCTGCCGCGTGCTGGAGAGTGCGTCGGACGACGCCGGAATCTTGCATGAAATGGCGGGGGACACCGGAATTTTTATCTATCCGGGGTATCGTTTTAAAGCGGTGGATGCGCTGATTACCAATTTCCATCTTCCGGAAAGCACGCTTTTGATGCTGGTGAGCGCATTTTATAATCGGGAAAAAATTTTGGACGCATACCGCTGCGCCGTGGAACAGCAGTATCGATTTTTCAGTTTCGGCGACGCGATGTTTATTTGTTGAATATGCACAAACTATTAAAGAAATATGCAGGTATATTTAAGCAATATTACCAATCGGTAAAGATAGTTTACCGATTGGTAATATATTTTTAGCTCGTAATTTCCTGTGAGTTGCTGCACATTTTGTTTAAAAATTTTTCAGTAAATTTATTGACAACATCACGGTACCGTGATATAATATAGTTACAGAAATTAAGGAGTGAATGTAATGCCTGTTTTATCTCGATTTTACGGAATTATTATTAGGATGTATTTTTTACAGAAAGAACACAATCCACCGCATATTCACGCAATTTATAACGATGATGTTGCGGCAATAGATTTTATGACAGGAAATGTACTTGAAGGTCATCTGCCTCCAAAAGCACTTGCTATGGTTCAGGAATGGATTTCTCTTCATAGAGATGAACTGAAAGAAATTTGGGAAACGCAGGATTTCAAGAATATTTCTCCGCTTGAATAAGGAGGGTTATTATGTTTCATAAAATTAAGAGTGTTGCTCCGTTGCCCGATTATCAATTAAGCGTCCAATTTTCGGAAGGCACAACAAAAATATATGATGTCAAGCCATTGTTTAAAAAGATACCGGTTTTTAATTCTTTATTTGAAAACGCTGAAGAATTTACCTGTGTGGCAGTCGATGTCGGAGGATATGGTATTGTATGGAATGATGACCTTGACCTTTCCTGTGACGAACTATGGGAAAACGGTGTTATTGTCGAGACTCCGTTTGACGGTTTAATGTCATTCGGCGATGCAACTGAATTATGGGGACTTAATGACAGCACATTGCGCAAGGCAATAACTTATGGAAAATTAGTTAACGGTGTCGATGTGTGCAAATTCGGAAAGCAATGGGTTATATCGGCTGAAGCTATGAAGAGGGAATACGGAAATGCACAAAGGTAAGTTACCGATTGATAATGTTTCGTTACCAATCTTATATACTGCAAACATCGGCGACGCGATGCTCATAGTATAAAGTCCTTAGTTTGGGCGTATTTTATCTTTCGGATTCAAGGCGTGTATGTGCGCATTCTTCGTATAGAAACGGCAGGAAAGAAATAAAATTTCTTTCCTGCCGTCAGACCGTCGAAAAACCAAGGTGTTCCGACGATGGGGCGTGTATAGGCGTGAGGAGGTGCCCGGCGTCAGCCGGGAGGAGTCCTGACGCCACAAGGAGAACCCCTTTCCGAAGGGCGTATTCG
>URDS01000063.1 GCA_900546635.1 uncultured Eubacteriales bacterium | reverse complement strand
CAGAGTGCGGCCAAATCCAGTTCTCCGCCGATTGTTACCGTCGGATTTGCGTTTGAAACCGCGATAATCTGCGCGAGCTTTTCGGTGGTCACCGCTGTTTTGGATACGGCGCTTGCCTTGTGGGTAGCGGTTTCTGCCACTCTTGTGTATACCGTATATTCGGTATTGGCGTCCAGACCGGTGAATATGCCGGTGGTATTCCAACCGGTCACGGGCAGTGCGTCTGCTTTCTTTACAATCGCATATTCCTGTCCTGCCGTTACGTTGGTAATCGTCACGCTGTCGGAAGTTTGATTCGTCGCAGCCGAAACAACGGGGGTCGCACAAGCCGCTTTTTCCACGACAGCGGCAGCGGCGGTCTTGGCGCCGGAATAGGCAGTATTGCTTACCATTACGGAAATAATTTTGCCGACATCCTGTTCGGTAAGGGCATATTTGTCGCTTGCTGCGCCGGCAATTGCCGCGCCGTCTCTGAGCCATTGATAGGTTGTGGTGCCGGTGGCCGTTCCGAGTCCGTCTTGATCTCCGTTATAGTCAAGCGCGGTTATGTTCGCAGTCAATTCCTGACCAAAGACCGGAGTTCCGTCGATGCTGACTGTGCCGCCGAGAACCGGAAGTACGTCTTCGATTTGGGAAAAGAGAATATTTATCTCAGTGCTGAGATTTTCTGTGAAACTGATTTCATAGACATTGCTGTTCGGGGATGCGCCGCTCTCGGCAAACGGATTGGCTGAACTGTCCTTTTCAAGCTTTTTCACCTGTACTGTGCGGCCGTTTACGGTTGCGCTGCGGATTTCCTTGTCGGAATGAATGCGCAGTGTCCAGGTGCGCGCGGTATATTCGGTGCCGAAGTCGCCGATGGCGGGAGAAATTTGAATCTGCTCTACGGTGTCCGCATGGATACTGTGCAAAATCTGCGTTTTGCGATAGGCTCCGGTGAGATAGTTCTCGGTTTCGCCGTCGTCCTCGTAGAGCGTATATGCGCCGTTGCCGCCTGCGTAAACATTCAGTGAGAGTTCCGGCCAATCCGCGCTTTCAATCGGGGATACGACTTCGGCGGCCGGGAGAACCGCACCCCGACGGATAAACAGCGGCATGACCGTGCTGTCACCGACGATGGCGACGGTTTGCGGTCCGGTATAGATCGTGCCGCTGAAAACGTCGATCCATTCGCCGTCCGGAATAAATACATCGCGTTTTGAGCAGTCCGTGCCGACAACCGGTTCCCATACCAGATAAAGTTGCGCTTTCCCGCTGAGTTCGTAGTATTCTACCGCAATATCATACGTTTTCCCGGCCTTGAGCGGTGTTTGGGTATTCAGCGCGGGGCGGATGATGGAGACGGCCCAACCGTCTGACCAAAGTTTGCCGTCGATATAAATACGTGCGCCATCATCGGCCAGCGTTCCGATATAGCAATCGACTGCAGGGGTAATTTTGCCGGTATAACGCGCCGCAAAATAGTCTTTGTTTACTTTTGCGTTCGGTGAATCGGCGTCCCAGAAAAAGTTCAGTTCTTTTTCGGTTTGTGTCAGGACGGGGGTGGCGCTGAAATATTCGGTTTTGGCCATTTCCTTTGCCGTGTTGTAATAGGCAGCGTCAAGGCCGTTTTCGCCCGTTTTGTTTTTCAGCCAGTCCTCGGGAATGATATACTGTCCGTCGCCCTGCGTGCTCCAGAACGGGGCGACTAAAAGATCTTTTCCGAGAAGATACTGCGTATCGGAGGCAGATTCCGAATACTGCGGATACTCGAAATCCAATCGACGCGCGAGCGGCAGGCCGGTATCGTAGTTTTCGCGCGCAAGCGAGTACCAAAGCGGCAGAAGATTATACCGCATGTTGAGATAGTCGCGCATGATGTTTTCTGTATCCTCGCCGTAGCTCCAGGGAAGCTGCTCGTTTTTCGCCGAGAGCGTGGAATGAATGCGGAACACCGGTGCAAACGCACCGAACTGAATCCACCGGCGGAAAGTATTTTCGGAAATATGATCGTTGTTTCTGAAGCCGCCGAGGTCGGACGAAAGATAGGGATTTGCGCCGTTTACGCCGGCTTTTACGAGGTTTTCTATTTCCATCCGGATAGAAAGCGTATCGCCGTAAATGTCGCCCGTCCACTGAATGCCGTAGCGATGGCCTATAAGGGACGGACTGCCCGTAATGTGTCCGTGCTTGATCCAGTCCACGTTGGTCAGCATGAGTACGCGCTTTTGCGCGCTGCCACCGGCCGTGTCGGCGTGGTATTTTTCCATTGTGTCGTAGTAAAGCACCTGGCCGACGGTTGTATAGAGCACATCGTGCCAGGGGGATTTGATGGAATAGCTCCAGTTGCGGTCGTACCACCAGCCGTCAAGTCCCAGCTTCATCAGAGCATTGATGCCTGCGCACTGCCATTTCAGTTCGGATGGCGTGGTGATGGTCAGCGAGGTTTGATGCGTATGATCGTTGAAAAGCACAAGCACGCCCGCTTCATTTGCGGCGGCGAGAAATGCCTCCATATCCGGGTATAGCGCGGTGTTGATGTCGTATCCGGTGCCGTCGCCGTCATTCCCGTTGGTACTGGTATTTTTCCATTCGGTATCGATTACGATCATATCGAGCGGCACGTTTTCCGTCCGCCATTTTGCAACCATAGACAGTTTTTGCGCAGCGGTATAATTTGTCCATTTGGAATACCATGCACCGAGTGTTTTGATGTCCGAAAGCAGAGTTCTGCCGGTCAGACGGACAAAGTCTGCGCGTAGCTTTGCCGCGTTTCCGCGCGGCAGAAATACATACAGATCGGTTGCCGGATTTCTCGACCACCCGCTGTTTTCATCCTCGGATTCGGCATACGTGAGTCCCGTGTCGGCGGGGATGATACGGTTGTCCGCCAAAATATAGGAATTGGGTGTGTCGGCCGGTGCCGGAAGCGACGCATAGAAGTTTGCCGTCTCCGTTTCAAAAAAGTCATAGATCGGTTCGTTATCGCCGCCGAAAATTTTCACATCGGAGGCAAATGCGGCTGTTTTCGGAATGTTCAGCGTATAGGCTTCGGTTTTCAAAATGACGGTTTCGCTGTCCTCGTCGCGCACCGCCGCAACACCGCTCCAGTCAGTTCGGTTTGTGACCACAAGGGTTTGCCTGTCTTCAAAACCGCCGTTTGCGGCTTCTTCGATGCGCAGCAGCGTATCGGAAAACAGTTGTACGCGGATATTGTTGTTCTCAAAGGAATAAAAGCCGCTGTTTTCATTAACCGCTTTGGAGGTGGTTTTGAAGCAATAACCGCAGTTCTTGCAGGTATGTACGGTGACGCTTCCGTTTGCGGACAGGGCAAAGTCGTGTTCATTGCATTCGACTGCGTCTTTTTTTGAACCGCAGATTGTGCATACGCCGTCTTCATAGTTGTGTTCGGAGTTTTCGCTCTTGCAGTAGCTTGAAAGCGCTTTTTCGCTGTCGCCGTAGCCCCTGAAAATTGCATTGTAGGTGCGAACCGCCGACTCGGAATTTGTATTCACATAAATATCCAGATTTGTCAGCTTTTGCCGCGCGCCGAAGTCGGTGACGCTTCCGGTAAAGTCGATGTATCCGTCCTTCAATAAAAGATTTACGTCAAAATATTCGACAACGCTGTTTTGATTCCCGAGCGACAACTGGTTGGAGACAGACAGATTGCCGATGACGGATATATCCGCGCCCGCCGGAGTTGCAAAAGCGGATGTGCCGGTCGAACCCGCGACAAAAAAGCGGGTATGCACGTCGCCGCCGATCTCGATTGCGGCCTTTCCGGTGGCGGTGACATTGAGATTGCGGTTAAAACCGCCGACAAACCAATAGCTGCCGCTCTTGACTGTCAGATAGGTATTTTTGGATACATACCCGTCCTCGGTTACGCCGTTTCGCCAGCCGCCGTAGAGGTAAATTTTGGTGCCGACCTCACCGCTCACATTACCGCTTGAGCGCATCGACAGCCCTTCGCCCATCGTCAGGTGATGGCCGCGCGCGGCGATGTCGATGCCGTTCACATAACTGCCGGAATCCAAAATCAGGTTTTTAAATTCGGTTTCACCACTTGCGTGGAACTGATATACGCCGCCAAATTTCAAAACGGCATTTTCATTCAGGCCGCGCAGCGTGATTTTTCCGTCGTGCGCGGGTTCGACAAATGCGGTCTGCGTGGTGCCGATTTGATTTTTCGGCAGTGTAACCGTACCGCATAGAATAATTTCGCCGCCGTCCGTACCTAAGGCATTGTAAGCTTTTGTAAGGCTGCCCAGCGGAGATGCTTCTGCGCTGCCGTCCCCTTTGCCGCCGTCGGTGACGTATACGGCTTTCGGCGCGGCGGAGAGATGCAGAAGAGAAAGTGTCATGACCATGATCCATGCGGTAAGAAAAATACAGAACAATTTTTTCATACCTTGCCCTCCATACGTATTTGATATTCTCAGTGTAAATCAGAAAATTTGCTTTTGCTATTGCATTTTGCTAAATATTTTTGTTATAATGCTACATGGGTGATGGATATGAAACCGTATTTTCAGTATTTTAACATTCAAAACCGCATGCTGCCGCATATCAATCCGATCATGGGCGGCAGTCAACAGTGCAGGAGCGGCTATAGTTTCGGCCCTGTACTCCGTCAATATTATATTATTGAATATGTCCGAAGCGGCAGCGGCACATTTATCATCGAGGGGCGGCAGCATACGGTGCATGCGGGTGAAGCGTTTATCATAAAACCGTATAAGGCGCACAGGCTGATTGCCGACGCCGAGAACCCGTGGGCGTATATCTGGCTCGGTTTTGAGTGCGATTTTGATTTGCCCGCTCTGCTGGCTGAAAACGATGTATTTGATGCGCGCGATTTCTCCGATTTGTTTGAAAAATGGGAAGAAACAGATCGGCTGTGTCAGGGCAAAAACGCGGCCTATGCCGCAAGTATATATACGCTGTTTTCCCGGTTGTATGAGCGGCAGAGCATACCGGAAAATCCGCCGCAGTCGGTTGTCGCGCGGGCTGTGGACATCATCGAAAAGGAGTATGCCGCTCTTACGGTGTCGGCACTTGCCGAACGGCTGTATCTCGATCGTTCTTATTTCGGCGCGCTGTTTAAGCGGCAGACCGGAAAGACGCCTAAAGCATACATAGACGGGTTGCGGCTCGAACGGGCGACAAGCATGATTTGCGAGCTTGGTTTTACTGTGACGCAGGCTGCGCTTGCCGTCGGCTACGGGGATGTGATGTCTTTTTCGCGGATGTATAAGCGGCACTACGGCAAATCGCCGAAAGACGCGCTGAAAATTTGTTCTGCCAGCGGCAGAACCATTATTCTTAAATAAATAAGTCCCAATTCTTTTATGTATTTCCGGTCGTTTCAAAGCCTTGTTCTCCAAGGCGTGTTAGTGCGGTAGGAACACAAAAGGGAATGGGGAGATAATAGGCACTGCCTTTTCGCCATAATAAAACTGCCCAAAAATTTCGTGCATGTCGGCAGGCCGTCTGTAGCGGCCTACAAAAGTATAAACAGTCGATTGACAAAGCGGCACGGATGGGATAAAATAGGGTATATTTCGTTTAAAAATGGTGAAAATATGAAAAAAAACAGCCCTAAATATATCGGAATCCTGTTTCTGACCGCTTTGATCTGGGGATTTGCTTTTGCCTTCCAAAATATCGGCGGAGATTCTCTCGGCGCGTTTTGGTTTAACGGCATTCGTTTCTTTCTCGGTGTTTTGTCGCTGATCCCGGTGATTTTGATCTTTGAACGGGAAAAAATGCGCGGTGAAAAGTTCAAAAAAACGCTGAAGCTCGGCGCGCTCTGCGGCGTGATTTTATTTGCCGCCTCCTCTCTTCAGCAGTATGGCATTCTTTTAACCGACAGCGCGGGCAAAGCGGGCTTTATTACCGGCTTATACATGGTATTTGTTCCGCTGTGCGGTTTGTTTATGCATCAAAAGATTCGGCCGGAAGCGTGGGTCGGTGCCGTGGTCGCTGTGATCGGGCTTTATTTTGTCAGCTTTGCAAACGGTATAGAACCGGCCGGTATCGGCGATTTGGTGCTGGTCATCGGTTCGTTTTTCTGGACGGCGCATATTGTGGTGATTGATCGCTACGCGGCAGAAGTCAGTCCGCTGAAATTTTCCATGGTGCAGTTTCTTGTGTGCGGTCTGCTCTGCGTAGTCTGCGCGCTGTTTACCGAGGAAATCACAATGGAAGCGGTGATCGAAGCCAAGATCCCGGTTTTGTATTGCGGCATCATGTCGGTCGGCGTAGCGTACACCTGCCAGGTCATCGGGCAGCGCGGTACGGAGCCTGCTTTGGCTTCGATTATTCTCTGTACGGAATCGGTGTTTGCCGCAATCGGCGGCTGGCTGCTGCTCCATGAGTATATGGGGTGGCGCGGTTATATGGGCTGCGCGTTGATTTTCTGCGGTATTATTTTATCGCAGGTTAAAATATGGAAAGGAGACAAGTCCAATGCGCGAGATTCAAACCAACAACGCGCCTGAAGCGGTGGGACCGTATGCGCAGGGCGTTGTATGCGGGGATTTTCTTTTTACTTCCGGGCAGTGCGGGTTCTGTCCGGTTGACGGTCAGTTGGTGAAAGGCGGCATTGAGGTAGAAGCCGAGCAGGCGCTTCTCAATATCGGTTCCGTCCTGGAAGCGGCGGGTGCGGGCTATGAAAAGGTCGTGAAAACGACCTGTTATCTGGTGAATATGTCTGATTTTGCCGCGTTTAACGTGGTGTATGCAAAGTATTTTCCAAATCATCCTCCGGCAAGAAGCTGTGTCGCCGTTCGTTCGCTGCCCAAAGGTGCGATTTGTGAAATTGAAGCGGTCGCATATTTGGCGTGAAGCGGCCCTGAATGACTGAGGTTGTCGGTTAACGGGGGCTTTGCTGCGTCTATAGCGTGTCTATAATAGAAAACGTCTTTCGCATAAAACAAAATTTATGCGAAAGACGTTTTTTGTTGTGTTTGCCAATAAAAAATCAGTGAAATCAGAGGCGGTTATATGCCGTCTTTTCGTTATTGCCGCTCGCGCACCTTTTCGTTAACGGCGGCATACAGCATACGAATGGTTTCCTGTATTTTTGCGGCGGCGTTTTCGAGCGGCGTTTTCAGTTGAATCGTTTTATCTCGGGTTGAAATTTCAACAATGCCTTCGCTCATGTTGCGGGGGCTGACAATCACACGCACCGGTGTTCCGAGCAGATCGGCGTCCGAGAACATGACGCCTGCGCGAACATCGCGGTCATCGTAAATGACTTCGACGCCGGCATTTTGCAGGTCATTGTACAGCTTGTCCGCAAATGCGTGACAGTCCGCGTCGTCGGAGCGTACACAGCAGAGGTGTACCTGCCAGGGGGCGATGGAAATCGGCCAGATCGGGCCGTAGTCGTCATGATGCGCCTCGCATACCGATGCGGCAAGGCGTCCGACGCCGATGCCGTAGCAGCCCATAATGGGATTTTTGCTTTCGCCGTTTTCGTCCAGATACGTCATTCCCATGCTGGCCGTGTATTTCGTGCCGAGTTGGAAAATGTTGCCGACCTCAATTCCGTTGCTTATGTCAAGCGCATTCTTGCCGCAGTGCGGGCAGATGCCGCCGACATAGGCTTTGGACAAATCGTGATATTCGATTTCGCCGAGATCGCGTTCCGCATTGAAGCCGGTGTAGTGATAATCGACGCGGTTGCCGCCGCAGACGAGATTTTTGATCCCCTTTAAGGAACTGTCAAACAGGATTTTGGCCTTTCCGGTGAAGTTGACCGCGCCGATAAAGCCGGCAACGATGCCCGATTCTTCGGTAATGACGGCGGGATGAATTTCTTTTCCGAGAAAGTTGCGGAGCTTGGTTTCGTTGATGTCGAGGTCTCCGCGCGTAAACACGATGATGTAGTCATCGGTCTGATTTTCCTGGTATACAACCGCTTTTGCGGTTTTGCGGGGTGAGATCGAAAGAAATTCGCAGAGCGCTTCGATGGTGTGCGCACCCGGTGTGTGGACGAGCTTCATCTCGTCCAAAGGCTCATCTTTTGCGGGTTCCGTGATGCATGGAGCGGCTTCCATGTTGGCGCTGTAGCCGCAGGCGGGGCAGGTGACGATGGTATCCTCACCGATCGGCGTCAGCAGCATAAATTCATGCGAAATGCTGCCGCCCATCATGCCGGAGTCCGAGAGCACCGAAACAACTTCGGGAACGCCCGCACGTTCAAAAATACGTTCGTAGGCTCGGTGGCAGCGGGCATAATAGGCTTCCAGATCCGCCATTGAGGTGTGGAAAGAATACGCGTCTTTCATGGTAAATTCGCGTACGCGGATCATGCCCGCGCGCGGGCGCGCCTCGTCGCGGAATTTGGTTTGGATCTGGTAGATCATAAACGGATATTTGGAGTAGCTTGCGCCGTATTCGCGTACAAGATGCACAGCGGCCTCCTCATGCGTCATGCCGAGTACCATCGGAACATCGTTGCGGTCCTTAAAGCGCAGCAGTTCGGAAGCGATAGAATTGTATCTGCCCGATTCCTCCCAGAGAGCGGCGGGCATGGTCACGGGGAAGAGTACTTCCTGGCCGTCAATGGCGTTCATTTCCTCGCGAATGATCGCTTCAATCTTTTTGCACGTCCGAAGAAGCGGCGGGAATTGCGAGAAAATTCCGCTCGCTACAAATTTCATATAGCCGCCGCGAAGCATCAGCGCATGGCTGTCAATGACAGCGCCGGCGGGACGCTCTTTAAAACGGTCGCCGACAAGTTGGTTCAGTTTCATGTATACCTCCAAAATAAAAAGTCCCGGCTGCAAAAGCCGGGACGAAAAATTTCCGTGTTACCACCCGAATTCGGAGTCAAAGCTCCGCACTCTAATGCCGCTGTAACGGTCGGCTGCCGCGCGGCTTATCGCCGCGATGCTCCGGGGCGGGTTCGGCGCTTTTCAATCGAAGCCTTGCACCGTCCGGCTCCTCTCTGCAGAAATCAAAGTGCTTACTGTTCCCATCAACGCTGTGTTTATGCTATCATATGTTTTGCGCTTTGTCAAGTGCTTTTTCAGAATGAAAAAATGCTGCGGCGCCGGATTCTCTGCATCCGGGTGTTTGACTCGGCACGCTGTTTTAATACTTCGGCAGCAAATAGAATCAGATGATATAAATCTTTCAGGATACGCAGAAGTTTGTTTACTTTGCAGACAGGTTGTGTTAAAATAGGGCATAGGCCGAGGATGCGGTATGCGTTCTCAAAGACGGATTTTAGAGGAGATCAACATGGCGGATATGGATACGCGCACGCGGCTGCTGCTCGGCGCGGTGGGCGTTGAAAACTTGAAAAATGCGCACGTGCTGTTGTTTGGCGTTGGCGGCGTAGGGGCAAGCTGCGCCGAAGCGCTTGTGCGTGCAGGTATCGGCGCGCTGACTTTGGTGGACGGCGATGCGTACTGTGAGAGCAATCTGAACCGGCAGAATTTTTCTGCGGTGGATACGATAGGGCAAAACAAAGCGGCGGTCGCACGCAGGGAACTGCTTCGCATTCGGCCGTCCTGCGATATTTTGGCTATTGAAGCCTTTTTTACAGCGCAAAATACCGAGGGAATTGAATTTTCAAACTATACGTATATCATCGACGCAGTGGACGATACGGCGGCAAAGCTTGAAATTATTTGCCGTGCGAAGGATTGCGGCGTGCCGGTGATTTCTTCGATGGGCGCGGGAAATAAACTGGATCCGACCCGATTTTCTGTCGGTGATATTTACGAGACGTCTGTTTGCCCGCTGGCTAAAATTATGCGCAAGCTCTGCCGCGAGGCGGGAATTTCAAAGCTGAGGGTCGTCTGGTCGGATGAGCCGCCGCGGCCTCTGGTACGTGAGGCCGAAGCGGTTGAACCCGGTAAAAAGACGATCGGCAGCATCTCGTTTGTTCCGAGCGCCTGCGGCCTTGTGATTGCAGGCGAAGTGATTCGTCAGATCGCGGGGGTGACGCTGTGAAAAAGGGGATTTTATTTGATCTTGACGGTACGCTTTGGCACAGCGCGCATGCTGTGACGGAATCCTGGAACCGTGCGCTGCGAACGCTGCCGGATTTTAAACTGCAAATCTGCGATGACGATATGATGCGCTTTATGGGAAATCTGCTGCACGACATCGGTCGTATGATGCTTCCGCGCAATCTGTCCGACGCGCGCGTTGATGAAATTATCGAACGCTGTATCGCCTATGAGCATGCAGCGCTCCGCGAACACGGCGCGCCGCTGTTTCCGGGCGCCGAGGATACGCTTCGCCGTTTGCAGGACGAATATGCGCTCTATATCGTCAGCAACTGCCAGGCCGGATATATTGAAATCTTCTTGGAGTATTACGGCTTCGACCGTTATTTTGCGGATTTCCTCTGTCCCGGTATGACCGGCTGTTCCAAGGCGGAAAACATTCGCCGCATTGTGGCGCGGCACGGATTGAAGGAGGCAGTTTATGTGGGGGACACAAACGGGGATTATTTGGCGGCGTCGAGCGCCGGGATTCCGTTTATTCATGCGGCTTACGGGTACGGCAGGCCGGAACGTGCGGGACTTGCGGTGAAAGGCTTGTCTGCGTTGCCCGCGCTGATGAGCGCACTTGGAGACGCCGCCTTTTCGGTGTAAAAATATCTTGTGTATTCTCTGCAAGCGGTACGCGCGGCCTTATTTTACCGAAAAAATTTATAAGCGTTTTGTATTGGAGCGATGCGGGAGACCGCATCGCTTCAGTCTGTCAAAAAAGGGTTTTGAAGGGGTCCGCATCACGTCGGCAGGGCTATTGCTCTTCAAAATCCCCTTGGTTTTTGAAGGTATAGGCAAATTTTCACCAAAAGCTATGGGCAGCTTTTTGTGAAAATTTTCCGGAACCTTTTTCAAAATGTTCCCTGAATACCGTTTGGGGCGAAGCAACAACAGAACTTTTTTGAAAAGCAGAAGCGCCCCCTTCCGGGGTGCCTGGACGGCGCTTTGCTTTTGCGCATAAGGATGCGGCGCGCCGATCGGTTCGGCGCGCCGCAAATTCCCTGCTTTCCCCGTGCGGCGCCGCGAAATTATGCTTCGGGCGCGGTGCGGGCATCCCGCGTGCATCGGGCGGCACGGGGCTGCCGGGGTGCGAATGCGGACGCGGCGGCAGGCTCGCCGGTCAGCACGCGCGGAATCGACCCGTTCGCACAGGTCGGCGCAAGCTCGATGCGGACGGTGTCTCCGGGGCGCACGTCGCCGCCGGTGACGTCGACGATGACGTTGGACATCGTAAACCGGCCGAGCAGCGGGAAGCGCTGTCCGCCGATTTCGACGAAGGTGCGTCCGTCGCGCCGGAGGCTGCGCAGGTCCGCCTTCAGATAACGGAGCCGGTCGCGCAGGCGGAAGCAGTCGCGGACGGGCGTCATACCCCAGCCGTCGACGTGGCCGGCGTTGACGACGGCGATGGTCGTCTCGCGCTTCGTCCGGCACAGCCCGCCGTAGCCGACGTTGTGGCCGGCGGGCAGGCGCTTGACGGCCGAGACCTCGCACTCCAGATGGCCGACGGGGCAGAAGCCCCACTTGTCCGCGAACGGCAGCAGGCCGTAAAAGGCCGAGCCGACGCGCACGGCGTCCATCCGCGTTTCGGGGAAGCGCAGCGCTGCGGCTGTCGCCGCCAGGTGGCGCACGCCGACGGGGAGCCCCGCGCGCTCGAGCGCGTCGGCCGTCCCGGTGAACAGCATCCGCTGCCTGTCCACGTCTTTCGCGCGGGCGGTGTACGCGTCGTGCAGATGGGAGTAGAGGCCCTCGACGCGCAGCCGCGGGCAGCGTTTGAGGTCACGCAGCAGCGCGCCGGTCTCGTCGGGCAGCCAGCCGAAACGGCCGAAGCCGGTGTCCAGCATCAGATGTACGGGAACGGTCTTGCCGGCGCGTTCGGCGGCGCTTTCGAGCAATGCGCAGCTCTGCGCGCCGTCTACCGAGGCGGTCAGGTCCAGCCGCAGGACGGTATCGGCTTCGGCGGCCGTGACGGCGGGCGTCAGCATCAGAATCGGCGCGCCGACGCCCGACCGGCGCAGCGTTTCCGCCTCGTGGAAGTGCAGAACCGCCAGCGCGGCCGCACCCTCGTCCAGCAGAATCCGGCTGACCGGAAGCAGCCCGGCGCCGTAGGCGTCGCATTTCACCACGCCGATAACCGGCACGCCGTGCAGCTCGCGCCGCAAAATGGCGGCGTTCCAGCGGATTTGCCGCGCATCGATTACATATCTCGTCATTGCTTCCCTTCGCCCCGTTCTCCCGATTTGCGGGATTAGTATACGCGCGCACGGGGCAACGAGTCATCATACGATTGTAAGGAAACTGCAAAAAAACCGCTTTT
>URDS01000062.1 GCA_900546635.1 uncultured Eubacteriales bacterium | reverse complement strand
GCGCATGACTGTTAATCATGATGTCGCTGGTTCGAGCCCAGCAGGGGGAGCCAGAGTCCGTATGCGTAAGTGTGCGGACTTTTTTTCTCTTTGGTCTTATGTTTATATATATGGCAGCGGAACGCAAAAGCGTTCCGTTTTTCTTTTGTCGTTTCCCGTATAGTGCAGGCTTGACGAGTTTCCGCACGGAAACTCAGCACGGCTGCGCAGAAGACGTTGCGAGCGTCCAACAGGGAAAGCAACCGTCACAGCAGCACCGCAGCGTAAAACCCGCCCAATAGGGCGGGCTCAGACCGTCGAAAAACGAAGGTTTTTCGACGATGGGGCGTGTTCGCTCGCGCCGTCGCGCCGCCAATGGCGGCACTCGCACGCTCGCAAGGTGTTTACAAGGCGGCACATGTCCGCCTTGTAAACGTATTTGTTTTGCTGTTTTTACAGCAAAGTTACGCAAGGGAATATCTTCTTGTTTTTGAATTTATTCCTCGATTATTTCAATGGAAATTTCTTTAATATATCTATCATCATTCCAATGGCGTAATTCCTCAAGAATATCTAATAGAATCTTATCTTCTCCGGGGAATCTTTTTCTCAAAACGCTGAGTCCATAAATTCTAATATTTATTGGTCTGCCAACCATATCGGTAAGGCAATCCCAAAAAGCATCCCAGTTTTCACCGTAGTAATCCGGAAAATCAAATGTTTCTTTAAAAATCAAGTGCATTTCGCCATAGTATTTAATCTGCCTGAAATCGAGGACATAAGGGTTTCTGTATTCGTACATTGAATTTCTCCTTTACTGCAATACTTCATAAAATGTGTGGTAATGGTCATATGTAGCAAAAATAAGGCCGTCATTTGAATATAAAATCCGCGAAGCGTTTCTAAAACCGCCGTCATAGTTAATGTCGGCTTCCTACCAAATACGGCTCGGTGCAGAGGGAAGCTTGTCTTCTCTGTTTTTATAAATATCTCCGCCGATAGCAGCACTGTCGCCATAGATTTTTTCATCCGGTTTTGTAATCATTGTCTCTCCTTTATTATACAATACTTTTTGTAACGGGACAATTATATTGTATAATAAAAAATCCGGGACTTTTCGGCATGCTTTATGCCTTTTCAAAAAATGCGGAAGCGAGAAAAAATCGCAGCCGCCATATTCCTCCTTAGCTCAGTCGGTAGAGCGCATGACTGTTAATCATGATGTCGCTGGTTCGAGCCCAGCCATGGGAGCCAAAGTCCGTATGCGAGAGTGTGCGGACTTTTTTTGTCTTTGGTCTTATGTTTATATATGGCAAATGACCCGGGGCAGGCACGGGCTTTTATCTTTTGTGTACTTCGTTTGCCTGATTTTTTAATCACAAACTATTTCCAAAAAATACCAAAAATCTATTGACAGAACTTGCGGAATATGCTATACTCTAAACGTCGATATATCAATTGCGTAATAAGAGAAACCGGAACAACACATGCATGTTGCTCCGGTTTTTCTTATATTCGATTGGTTGACATGTTTTTCATATCCCGCTGTTTTATTTGCCACAGCGTTTGGGGTGTTCAGAATTGCAAATAGGAAGACAGGGCGCATTTTCGCTCCCTGTCTTCCTATTTATGTTTATAGGGTTGGACTTGCTGTTCTTTTTTTGCCGGTTTACAGTGGTAAAAACAAAAAACAAACGGTTTCATCAGGGCTTTGCTGCGTTTTTTCGGCTTTTCCAGACGTTGTACAAAATATCTTTCAAAACCAGCATGGCGTCCTGCGCGTTCAGATGATATTCCCGCCCGATTTCGTCCAGCATATCGCCGAGTCTGCGGGCGTAGCTCGGAATATTCACCGTATCTTGATACTGCAAGAGAATCGGATATTTCTTTCCCCAAGCGCGTGTCCAGTCGATTTTTTCTTCGGTTTTCTCGCTTGTCTTGTCGATCATTTCCCGGATTTCGCGGACATCCGGTTCAAAATCAATCAATTCGTCCAGCGTGACCTTGTACAGCACCGCCATTTCTTTCGACTGGCGAATGTCCGGGACGGTTTCGTCGGTTTCCCATTTTGAGACCGTTTGTCGGCTTACGCCGAGCTTTTCGGCTACGTCCTCCTGCGAAAGTCCGCACTTTTTTCTTGCGTGAAATAAACTGTTTCCCAAAGTCATGGTTTTCCCTCCTTATCCGCTTCACAGTCCCATTATAGACCCTGATAAGGACAAATGCTACCAATTTAAGCAATCAGATTCGCCCGTTTTCCTGACAACGCGGGTGTTTTGCGGTTTTATCCCCACTGTTTCGGCAGCCTCCGGTATTTTGCCGCTTCATATCGGTACTTCGGCATTTCTGCCGCATTGCGGGTTTACACCCGCCCGCTTTAGCTGTTTCTGCCGCATTGCGGGTTTACACCCTCCTGCTTTAGCTGCTTCTGCCGCATTGCGGCTTTCACACCTGCTGCTTCGACTGCCGAAAGCGGCCAAAGCGGACTTTGCGGCAAAACATTTCCGCCGCATCTGCAAAGCAAACCCGATTCCGCAAAGCAAACCCGATTCCGCTTTGCGGAATCGGGCGGCAGCACGCGGGAACCCCCGCGTCGGTCAAACGCTTATTCAAGCGCGCTTCTGTCCTTGTAGCCGTTTACGCTGGTGAGGCGGTCGAGCACATTGAGGCGGAACACGCTCACCCATGAGACGAGCCAGTCGTTCAGATGGCCGCGTTCGTTGCAGTCCTTGCGGTGACCCCAGCGCGCCTGGTAAAAGGCTTCGTTTTGCGAGCCGACGGGGCGCTTCAGGCCGTGGAAGATATTGTTTTTCTCATCCGCGATGCACTGCGTGCTGTTGTACCACATCATAACGGCGCGCGTTCTCCAGCGCGCGTCGCCGGTGTAGTCGGCAAGGCGGATCCATTCGCAGCACATCAGTTCGCCCCACTGGTCTAGGGCGGGATGCTGTACCGAAACATAGGTGGAGCCGGCGGTGTAATAGCCGTACTGCGTAAATTCAGCCTCCGGTCCGTACTGCACGTCGTAGGTATACATCCAGGACGCGAAGTAGTAGGAGGATTTGACCGCGTATTCAAGGAATTTTTTGTCCTTGGTGATTTCGTAGAGGTCGAGCGCGGCGATAATGACCGGCCCCGCGGTCTCCTTGTCCACGCAGGTGCAGTCTATAGCGCCGGCGGTGCAGGTGAAGTTGTCGAGGTCGCGCTTCATGTAGAGGTCAAGCGATTTTATGGCAAAGTCGAGGTATTTTTGCTCGCCGAGAATTTTGTAGCCCTCGCAGAGCGCCATTGTGACAAACGCGCCCACGGTTCCGTTTTCCTCGTCGCAGCGGCCGTCAAAATCCCACCCCTTGCCGAATGCGTATTCCTCGCTGTAGCGGTCGCAGAAAAATTCAAAAATCTTGACTGCGAAATCCTTGTACGCCGGTTTGTCGATGCCGTTTTTGCGGAGCAGATCCCACATTTTCATCATTTCGCAGGCCGCCCAGCCGGTGTTGCAGGTTTCGGGGAGCCAGCCGTTTTTGTAATCGACATGGCTTGCCCAGGACTGCGAGGGGTCGCGCGGCTTGTAGTTCCAATTCTTTCCCTCGGTGTACCACTCGTAATGCGCGAGCACAAGGCCGAGATCCGACTGCTTTTCCACCCAGTTGTCGCAGACGGCAAGCGCCTTTTCGAGCAGTTCTTTTTCGCCCGTGCGCAGGGATTCGAGCGTCAGCATACGCGCGTTCATGATGTTCTGGCCGCACCAGCCGATTTCATAGTGCGGTACGAAATACGGGCCGTTTGCCGTGGGATGGATGCCGCTTGAGAAAAGCAGCTTGCCCTTGTGCTCGCGGAGCAAAAAGCGGCTGTATGCGATTCCGAGCCGCCAAAGCTCGTCGGCGCTGCGGTTTTTGCCGTGCTTGAACGGGAAAAGCTCGATCGCCCGGTCAAGCGCCGCGCAGGCGCCGTAGTTTTCCCACATCGGCACAGAGCAGAGCAGGTAGGCCGTTACTTTGAAGCTTTCGCCGTCCTTGAGCGTGATGTAGGTGTCAAAGCGCTCGTTGTATTTGTCGTTGTCGCAGTAGGTAAAAGGCGCTTCGGTCACCGGCCAGTAGATCCGGTGCGAAATTCTGCCGTCGTCCGCCGGGCGAAGCGACACGGAGGACACCATGCTGTCCTTGTCGTTTGCCGATGCGAACATCGAAAACGCGACTTCCTTTGTCTCGGTAATCGAGCAGGAGGGAATCGGCGTACGGTCATAGGAATGAATCCAGGGGGTGCCGGTTTCCTCGCAGAGCATGCCTTTCGGTTCGTGACCCTCGCCGAAGTAGTTGCCGTTGTAGCTTACGCAGGGAATCAGGTATCGCGCGGGTTTGAAGGCGGTGACCGCTTCCAAAATCAGCTTGAACGTGCGCGCTTTGCCGCTTTCGTTCCGGATTTCTCTTGTAAGGGATGTCAGTCCGTCGCCCGCGTCCTGAATGCATTCGGAAACCGAAAAGCCATATCCGCCGTATCCGCCGCCGCGCGGTTCGAGCGCATACTCTTTGCCGTCCTCTTCGATGATCGGGGACAGAACGGACGCGATTTCATTTCCGGTCTGATTTTTCAAAATGTACATAGCAGCCCTCTTTTCATTTTTGTTGGACTTTCGCTTTCAAAGAGAGTTTACCATAGAACCTTTTTAGAATCAATATAAAATATTGAGAAAAACATTGCAAAAATCACCAATGCCGTGGTATGCTTACTATGGCGTTTCGCGGCGCGCTCGAAAGGATAGGGAACGGACGCGGCGCATTGCGCCTTTTGAGCGGGCTTTGACCGATCGGCGCGGACTGCTTTTTGCATCGCGGCGGCTGTTTTCTGAAATTAAAGGAGGCGTGTGCCGATGTATGCGGTTCAAGATCCCTATATTCTGGATTTTTCCAAAGCGGATTCGATTTTGAAGGTGCATCAAGTAATCAAAGCGGGGCTTGATTTCCCGAATTTTTACGGGTGCAATTTAGATGCGCTTTGGGATTGCCTGACCGAAATGGTGGGCGGGAACGTGTACATTGCGCTTGAAAATTTTGACGCGGTCGAACAAAAATTCGGGGAATACGCGGAAAATTTGTTGGAAACTTTCCGTGATTTCAAGCATGTGTCGGGCGATAAGTATTGCGGACAAATCACCATTGAGGTTGTAAACAAAAAAGCGCGATATAAAATTAAGTAAAATAAGGATAAGAATTGCAAATAAAGTTTGTTTACAAGGCGGACATGCGCCGCCTTGTAAACACCTTACAGGCGCGCGAGTGCCGCCATCGGCGGCGCGACGGCGCGAGCGAACGCGCCCCATCGTCGCAAAACCTTGGTTTTGCGGCGGTCAGATCCGCCCGACCTTAACGGTCGGGCGGATCTTATAGCGCCATATGCGGCCGCGCGTTTCGCGCGCAAATGTTTCAAAAACCGGTTTTTTCTTTTTTCTTCATGCGGAAGAGCAGGCGGCAGAGCGCGGCGGGATTAAAGGGAATGAGGGGATACAGATACGACTTTTTGCCGTTCACGGTCGAATTGGTCGCGATCAGAATCACGATCAGCACAAGACCGACGACAAAGCCCCAAAGCCCGAAGATCGCGGTTGCGCCGAGCAGCAGCATACGCATGAACTTGACCGCGTAGCCGAGTTCATAGTTCGGCTGGGTGAAGTTGGCGATCGCCACAAACGCCATATACAGAATGACCTCCGGGATCAGCCAACCGATATCCACGGCGAAATCGCCGAGAATCAGACCGCCGACGACGCTCAGCGAGTTGGTCAGCATACTGGGCGTGTTCATGGAGGCGAGCTTTAAGCCGTCTATGACAAATTCGACGAGGAAAAGCTGCGCGATCAGCGGAATCCGCCCGACCTCTGTCGGGATCACAAATTGCAGCCAGCCGGGCGTAAGTTCGGGATACCTCGCATACAGATACCAGAGCGGCACCAGAAAAAGGGTCATCCAGAAGATCACATGGCGGACAATGCGGAGGTATGTGCCCGTAAACGGCGGGAAATAGTAATCGCCGGTCTCCTGCAAAAAATCGAAAATCGAGGTGGGCAGAATCATGGCCTCGGGCGAGGTGTCGCACAAAACCAGAATGTTGCCCTCGGCAAGCTGCGCGGCGGCGGCGTCCGGCCGCTCGGTGGAGCGGACCTTCGGAAACGGATTGTACCATTTTTTACCGATCAGGCATTCGGTCAGGCTTTCGTGTCCCATCGGCAGATAGTCGGTGTCCACGGCGTCGAGCTTTTCGGACAGCCAGCGGACGTATTTTTCATCGGCCTTGCCTTCGATGTACACGATGGCCATGTCGGTTTTGGAGTCTTTGCCCACATTTTTATACATTACGCGCAGCTTTGGGTTTCGGATCCGGCGGCGCAGAAGCGCGGTATTGAAGATCAGCGTTTCGACAAAGCCGTCGCGCGAGCCCCGCATCACGCGGTCGCTTTCGGGTTCCTCCACGCTGCGCGCGGGATAGGTGCGCGCGTCGATGAGCACCGCCGTCGCGCCGAACGTTTCCCCAAACACGGCCACGCCGCCCGACAGTACGAGCAAAATCGCCTGCTCCGGGTCGGAAGTCACGTCCACCTCGACGTAGGGTACATGCGCGTCGGCAAAAACCGTCGCCGCGTCGGCGCCGGTCGGCAGGCTTTTGAGCGAGATGAAATACTGCATCAGCTTTTGCATGATTTCGTCCTTGACAAAGCCGTCGATATAGTAAAAGGTCGCTTCGTCCTTGCCGATGAGCAACCGCCGCTTGATCACGTCAAAGCTTTTTTCGGGACAAAGCGTCTCGTCCATGCGCTTTATATTTTGTGCATACTCTTCGCTGAAATTCAAAAAAACACCCCCGCGCTTGCACTTTTCTTTCAGTGTGCGCAGGGGAGCGGTTTTTTATTCAAGCGCGGTCAAATTTGAAATATTGGTACAGATAGCAGGGGATCATACCGTTATAGAGCTTGCGCACCTTGTCCGCGCGGCGTCCGTACAGCCGCTCGAACCGCTCGCAGGAGGTGAGCACGTAGACCTGCCAGGGCGCAAGCGAGCGGAAATGCCGGCCGATCTGCACATACAGGGACTCCGCTTCTTCGGCGCTGCCGAGGCGCTCGCCGTAGGGCGGGTTGCAGACGATGGTTCCCCGCCGGTCGCCGGTTCGGATGACGCGCGCGTCGGCGGCAAACGATTTGACGATTTCGGACACGCCCGCGCGTTCCGCGTTTTCGGCGGTGAGGGCGACCATTTTTTCGTCGATATCCGAGGCGTAGGCCTCAAACGAGGTCGGTCGGATCATCGTGCGCGCTTCGTTTCGCGCCTGCGCCCAAATTTCGGGCGGGAACGCTTCAAAGTCCTCCGCGGCGAACCGCCGGAACAGTCCCGGCGCCTGATTTTTCATAATCATGGCCGCTTCAATGGCGATTGTGCCGCTGCCGCAGAACGGATCCCAGAGCAGCACGTTTTCGCGCGGGCGCGAATTGAGCACAAGCGCCGCCGCGAGCGTCTCGCGCAAGGGCGCCGCGCCGGCTGTCGCACGGTAGCCGCGCTTGTGCAGCGCGACGCCCGATGTGTCGATCATCAGTGTGGCCTCGTCGCGCAGAATGAAAAATTCAATTTGATATTTGATCCGAGATTCCGGAAACCAGCACATGCCGTATTCGTTGTCCAGCCGCTGCGCGACCGCTTTTTTGACGATGCTCTGGCAGTCGGGTATGGAGAACAGCTTGCTCCGAATCGAATGTCCCTTGACCGGAAAAGCGTCCTCGCGCCCAATGTATTTTTCCCACTCGACCGACTTGGTGCCCTCAAAAAGCTCACCGAACGTGCGCGCGCGGAAACTGCCCATTTTGATATACAGGCGTTCGGCGCAGCGCAGCCAGATGTTGCAGCGGGCGACGGCATATTCGTCCCCGATAAAGGAAACGCGGCCGTCGATGGTCTCGGTTCGCCGGTATCCGAGACGGTCGATTTCCTCACCGAGAAAGTGCTCCAGCCCAAACAGGCAGGTGGCCACAAATTCGATTTCCATTTTTAAAATCACCGCGGCGCATCGGCGCGGGGCGGTGTGTCCTCCCAAAGAATTGCGCGGTTTTTACGGCTTTCCTCCAAGCCGTTTGAGTTCCTCCATAAAGGTTGCCGCGTCCTTGAACTCGCGGTAAACGGATGCAAAGCGGACATAGGAGACAGCGTCGATTTTCCGCAGTTTGTCCATGATAATTTCGCCGATCTCGCCGGTGGTGATCTCCGCGCGCAGTGAGTTTTGCAGTTCGGCTTCGATCTCAAGCGCGAGCGCCGCCGTATCCACGGGGCGCTTTTGGCAGGCTTTCATCAGGCCGCTTTCCAGCTTCATGCGGTCAAAAAATTCCTTTGAGCCGTCCTTTTTGATGACAACGATCTGTACCGAATCAATGACCTCATAGGTTGTGAAGCGCCGGCGGCATTCGAGGCATTCCCGGCGGCGGCGGATGCTGTTGTTGTCGCTGACCGGCCGGGAATCAATGACTTTGCTTTCCGGATACCCGCAGTTCGGACATTTCATAGCTGTCAATGAATTTGCAGAGCAAATTCTTCCTCCTTACATGATGGGGCGCGGCATCCAAGGTGCCACTATATATAGATAAAATTATTATAACATGCGCAATATGGGTTGTAAATAGGCGCGCGCGAAAAAAACGGCCGCCGCGGGAATTTTTGCGCGCCGCGCGCCTCTATACCGTGCGGAGAATCGACCGCTCAAAAAAACGGCCGCCGCAAAAAATAGGGTTGACAAACGGAGCGGGGTATGCTATAATAGCGAATGCAAATCAAACAATTCGGGATGTAGCACAGCTTGGTAGTGCGCTTGGTTCGGGACCAAGAGGTCGGGTGTTCGAATCACCTCATTCCGACCACATGAAAACAATCCGAACATCTTCCACAGTGGAGGCGTGTTCGGATTGTTTGTTTATTTTGAGTATCCTAATTTCAATAGTAAGAAATGATATGTATGCCTGTGCCGCAATGCGGCACAGGTCAGACCGTCGAAAAACTAAGGTTTTTCGACGATGGGGCGCGTTCGCTCGCGCCGTCGCGCCGCCATTGGCGGCACTCGCGCGCCTATAAGGTGTTTACAAGGCGGCTCATGTCCGCCTTGTAAACTTATTTGATTTGCGATTTTCACTTTTGTGACAGACTGAACGGACGGAGATATAAAAATATCTCCGTCCGTTCAGTTTGCCGGTAAATAAGATTTGCAAAATCCAATGCATCCAAAGCGCCCCGTCTCACAAGCGCAAAACTTACTTCTCGTATTCGATTTCAAAGCCCTTAGCCTTGGAAGCCAACGACGCGGTCTTGTCGGTCAGAATCAGCTTGACGCCGCCGGTCAGCTTCTTTGCCGTTTCCACCTGATACGCGCCGAGCTTGCCTTGGAACGTGCCGCCCGTTATTTTCACGACCGCGCTTCCGCCGAAGGTCGGCGTATAACCGGTCTGATTGGTTCCGACGTTCGCAATCGCGAAGAAATCACCCGCAAAGCTGCCGCCGTTGATCTCCACATAGAGTTCTCCGTTCAAATCGTTCATTCCGCTTCCGCTGTTCGGAGAAACACCCGCATGGTTAAACGTGCCGCCGTTGATAATCACCGACAGCTTCACGCCCTCTTTAACATCGCTTACCGCGTACGTTGCCTTTGCGCGCTTGTTGCCGCCGCGGATGATCGACCATGTGCCGCTGTTGACGGTCAGCGTGCAGTCCTTTACGCAATCAAAGCAGGAAGCCTCCGTCCCGGCGAGTTGAATCGTATAGCCAAAGTTAAGGGACAAAACGGTTGTAACATTGCTTGCCCATGTCGTCGTGACGCCGCTGCCGATGGTAAAATCGTTGTACCCGATATAAAAGCCCTGGCCGTTTGCCGTCGTATGAATCGTGATATTTTCGATCAAAACATCGCTGCGGAAGAAATACGAACCCTTAACCACCAGCTTCGCACCGGCGGTTGCCGCGTAATCCACGCCGTCGTACACGCTGGTAATCTTAATCTGTCCTCCGGCGGTCGGCAAAAACGTCTGCGGATTGGAAACCGTACCGCAAACCACGACCGTTCCGCCGTTTTCGCGCAGCATTCCGAACGCGTAGGCAAGACTGTTAACCGCATCCGCGGGCGACGTACCGCCGTTTTCACGCTTTCCGTTGTCGCTGACAAACACAACGTCGTTCTGCGCCGCGGGAATGACCGGCAGCGCCTGCGCCGCGCCGAACACATGGCGGCGCATGTACGCGGCGAGCGCCGCGTAGCTGGTATCATCGGGATGCAGCCGGTCGTTAAACGGCAGCACCGCTTCATAATAGTCCCGCAGATCAATTCCGGTTTCAAGCACCGGCAGCGAGAGTTCCTCGCCCACACCCCGAATCAGGTCGGGCAAAATGTACACGGTTCCCTCATAGGGGATTGCGTTACTGGCCGCCGGAAGCGGAATCGACAGATAAATCTGCGGTTTGGAGGCGAGCGCCGCGAAATCCGCGATCAACGCCTTGTAATCCTTGACAAACTGCTGGGAAGCGGCCGCCTCGGTGAGACTGCGCGCGTCGTTTGTGCCGAGCGCGATAATCACAATATCCGGGTCCGACGCCATCGCCGTTTTATACACGGCGGTATTGGGGTAATAAAGCTCAGGCGTAGACGCCTTTACATTGAATTTGCTGCTCGGCGACATCACATAGGACGAAGCCTTTCCGCAGTTGATTACCTGAAAAGAGGAGCCGAGCAAAGCCTGCAGACGCGACGGATAGTTGTTGCGCTGATCTTTTGCGCCGGTGCCCTGCGTGATGCTGTCCCCGACGCAGACCACCTTGATGATCTCGCCGCCGGCAATGCGCTGCGCAAGGCTGTACTGCGCGTCTTCAAACACGTCGGCCGCCATCAAAGTATCCGCCACACTGTCGCCTCCCTGCGTCGCGGCGCCGAGCGCAGCCCAACACATCACAAACGCGTCGCCCCGCAAAAACTGCTCATTTTTTCCGTCGGTCAGTCCGAGTTTGTCGGACAGCGCGTACGGATCGCTCCATACAAAATCACCGCTGCCGTCGTTTTTGTCTTCATATTTCATCGCGCGCAGCAAAAGCGTGAGGAACTCCGCCTCGCTGATCGGCGCGTCGGGATCAAAATAAGCGTTTCCGGAAGCGTCCTTTCTCCCCGAAACAAGCTTGTTTTCACAAGCATAGCCGACATACAGATCCGCCCAGGCGGGCACATCGGAAAAAGGCGCCTTGACATTGGCCGCCGCCGCGCTGTCCAGTACGCCCAGATAGCGCTCCAGCAGCACGACCGCCTGCGCGCGCGTGAGCGAATCGTCAAAGCCGAAATCCTGTCCGCCCTCGCTGTAACCCTGAATGAGTCCGAGCAGATAAAGACCGTTTGCGCAGCTTTCCTCGGTCTCGGCCGCCGCCGCGCCGAAGATGCAGAGCGCCGAAATGATGCAGAGTACAAGTGCAATAATTATTTTCTTTTTCACGAAATATCCCCCTATATTGTAAATTTGATATTCCCATTATAGCAAAAATATTTGTCATTTTCAATCAACTTATCTGGCATTTTATCCAAAATTTTTAAGAAAATTCCTAATTTTTTAGGACAAAAATTTTTCAAAAAGCGAACGCGCCGATTTTTTTTTCAAGCGGCAGAGCGGCGCGCGTTTTGCCTTCGTGGGTATGGACGCGCGGATACGCGCATATATTGAATACGGGTGAGTATATGAAAAAAATTTGTTTTGGCATATTTTTGCTGCTTGCGCTCTCGCTGTTCTGCCTGTTTTCCTGCACAAAGAGCGGGCGGCTGTACGATGTCGTGCTGCGCGCCGTCACGGCGGACGAATCGCTGCCCGCCGGGCAGATTTCCTGCTACGGGCGTTTCTATAAAAACGGCATGTCGGAGGATTTTCTGTCCGACTATCTGGGACTTGCGGGCTATCCGGACTTTGCGGATAAAATCGAGGAAATGGCGATTTATTCCTCTCTGAAACCGCCGCTCTGCGAACTGACGGTGCTCCGGCTGTACCAATCCTCGGACGCGGGAGACGCGCGGCTGTTTTTGGAACGCCGGATCAAAGAAACCCTCCGCGCGCTGAAGCTCAGCGGCCTGGAGGGGTATGCGGAAACGGCGTATATCGAAGTTTACGGGAATGTTGTCGTGCTGTACATGCTGCCGGACAACGAAGCGATTGAAAAAGCGGTCAAATCTGCGATTTGACCGCTTTTTTGACCGCCGAAAAACCAAGGTTTTCCGACGATAGGGCGCGTTCGCTCGCGCCATCGCGCCGCCCTCGGCGGCACTCGCGCGCCTGTAAGGTGTTTACAAGGCGGCGCATGTCCGCCTTGTA
>URDS01000061.1 GCA_900546635.1 uncultured Eubacteriales bacterium | reverse complement strand
CCTGTAAGGTGTTTACAAGGCGGCACATGTCCGCCTTGTAAACGTATTTGATTTATAATTTTTATCTTGATCGAAAAGTTAAGGCTCCGGGAAACCCCGGAGCCTTTTAATATAAAGCGTATAAAGCGCTTTTATTTTGTAATGGTTGCCGTGCCGGTTGCACCGTCCCACGCAACGACGCCGCCGAGCGCTTCCGCCACAAACCGCACGGGCAGATAGGTGCGGGAATTTTCGATAAACGCGGGCGCATCCAAAGTTTTTTCCTCTCCGTTGACAGTCGCCGTTTTCGCGCCGATCGTAATTTTGATCTCTATATCGCCGCAGGTGAGCGTCGCCGTGCCGGTCTCGCCGTCCCAGCCGACCGTCGCGCCGAGGTTTTCGGCGACAAAACGCACGGGAAGCATCGTGCGGTCCTGGCGGATAATCGGCGCCGCGTCCAGCGCTTTTACAGCGCCGTTTACATACCCGTTCATGTCGCCGATGGTCATTTTGATCTCAACCGCAGCTTTGGAAACTTCCGCTCCGCATACGAGGCAGCGGCCGTTCGCGTCCGCAATGTGGCCGATCTCCGTGCAATAGGAAGCAACCGGCCCGGTCAGATACGCGGCGAAAACCGAGCGCAGAATGGCCGCGTCCTCCGCATAATAGGCGTTTGCGTTGGTTACGCGCGCAATGCCGGCCGGGAACGTACCGCCGCAGTTGAGTTGTCCGCTCTTCAGAACAAAGGTCACGTTCTCCACGCTGGATTTATCATAACCGCCGAAGTAAAAGTGCGAACCGGTGGTCACAACGCCGTCTATAATAACCGTCGCGTTCTTCACGTCCCGATTCACCGAACCGGGAGAAAACGCGCCTCGGATATACACGTCGCCCAAAAATTCAACCAGCGTATCGCCGCAGCAGGCCTCCGAAACATCCTTGCGGTTGCCGCCGTACACAAAGTAAAAATCGCCGTCATACAGCGTCAGATGCGAAGTTGACACTGCGTGCTCGCTCTCTCCGCCGGTGTTGCATCCGCCGAGCAGAATAATGCCGCCCTTGCCCGACTCGGTCATGCGCACGTTTTCACCGACTGTGAAATGGTTGTGCCTTGCCGCCCACAGATAATTGTCGGCCGCCTCAAGCAGGATATGAAGATTGTCCATCTCGGTCTCGCCCGACAAATACCAGTGCAGCACGTCTCCGAATTTCAGCGTGGCGGACGCATCCGCGCCGGTCAGACGGATCTTTCCGCTGTGCGCCGGCACCTCCAATACTTTGGCGGCGCCGTTTGTCGCATTGGAATCAACCGCGACCGTGCCCGAAATATAAATCGTACCGCCCGCATCCGAAAGCAGTTCATAGGCGCGCGTCAGCGTGGCGACTCCCTCCGCGGCGCTCGCGCCGGTATTGGCGTCGCTGCCGTTTTCCGAGACGTACACCGCCGCCCCCTCCGCCTGTACGGCAAAGCAGGCAAGCATCGCTGTCAACATCACAATCAGAAAAAAACGCAGCATTGTTTTCATAAGAAGTTCCTCCATCTGTCTGTTTTTGTTTTTTCAGCAGGATCAAAAATTCATGCCGGACAAGATCACAGGTTTTAAAAATGTATTTTTCTGTCTATTCTGTCCATCTTTCCGGCCTGTTTTTATGGAAATTTTAGCATATCCATGATTTTTTTAAAATGGATAATTCCGAATTTTTGTATTTTTAGGAACTCTATTTTAGAAGAAACCGCTTGCGAACCCCCGCCGCTCCGCGGCGAATGCGCAAAATCGCTTTGGGCAAGCCCGTCCCCCGCACAATCCGCGCTCTGCGGTAAACGATCTTGCCCGCTTGAAAAACACAAAACAGCGGGGAAGCGGCGCGACGACGCGAGTGAACGCGCCCCGAAAAGGGGGCTCTTTTTGTGGCGTCAGGACTCCTCCAGGCTGACGCCTGGTACCCCCTATGGCATCAGGCCTCCTCCCGGCTGCGCCGGGCCCCTCCTCATGCCTATCCTCACGCCTATACGCGCCCCATCGCCGCAAAACCTTGGTTTTGCGGCGGAAAAAGGCGGACATGTGCCGCCTTGTAAACACCTTTGATCTCCCTATCCGTGCTGTGCACGGTTTTTTTTTGACGGGAAAACGAGCGGTCATATATTTATATCTTATACGATATAAATACCGCAAAAATAAGAAAACAGACCTGCGGTTTTGCCGAAAAACGGGAAACAGACGGAGGTTTCAGGCGTTGTATACGCCTTTTTCAAGAGACGAAAAAACGGCGAATTATAAATATGGCTAACTTCTGTTTCTTCACAAATTTTTTACAAATTGCACAAAATCGCCGGAAAGGCAGTCGATTTCCGTTTGACCGAATGTTCGTATAAAAAGCCCGGGAAAGGAATAAAATGAACGGAAGCGGGGTTTTTCCGAAAAGCCGTCAAAAATGTTTATTTCATAACGATTTGGCAAATTTGCCAAAATTTAACGGACGTTCTTGACACTTGAATGTGCGAGTGTTACAATTAAAATATGTAAAGAAGCGGAAAAATCCACTTCTAATTCTTGCGCGGACGAATTTAAAAATTCTGAAAGGGGCAATTTTTATGAAACGGTTTACGAGAATTTTCGCACTGGTACTTTCTATTTTGATGGCATTCGGTCTGCTGGCCGCTTGCGGCGAAAAAACGCCGGTAGAATCTCCGGCTACGTTGACATGGGCCTCCTGGGCGCTTGCAGAGGAAAAACTGTATCCTACATATTCCGCAATGGCGGAAACCTTTATGGAAAAGAACAAGGACATTACGATCAAGATGGACGCCTCCCAGGCGTATTCCACCTATCTCGATCAGCTGATCGTCTCCGCGATCGGCGGTACGGCGCCGAATGTCGCGCACATTAAAGCCGAGTGGCTGCCTCAGCTTTTGGAGACCGGCGCCGTTAAATCGGTTGTCGGCATCTCGGACGCGGTGCTGAACGACTATGCGGACGCTGCAATCGACGGCGTGACCATCGACGGCGAGATGAAGGCAATGCCTTGGTTTGCAAATACCGAGTGCCTCTTCTATAACAAGGCCCTGCTTGAACAGGCCAATGTCAAGGTTGAAGACATCAAGTCCTGGACAGACCTTTTGGCTGCCGCCGAAAAGGTCAGCGCGCTCGGCGCGGATATTTACGGTCTCGCATTCCCCGACAGTGAAGTGGAAACCGGCGAAGGCTATAATATTCTTCCCGCGCTGTGGGCAAACGGCGGCGAATTTATGAAGGACGGCAAGGTCACGCTGAACAATGAAGCCGGTATCAAAACCTATACGCAGCTTCAGGAAATCTTTCAGAAGGGGATTTCTCCGAAGGGAATGACGCTCAAAGAACTGCGCAACCTGTTCGGACAGGGCAAGATCGGCTTCTATTATGACCTTCAGGCCGTTATTTCCACTTGTGCCTCCGCGGCGGCGAATGAGGACGAATTTTACAAAAACTTCGGCTGTATGGTCATTCCGGGCGCGGATGCAAACGGTTCCGGTTATCTTGTGACGCACCTCCTGGTCGTATTTGATACCACCACGGACGAACAGATGCCCGCTATGGCGAAGTTCCTTGAGCATATGTCCAGCGAAACCGTGATTAACATTCTTTACGAGGCGGGTCAGGGCAAGATGTCCAGCCGCGCCACGGTAAACGAAAAAGTGTTTGCGGACGCGGACGAGATCACGCAGGTCTATGTAAACGCGATGAAGACCGCAAAGGATCTTCCCGGCACGCAGATCAGCCTGAGCGAGGCGGACACGATTATGGTCAAGGGTCTGACCCGAATAGCGAACGGCGAAGATGTTGCAAGCGTTGTAGCGGCTATGGAAAAGGAGCTTCAGGCGCTCGCGGACAAATAAGGAAATACAAAACGGTAAGTTTCGGCGCTCCCTTCGGGAAGGCTCTCGAAGGGGGCGCATTTTAGAATGCGGAGGTGCAGAATGGAAGCACAGGCATTGAAAAAGCCGAAAAAGAAAAACAAACTGATTGCCGCCTTCTTTCGCCGCGATGTCGAAGGACGGCTGCATCTGAACGACGCGTTCTTCGGTTTTCTGCTGACCGTTCCGGCCATTGCCGTTTTGGTTTTGGTCATAGCCGCCCCGATTCTCAAGGGCATCTACATGAGCTTCATGACATACGGCATCAAGGAGGTCGGCGGTCGGGCGGAACCGGTGTGGAACCATTTTAAAAACTATACGGATTTGTTCGCCAGAGGCGGAATCAGCGGGAACATCACCGATTATTTTTTCACAACGCTTTCTTTTGTATTTTGGGCGGTCGCCGTGCAGTTTGTCATTGGGCTTGCCCTTGCGCTGCTGTTGAATACCAAACTTCGGGGCAGGGGGATTTTCCGCGGGCTTTTTCTGATTCCCTGGACGATTCCCTCGGTCGTCGTTGCGCTGATTTGGCGGCTGATGCTGAATAACAGCTACGGAATCATCAACTGGATGATGAACAAGGCCGGCCTGATTGAAACGACCTCCTTCGACTGGCTGAACAGTCCGAAGTTCGCGCTGGCCGCCGTGGTGATCGCCGCGGTATGGCGGCAGCTTCCCTATATGATGGTCATGCTGCTTGCCGGTCTGCAATCGGTTGACAAATCGCAGCTTGAGGCGGCGCGCATTGACGGCGCAAACTATTTTCAAACACTCATTCATGTGGTGATTCCGACCATAAAACCGGTTATTTTCTCTTCGGTCTGGATCGCCATCATGAACAACTTCCAGATGTATACCATCATCAATCTGATGACGGGCGGCGGTCCGAGCGAGGCGACCTATACGCTCTCGATTGCCGCGTATGAGAAAGCCTTCACCGACTACAATTTCGGTCAGGGCGCGGCCATCGGCGTTCTGTGGCTGATTTTCCTTACCGTCGTGACCGTGTTTATCAATCACCGCAGTGCGAAAAGCGCTGAAAATCTGTAAAGGGGGCGCAACGATGACAAAAGTCGGTACTGCGAAAAAAACAGCCGGCGCCGCGGTCAAGTACATAGCCATAGCCGCGCTGATTCTCATTTTGCTCTTCCCGGTCTACTGGATGCTCATCGGCTCGGTAAGACCGTACTACGCGCTGATAAGCCTTGACGACGTTGCCTTTTACCCGAAAGATTTTACCATTGAGAACTATATCAAGATATTCTCACAGGCAAAATACATCGGCTATTTCCGCAACAGCTTTATCGTGTCGGGCGGAACGGTGCTTGCGGCGCTGTTGATCGCCATTCCCGCCGCCTACTCCTTTTCCCGCTTTAAGTTTCACGGCAAGGGCGCCGTGCTCAGCGCCGTACAGTCGGTGCAGATGTTCCCGATTGTGGTTATCCTGGTCTCGCTCTATACGTTTTACAAGCAGTGGGGAATGCTGGATACCTACCGCGGCATGATTCTTGCCGATGTAACCTTTGCGCTGCCGCTGTCGATTACGCTTTTGAAATCCTTTTTCGATACGGTCCCCACCGCGCTTGACGAATCGGCGAAGATCGACGGCGCGGGAAGGCTGCGCACTATGGTGCAGATCATACTGCCGCTGGTGCTGCCCGGTCTGGTTGCTGTCGCGATTTACACGTTCCTGAACGCATGGGACGATTATCTGATGGCGCTTACCATTGCCAAAACCGACGCCAAGCGCACGCTGGCGGTCGGCCTTGCGCAGAGCTTTATGGGCGAGTATTCCAACGATTACGGTTCGCTGATGGCGTTCTCCGTGGCGGGCAGCCTGCCGATTGTGCTTTTGTTTGTTTTCTTTCAGAAGTATATGGTAGAGGGCTTGACCGCGGGCGCTGTAAAGGGTTAAAATGGGCAAATTTAAAAAAATTGTACAGGATGCGACCTTCGGCAACCGCCGCTGCGACGCGGCGCAGATTCCGAAAAGCGGAACCGGTCTGTTTTGGTTTGTTCTCCGCAGCCATTATTTGCAGATGATTTTGCTGAATCTGCTGTTCATTTTGCTGTGTCTGCCGGTGGTTACGATTCCCGCCGCCTACAGCGGGCTTATGGCGGTGCTGATGAAATGGACGCGGCGCGCGCCGTCAGTGGAGATTTTTCCGACCTTTTTTGCGGAGTTCAAGGCGCATTTTTGGGGTAAGCTCGGCGTTTGGCTCCTGACGACCGCCGCGCCGCTGTCTATCGCGGGGTATGTGTATCTTTTTACAGGGAATGAAGCCGCGTTTTATGCGCTGCTGCTGATTTTCAGTTTGGCGGTCTTTCTGCTGCAAGCCTACTTTTTCGCGCAGTTGTGCGTGCTTGATTTGTGCGTGGGCAGCGCGCTGAAGAATGCGTTTATTTTGCTTGGGGTGGAATGGAAAAGTACGCTGCGGATTTTGGCGACGGGCGGTTTATTGCTCGTGTTGTGCGTGTTTTTGACCACGTATATGATTCCGCTTATGCTGCTCTGCGTGTTTTCTCTGACGGCGCTCTCTATCTGCTCGGAGACCGGCGCGGTCATCGATTCCCGCCTTGCAAAGCGGCCTTGACCGCTTTGCGTCTTTCGGAAAACGTGGACGCGCGCATTATTGAAAAAGGGACTGTAAGCAAGTCGCTGAAACCGGTCTTTTACAAAAATAAAACCCGGCAAAGCCGCAAGGAAAGGCGGCTTTGCCGGGTTGTTTTTGGTTTGGGTTTGCGGGCTTTTGTTTTTAAAGATTCAGTAATTGTTTTTTCTTTGCTTCAAATTCTTCCTGTGTAATAATACCGTTGTCAAGCAATTCTTTATAGTTTTTCAGTTCGTTTGTTACATCGGTATGAACTTCCCCCTGCTGATATACCGGCGCCGCTTTTTTGGCTGTTATAATATTATTGATTTTATCCTGCATCAAAATAGGCGCAATAATAGGCAGGAAAATAGCCATTATCAAGCAAAGCGTCGCGCTGTCAGAAGCAAGCCCCTTTTGCTTTGCCAGCTTATCGATACGCTGTGCGCTCTTGTATGTCCAGTAGATCCCGTAAAACGGAATAAACATACAAAGCAACAATTTGGTTGCAGGGTTGCGTTTTTCTTCATCTTTAACAACGTTTAAGCAGCTTGTTACCCTGTAGATCCAAACGAGGTACCAGATTCCGAAAGTAAAGAACAATAATAAAACATGTTTTACCATGCTGCAATAGGCTTCAGTCGGCAGTAGTAAGGGATCGGCGTTATTTGTCATCGTATCGCCGGTATCATGGATGCTGGCCGCTGATTTTTTAATCATTCCATTGGGAAATACAGTCCACAGACTCATAAAATAAACAGCGATGATCTCTATGATATCGGGTATAAGAGAATTTAATATTCTCTGTATCGGAAATCCATACGGAATGATTAAAACATAGTTTACTAAATTGATTCCGAAGGAGATACATAAGATCAGCAAAGGCAAAAACCATGCCTTGGTAAATTTATCAGGCTTAATGGAAGCTATAAATAACAGCACATAAGACACGATCGACAAAATGTACGTGAATAATGACAGCATATTTCGGAAGATATACAGGTACTCGCCGACCGCGCCGATATAGGTTGTTAAATCATAGCAGGTTAATAGAATCAGCCCCAAAAATCCGATCGTCAGGCCGATTCTTTTCTTGATAAACAGCGATACGGCGAGAATCAGATAACAAAAAACAGGCGCGAGTCTAATTATATCATCGACACCGTATAGCTCAGATGGAATCATTTTTCTGTAAGTTATGTAGCTGAAAAGAGAGAATATTGCCAACACCAGAACAAGAATCCCCGCGGCCAGATTGTACTTTGAAACTTTTACTTTGTTTTCTTCCATTGTGCTTTTCTCCTATTTCTGTTTGAAAGTTTGTGTAAACCCCTTTTTAAAATGATACCATATGAAACGGTTTGTGTCAATTTAGTAATTGAATGTTTGCAAAGTTCATAGAATGCGCGCAGACTTTTATCATCGCAATGACGGAAATGCGCCCCAAAACAGGGCTCCAATATACGTGTCCTGAAGGGGCGCCGGTACGCGAGCGCCGTCAGGGGCGCACGCAAGGAGAACGTAAAAGTGAACAAAACCGGTAAAAACGGGCAATGAAAGAATGCAGCCGAAAACAAAACTGACTTCACTTGAAAAGCGAAGTCAATACAGTCTGTCAAAGAAGTGAAAATCGCAAATACAATACGTTTACAAGGCGGACATGTGCCGCCTTGTAAACACCTTACAGACGCGCGAGTGCCGCTGAGGCGGCGCGACGGCGCGAGCGAACGCGTCCCATCGTCGCAAAACCTTGGTTTTGCGGCGGAAGAAGGCGGATATGTGCCGCCTTGTAAACACCTTAAATTGATTGTATCAATGAATGATTGCAATTCCAACAGGTTGCCCGATTCGTATCGTTTTTTTCTCCGCAAACAATGCAGCGGCAGGTTGAGAGAGGCGATTTGTGCACATGAAATAAATAATCAAACCCATAAAAGTGGTATACGCTGTCTCCAATACCGTATTCGTCAATGTGATTTTCGATTTTCCCCACAACGTATGGATCTATCCATGTTCTCTCTTTTACGCCCAACGACATAGGGGTATACTCTACAATCTTTTTGTTATTTTTTCTTATCGTTATTATAATATCATTTTTCGTATAAGGCCACGGACGACCGCCTATAGAAAAAGTTCCGACGCCTTCTTTTATTTTTACTGCAATAATCGTACCTTGCCAGCTATGATCGAATAGCTTTAATTTGAGCGCGGCAAGAATTGCTAAAAATAGTGGTATGAAAATTATACAGATGATTTGATATGTTTTATGAAATGGAAAAACAGAATCTTTATAGAAATAGAATACCATGCCTAACGAAATCCATAATGCAATGCAAATTATGAATTTTAAAAATGTTTTTCTGAATCGATAGGCGCGTAAATCTTTCGCTAAATTCATAACTCCTCCATTCATTTCAATCGAATAGTTGATTTTGACCAATATATCAAAAATAAAAAAACAAAAAATAGGTCAACTTTACCTTTATTATAGTATAGGAAGTATTTTTTGTCAATATATGTTGTAAAACAAACCTCCTGCGTGAAAATCCGTATGCTTCACTCCGCCGTTTGAAAAGTGGCAGCGGGATACGCTCGGCGCGTATTCCGGAAGAATGAATGCGAAGCGGCGGCTTTATATATGCGGTTCGTGCGGAAGCGCAAACGGTTACAATCATCAGCATGTGGCCGCATTGTAAATTTTGATCGTTGAAGAGGGCGTTTTGCCCCCGTAAAACAAAAAGCAAACACCCATTAAGCGTTGTTTTAAGAAATTTAGAAGGACGGCAGCCGTCCTTCTAAAAACTTCTTGTTTCACCGCTCCATTGGCGTCTGCTTTTTTATAAAACCGTATTTTCCCCGAACGGCTTATTTGATGATCTCCACCGAGGTAAAGCCGGGGAGGCTTTTGTATTTTGCCATGCTTTCGGAAAGAATCAATTTGGCCGTGCCGGTCAGCTTCGGCGTGTCCTTCGTGTGGTACAACCCGAAATTTTGCAGATCGCCGCCGGTGAGTTTCACGGTCAAAGTGCCGTCAAACAGCGCTTCCTTGCCGGTCGTGTTGCTGCCGAGCGCGTGCAGGCCGAAGAGGCTGCCCTTGAAATTGCCGCCGTTTACTTCAAGATAAATCTCGCCCGCGCAGGCGTTCATGCCGCAGGCGGCGCTCGCGGCGGCGCCGGACAGGGTAAATTCGCCGCCGTTTATGCAAATGGATACGCGGGCGTTTTCATCAATGGTTCCGATGACCGCGTTGTCGTTTCCGCGGTAGTTTCCGCCCCGGAACAGCGACCAGACGCCGCTGTTTATCGTGATTTGACAGTCGGCATGGCAGGAAACAAGCGCAGGCGAAATCACGGCGGAATACACCATATACCCCGCGTTGATGCCGAGCGGTACAATGCCGTCTTTTGCCGCCGTCCAGGTCACGCCCTCGCCGACGGTCAGGTTGTGGTAGCAGCAGTTGATTTTGGCCGAACTCAGAATCCCGTAAAAATCAAGCGCTTCGATCACAAGGTCGCTCGCAAGATGCAGATTCCCGTTTACGGACAGCTTCGCGTTTGCGCGCGCGCGGTAATCCACGCCGTCGTACACGCTCGTAATCGTTACAGGGCCGCCGCAGGGAACAAGGTAGGTTTCGGCCATTGTGAGCGGGCCGCTGACAACAACGGTTCCGCCGCGCTCGCGGAGCATCGCGACTGCGGTGCCGAGTCTGTCCACGGCGTCCTCGGGACTTTTGCCGCTGTTTTCAAAACTGCCGGTATTCGAGACGAATACCACGTTCCCGCTCGCTGTCGGAATTTCGGGCAGCGCCTTTTTGCAGCCGAAAACGCTGTTGTAGAAATGGATGGCCAGCGCGGGATAGGAGTCGTCGGTCGGATGCAGCCGGTCGCTGTAGGCCAGCATGACCTTGCAGTAGTCAAGAAGCGTACTGCCGGTTTCGATAACGGGCAGATCAAGCGTCTCGCCGATGCTTCGGATGAGGTCGGGGAGCGTATAGGTTGTGCTCTGCACATGCAGTACGATGCCGTTGACGGAGGGAAGCATGGTCGAGAGATAGATTTCGGGGCTCGATTTCATTCCCCGGATGTCCTCAATCAGCGACTTGTAGTCCGCGATAAATTCTTCCTCCGCCGCTTTGGCCGTCATGCTTTGCGCGTCGTTGGTGCCGAGCATCACGATCACAATGTCGGCGCCCGATGTCATCAGCGACTGATAGGCGGAGGTGTTCGGATACCAAAGTTCGGGCTTCTCTTTTTTCACATTGTAGGCCGACTCGGGAGACAGGACATAGGAGGCCGACTTTCCGCAGTTGATGACCTTAAAGCCCTTGCCGAGCAGCTTTTGAAGCTGTGCGGGATAGCTGTAGACATTTTTGTCGGAGGCGCCGTAGCCCTCGGTGATGCTGTCGCCGACACACGCGACGACAAGGGTTTCGCCGCCCGCGACGCGCTCTGCATAGGCGAGCGCCCGTTCGGTGACGACTCCGGCGGCGGTCAGCTTTTCTTCAAGGCGCGCGCCGCTCTTGACTTTTGCGCCGAGCGCATGGTAGCAGGCCGTAAAGGCATCCCCCCTCAAAAAGCTTTCGGGCTTTTGATCGCTTTGTACAAGACCGAGTTCGTTTGCCAGCGAAAAGGGGTTGTCCCAGGCGAAATCGCCGTCCTTGTCGCTGTATTCCATCGCGCGCAGCAAAAGCGTCAGGAACTGCGCGCCGTCCACCGCCGAGGCCGGGTCAAACAGGGTGTCGCTCCGGCCGCTGGTGATGCCGATATAGGGAAGCGCCCAGTCGGGAATGTCCGTGAAGGAGAGGGAATAGCTGCCCGCAAGCGCTTCTTCCTCGGCGCCGAGAAAGCGCACGATCTGAACGATCGCCTCCGCGCGGTTCAGGTTTTTGTCAAGGCCGAAGTCATTGCCCCCCGCGTCGTATCCCTTGACAAGGCCGAGAAAATACAGCGCGTTTGTGATGCCGATTTTGGGATCTTTCTCCTTACCGGCAAGCGGTTTGCCGTCCACAACCACTGTGCCCTCGCCGGTCACGGTCAGCTTTTCGTAGGCGTCCCCGGTGCAGTAGAGCGTACCGCCCTCGTCTACATCGACCGCCCAGTAGTAGGCATTGCCGGATTTGGTGGCCAAAATGACCGAGTCGGTGAGCGTCAGCGACAGTCCCGACGGCACGCGGATGGTGTTCTGCGCCGCTTCTTGGAATAAGATAATATCGGTAAAGGTCGTATCGGTGCCGAGCGTTAATACAGCGCCGCCGGCAGCTTTGAAGGAGCCGCTCGCCGGATTGTCGGCCGGGAGCGGATTGCGGTAGTCGATGCCGTCATAGAGCGATGTGATCGTCAGGGGGCCGGTCATTGCCGGAAACGTGTAGTTCCCGCCGGCCAGCACCTTGCCCGTGACGACCATCGTGCCGCCCGCCTCACCGAGTACGGACATCGCCTGATTGCCGCTTATATTGCCGAAGTTCTTTTTGGGTTTGTCGGGCGCAAGGCCGCTGTATTCGGCCTTGCCGGATAAAACGTCCACAAATACAACGTTTTCGGCCGCCGATACAGAAACCGAGACCAGCGCGGCCGCGATCAGCAAAATTGAAAAGTATAAACCGAATTTTTTCATATCGTTTCCTCATTCGTCATCGTGGTGAATCTTTTGTTTTGCGCGTAGATTGCCTTGGATACGCAGCGCGGCGCCGACTTCACGCGCGGCGGCGCGAACGAGTGCGCCTCATCGCCGAAAAACTTTGTTTTTCGGCGCACGAAAGCGGTCTTGATTGTTCCGAGAAAAATAAAAACCGTTTGTAGGCTGAAATCGCCCTCGTTTCGCGTATACGAGACGGGGGCGATTTTGATAAACCGATTAAAATTTTTCAGCCGATTGGGGTT
>URDS01000060.1 GCA_900546635.1 uncultured Eubacteriales bacterium | reverse complement strand
AAGGCGGCGCATGTCCGCCTTGTAAACGTATTGTATTTGCAATTCTTATCTTTATAGACAAGCTCAGGAGCCGCATATCGCGGCTCCTGTTCTTATGCACGACCGCCGGACAATTCGGATTTTCAGATGCAGGCGCGTCTGCTCGCGCCGCTTCTTTTTCCGTAGGTGATGAAAACATTACAAACCACATGGTGATCTGTACTTAATTTGAGAGATCGTACTTTTTTTGATCGGTATTTCGGTAAGCGGCACGGATTTAAAGGGAAAACAGTAAAAATTTATGGAATAATTAGTTTATTATTTTGATTGACATTGACCGTTTTGTTGCTATAATGAAAGTATAAATCGTACAATTTGCATAATTCTAAGGAGGTATTTTCATGTTCAAAAAAATTCTTTCGCTTTTGCTTTGTGCGCTGGTGCTTGTCGGCTGCCTCAGCCTTGCGGCTTTTGCCGAGGAGGGCGTTGCGTACATCTCGTATGCTGCGACCAATGACAACGACGGTTTGACAGAAGCAACTGCAAAGAAAAGTATCGATGCAGAAGGTGTCGGCTGTATTGCGGTTATTCCGAACGGCGGAACGATTGTTGCCTGCCAGAAGGCTTACTTCGGCGGCAATTACACGCTGAATTTCGGCGGTCCTGTAACCATCACGGGTAATTACGGCGGAAAAGACTATAAGAATCCGGAACCGGCAGAAAACCCGGCTTCAGGCGTAGTCAAAATGAGCAGCGGCGCTACGCTGTCTCTCATGAGCGATCTTGTCCTTGATGACATTATCATCTTCCAGGAAAATGCGCAGAATACGATTTCGGTTGGCGCCGGCGCAACTTTGGTCGTTACGGACAGCTGCGTGCTTTTGACCAAACCGGGCAACGATTATCATTTCAAGATTGTTATTGAGCCGGGTGCGACTGCGATTCTGAGTCAGGCCGCGCAGGATACGTTTGATGTTATGAACATCGGCGGAACACTGGAAACCTACGGCGCCGCTTCGACTGAGAAAACCGAGATTAAAATGACGATCGGCGACATGAACGGCTATGTAAACGGCGTTGCCAAAGCGCTGGACGCGGCGCCTATTATCCGTCAGAATCGCACCATGCTTCCCGTGCGCTTTGTTGCCGAGAATTTGGGCGCCGCAGTAACTTGGGACGGAACGACCAGCACGGCTACGCTGACGAGAAGCGACATTGAAATCAAAATCACAATCGGCGCGACAACCGCGACGATCAACGGCGTTGAGAAACCGCTTGACGCGCCCGCGTTTATCGAGAACTCAAGAACTTATTTGCCTGTCCGTTTTGTAGCGGAAGCGCTCGGCGGAACGGTTGCGTGGGACGGTGCAACCAGCACGGCGACCATTACGAAGTAAAAACATTGTATGCAAAAAGGCTCCGGCAGATGGTAGTTTCCAATAAGACAGGTTAAGAACATCGCAGACATAAATTCAAACAATCATGGCGACCAACTTTTGTGGTTGGTCGCCATGATTGTTTGTGTTCAGTATGTTTTCTACGCCAACATAATTATTTATGCTCTGCGGTCAATTCTATCGCATTCATATAAGAAAAGAAACGAACGTTTATGGTTAAGCCGTTGTTATCTGTTCCCCAAAAGGAGTATGTATTATCCTCGTTATCGTTGTTAAATCCAGCTTCCTTACACATTTCGATATATTCCCTATATTGGTCAAATTCAATATCATAGGCAGTAAACTGAAAATAATCTTCTTCGTCATAGTCAATTTCCAACACTCGAGTCTCCGGTTGAGGAATGGTTTTTGCATATTCGCCATCGGACCAATTAAATAGCGTCTCGTTGGCAGTCGAAACAGAATACCCATTATTTTCAGCATAATAATTTACTGTGTGTCTCTTTCCATCATTGCCGATGTAGTCAATCCTTGCAGAAACAATCTCAATTAAATCACATTGTTTGGTATCGGTTGCGGTATAATTTCCTTTGATATAGAAGTGAGCTCCGTCTACGGTTTCACCGGGATCACAAACCATCCAATCTCGGACATATGGTGAAATTTTAAATAAATCTTCGTCAGAGATATTAGCAGATTTCTGGATGGCCTCAAAAACAACCAACTGCTCTTGAGTAACATTTTCTATGAGACGATATTCCAAGTCCAAAAGTAGAATGGTATATTTTGAATTGTTTGTATATCCAACCAGCACCGCTGGTTCATCATATACAACGCTGTTAGTGTAGGCTATGTTAATTTCTTCTATTTTAGGGTAACCTTTATCGGATTGGTGAGAAGATTCTGTCTGACCTTCGTTTTCCTTGTTTTGTTCAGGTAATTTGTCTGTACCGTTTTCACATGCAGCGAGTGTAAACATCAATGCAAGCGCAAGTGTTATCGATAATATTTTTTTCATAGCAGTTCCTCCTAAATAAAATGATAAAGTAAAAAGTGCGGCTACCGAAGCAGCCGCACAAAAAACGCAAACTCCGGTAGTCGCCAAACCAACTCTGCGGAAAGGAATCCCTTGTGCCTACAGAAACGGAATTTGCATTTTTATCGAATTCACATTGTAGGCACGAAAAGGGTATAATATCCCCGTGGAAGAAATTACACTTTTCGCATGTTAAGTTGGTTTGGCATTAATATTATACCACGCTTTTTCAAAAATGGAATACATACTAAAAATATTTTATTTTATCTTTTGCGGATTTTTGCGGTAGCTATTATTTATTTAAGGAAAGAAGGAGAAAAGACAGAATATCTGAGGTGCATAGAGCAAGATTCTACCATGGGGCCAAATTTCACCTTTGGCTCATTCTGCCCACGGTTATCTTGTTGGGGAGTGCCCTCCCCAAACCCTGCAAATATAAAAGGTCATGCACCAAGCTGATACACGACCTTTCACTGTTTTATTGGAACCTTCCCGATCCGAAGCTTTTTTGATTGCCGAAAAACCAAAGCTTTTCGGAGGATATTGCGGTATGACCGCCGCACAGACCCTTGTTTTTGCAAAGCCGCGCGCGTTCGAAATGGTTTTTTCGGCGTATATGCACCTTAAAGGCAGCGTGCTTGCTTTGCGGCAAAAACAGCGTTCCGTTTTTTAAAAATGGGCTGTCGCAAAAATGGAATATTTTGCTTCTAACTGTCAACTTGTACAAAAAAGCTTGCCATCCATATTGGAGAGCAAGCTTTTTCTTGTAGAGGAAGCACAAACAAAATTAAATTTGACTCAATTTGCGACAGCCTCATTTTGCTTTTTGAAAATTGATCGTTCAGATACCGTACAGCTTTTCGGCGTTTTTATGAAAGAGCTTTTCATATTCTTCCTCTGAAAAATTCATGGCAAGCAGGGCGGAAAGCTCATCTTTCGGCGACCACATCGGATAGTCGGTGCCGAACAAAATTTTATTCATATCGAAACGCCGGATATAGCGTTCGGCGCGCTCGGCGCCGATAAAGCCGATGGTGGAGGAGGTGTCCACATACAGATTGTCAAATCCGGCCAGCTTGCGGGAAGCTTCTTCCCAGACCGACCAGCCGCCGAGGTGCGCGCCGATGACCGTCAAATCCGGAAAAGCGCGCAGAACGCGCGCCACGCGGTCCGGGTTGGAAAAGTCATAGCGCTTGTCGCCGGTGTGCATCAGAATCGGAAGCCGCCCGCGGCAGAGTTCATAAATCTGCATACATTTCGGATCGTCCACGGCAAAGCGCTGAATATCCGGGTGCAGCTTGACGCCGCGGAGTCCAAGTCCGAGCAGATGCTCCACATCGCCTGAAATATCCGCGCTGTCCGGATGCAGGGTGCCGAGTCCGACGAAAACGCCGTTGCTTTTTTGCACTTCATCCGCGATGAATGCGTTGATGCTTGCCACCTGATGCGGCGTTGTCGCCACGGATTGCACGATAAAGCGGGAAATGTGCGTTGTTTCCTTGATGTTCAGCAGTTCAGCCGTGGTTCCGCCGAATGCGGAGCCTTGGTTAAGTTCATAAAACCGGTCTGTTCCGTGCACCGCCTTGGCTGCGATTTTTTCAGGGTAGATATGGCAGTGCGCGTCGATGATTGTATAGGATTTCATAGTTTTGGTACTCAGTTGTTCAGTCCGAGACGCTCGGCCGCCTCCTCGCGCATTTTGTATTTGAGGATTTTTCCGGCCGCATTCATCGGAAATTCACGGACAAAGTCGATGTAGCGCGGCACTTTGTGCCGTGCCATGTGCGTTGCGACAAATTCCTTGATTTCCTCCGGTGTGGAGGTTTCGCCCTCTTTTAAGATGATGCAGGCCATAATTTCCTCGCCGTACCGCTTGTCGGGAACGCCGATAACCTGTACATCGCGCACTTTCGGATGTGTGTAAAGAAATTCCTCGATTTCTTTCGGATAGATATTTTCGCCGCCGCGAATAATCATGTCCTTGAGCCGTCCCGTAATCCGGTAGGTGCCGTCGGGGGCGCGGCAGGCAAGGTCGCCGGAGTGCAGCCAGCCGTCCTTGTCGATGGCGGCGGCGGTGGCGCCCGGCATTTTGTAGTAGCCTTTCATGATGTTGTAGCCGCGCGCCACAAATTCACCGTTGACGCCGTCCGGAACATCAAGGCCGGTTTCCGGGTCGATCACCTTGCATTCGATGTGCGGGAAAGCGTAGCCGACCGTCTCGCAGCGCATATCCAGCGGGTCGTCGAGTTCGGTCATCGTACAGCCGGGCGAAGCCTCGGTCTGTCCGTATACGCTGACAATGCCGCGCATGTTCATTTCGTCGGGCTGCGCGGCGCGGCGCATAAGGTCGGCCGGGCAGTTTGCGCCCGCCATGATGCCGGTGCGCATATAGGAAAAGTCGGTTTTCTTATAGTCCGGATGATTGAACATGGCGATGAACATGGTCGGCACACCGTTGAAACAGGTGATGTGCTCGCGGTGAATGCAGTCCAGCGCAGACTGCGGTGAGAAATAGGGCAGGGGCAGCAGCGTGCCGCCATGCGTCATGGCCGCGGTCATGGAGAGCACCATGCCGAAGCAGTGGAACATCGGCACCTGCACCATCATGCGGTCCGCGGTGGAGAGATCCATTCGGTCGCCGATGCATTTCCCGTTGTTGACGACGTTGTAGTGCGTGAGCATGACGCCTTTCGGAAAGCCGGTCGTACCTGAGGTATACTGCATGTTGCAGACATCCTCCGGCATGACTTTGGCCGCCATTCGGTAGACCTCCTCGACCGGGGTGTTTTCCGCGCGCGCCATGGCAGCTTCCCAGGTCATACAGCCCGGCATTTCAAAGCCTACGGTGACAACATTGCGCAAAAACGGCAGACGTTTGGCATGCAAAGGCTCTCCCGGACGCAGATCCATCAGTTCCGGGCAAAGCTCGGCGATGATTTCCGCGTAGTTGGAGTCGCGCCAGTTTTCAATCATAATCAGCGTGTGCGTATCCGACTGGCGGAGCAGGTATTCGGCCTCGTGCACTTTGTAGGCGGTGTTGACCGTGACCAAAACCGCGCCGATTTTGGTTGCAGCCCAGAATGCGATATACCACTGCGGCAGGTTGGTCATCCAAACGGCGACCTTGCTGCCCGCGCGCACGCCCATATCGATCAGCGCGCGCGCGCAGTCGTCCACATCGCGGCGGAACTGCGCATAGGTGCGCGTATAATCGAGGGTTGTATATTTGAATGCGTACTGATCGGGAAATTCCTCCACCATACGGTCGAGTACCTTCGGGAACGTCAGGTCGATCAGCAAATCTTTTTTCCAAACGTATTTTCCGGTATGCAGCTTGTTTGCGTACAGGGTGCGCTCGGCGCGCGCGGTGTCCGCGAACTTGTCCATAAAGCTTGCAAAGTGCGAGAAAATGATTTCCATGTCGTCCAGTTCCGGCATCCACGCGGGATCCCAGACGAGCGAGATAAAGCCGTCGTAGTTGACCGAGCGCAGCGCGAGCATCAGTTCGCCGATCGGCAGATCGCCCTCGCCGATCAGGCAGGGAACCGTTTCGCCGTTTTCTTTTTGCGCGTCCCGGATGTGCACATGGCGGACATAGGCGCCGAGGTTGCGTATGGTTTCCTCAGGCGTTTCACCGGCTTCAAAACAGGTGGCGTGCATGTCCCAGAGCGCGGCGAGACTGTCGCAGGCAAAGTCGTCAAGCAGCGCGCAGAGCGTCTTTGTGTTCTTGAAAATACCGGCGGTTTCGACCAGTACGGCGACTCTTGCCGCTTCAGCCGCGGGCAGTACCTGACGGATCAGCGCCGCAATGTGCGCATTCGGATCCGCGAGGTCCGCGCAGGGAAGCGCGCGCACACGCACATAGGGAATGCGAAGATTCGCGGCGATTTCGATGCAGTCGGAGATTTCCTTCAGAAATTCGGCCGCGCGCGCCGGGTCCGCGGGGTTTTCGATCGTGTCGATGCAGGGAATCGAAAGCTGCATCTCATACAGGCTGCGCACGGTCGCCGCGGCGGCGTGCGCGTGGAACGGACTGCTTCGGTCGCTGAAAAACGCGCCGCCGATGTTGTGCAGTTCAATTCCCGAAAAATGCATGGATTTTGCGGCTGTACAGAAGTCATTCCAGGAATAACCGTGCCAGCCCTTGGTGGAAAAAGACAGTTTCATACCTGTGACTCCTCGTATTTGATTTTATTGAGCGCGTTCATATAGGCGCGGATGCTGGAACCGATGATGTCGGTCGAGATTCCGTTGCCCGAATAGAGCTTGCCGCCCGAACGGAGGCGTACCAGCGCGCTGCCCATCGCCTCGCGTCCCTCGGTCACGGTTTGAATCTGGAAATCGTCCAGTTCATAGTGATGGCCGACGATCTGCTCGATGGCGAGCAGCGCCGCGTCTATCGGCCCGTCTCCGGCGGAGACGCCCTCGTACTCTTTGCCGTCCTTTTCGAGCTTGATATACGCGGTCGCGCCGATCAGGTTGCCGTTGTTTATGACATAGCTGACAAGGCGGTAGACCGGCGGCACCTGGAATGCGGCGCTTGCGATGATGGCGTCGAGTTCTTTCAGCGTCACGTTTTTCTTGACGGCAACGCGGCAGAATGCCTCGTATACCTTGGCTACGTCCTCCTCGGAGAGGTCGTAGCCGAGTTTTTTGACGGCGGCGGCGATCGCGGGGAGGTCGTCGTTTTTGGTCAGACTGATTTCGCTGCTTCCCGCGGCGGCCGCAAGCGCCGGAATCGCGGATTTTTTCTGCTCGGCCTCGCGCTCATTGGCGATGCGCGCGATCTGCGCGGACAGCCGTCCCGCCTCGGCCATGTTTACGGTCGTGCAGAGATCCAGCTTCTGCGCGCAGCTGCGGAGCAGGTTGCTGAGGTCGTCAAATGCCAAAATTGCGGGATCGGCGATCGCGGTTTTCACCATGGTCACGCCGGCCGGCAGCGAAGCGATGGCCGAGGCCAGCGCAAGGCCGTATTTGTTTTCGCAGAGTACGCCTATCGTTACGGTTTCAAGCTCCGGTACGGAAGCGGTGATCTCGCGGACGAATGCGCCGAATTCTTCGGGCAGCATCGTCGCGTCGTTGTCGCAGAGCGTGATGGTTTTCGCGCCCGCGTGCACGGCGGCGGCGAGAACGCCCGAAAGAAATTCCTTATCGGCTCTTGTACAGTCTACGGCGCAAAATTCCACGTCCTCGCAGCATTCCGCCGCCGTGCGAACAAGGCTTTCGGCCAGTTCGGCGGCGCCGGGCGCCTTCAGTTGACATTTGTACTCCATCTGCACGGGCGAGAGCGGAAGCTCTATGCGGAGACGTCCGTGCGCCGCGCCGCGCAAAGCGTCCGCCGCCTCGCGTACCGATTGTTCGGTCATGCCGGCCGCAAGCGAAAGCACGCTTTCTTTGACAAACGAGGAAATCGTACGGATGAATAGGGTATCGGTACGGACATTCTTTAGCAGCGGAAGCTCAATGACATCGACATGCAGATTGCTCAGCAATCGCGCGATTTCAATTTTTTCCTTGAAACTGAGCGGATTTTGCGCCGCCCGGTTTGTTTCCGTCAGAGTTCTGTCTGAAATACATACCTTTTTCATCGTCAAATCTCCTTAAACTTGAATTAAAATTCAGGCTTTGGAACCGATTTCCATAGCCGTTTTGTTGACTGCAAGCATATCCTTATGTCTTGCGGAAATGACCTTGGCCAGCGCGCGATCGACGCTGTCCCCCTCAAACTGGTCCATTTCGGCAAGCAGTTTGCCCATGATAATCATATTTGCGAGCGTGGGCATGTTGTTGTCCGAGGCGAGCGCCGTTGCGGGAATATAGTGTACGGTCACGTCGGTGCGCGCAACCTTGCGGCCGATCAGCGTGGAATCCACGAAAATGGTGCCGCCGGGACGCACGGCAGACTCGTATTTGTCCAGCGAGGGCAGGTTCATGGCGATCAGAATGTCCGGGTGGGACACAATAGGCGATCCGACCGGCTCATCGCTGAGAATCACGCTGCAGCTTGCGGTGCCGCCGCGCATTTCGGGGCCGTAGGAGGGAAGCCAGCTGACCTGTCTTTCGTCCATCAGTCCTTTATATGCGAGAAATTTTCCGGCAAAGAGGATGCCCTGCCCGCCGAAGCCCGCAATCAGAATGTTTGTCGTCATAGCGCTGCCTCCTCAGTTTTCCGTATTGCCCGCGGAGCGGTCTTTGTAAACGCCGAGCGGGTAGTAGGGAATCATTTTATCGTCGATCCATTTCAGAGCGGCCTCGGGCGTCATGCCCCAGTTGGTCGGACAACTGGAAATGACCTCGACCAGCGAAAAGCCGCGGCCGGCAAGCTGATTTTCAAAGGCTTTTTTAATGGCCTTTTTCGCATTCTTCACGTTTTTGACATTGTTGACCGCGACGCGCTCCAGATACTCAGGTCCCTCAAGCTGCGCGAGCATTTCGCAGACCTTGACCGGATAGCCGCAGAGCGAAACATCGCGTCCGTAGGGGGACGTTTGGGTGACCTGACCCGGCAGGGAGGTCGGCGCCATCTGGCCGCCGGTCATGCCGTAGATCGCGTTGTTGATGAAAATAATCGTGATGTTTTCGTTGCGCGCGGCGGAATGCACGGTCTCGGCCATACCGATCGAGGCGAGGTCTCCGTCGCCCTGGTAGGTGAATACAACGTGGTTTTCCGGGTCTGCGCGCTTGATGCCGGTTGCAACGGCGGGCGCACGTCCGTGCGCGGCCTCCACCATATCGCAGTTGAAGTAGTCATATGCCATAACGGCGCAGCCGACCGGCGCCACGCCGATTGCGCGTCCCTCAATGCCGAGTTCGTCGATCACTTCGGCGACCAGGCGGTGCACGATGCCGTGTGTACAGCCCGGACAATAATGCAGCGGAACGTCCGCCAGCGCATGGGGTCTTTCAAATACGACCATCAGTTCGCACCTCCGTTTTCATGAATCTTTTTGATCTTCTCCAGCACCATTTCAGGCGTCGGAATCATGCCGCCCGTGCGGTTGCACAGGTAGACGGGTTTTTTGCAGCGGCAGGCCAGTTCGACGTCCTCGATCATCTGACCCATCGAAAGCTCGACCGAAAGGAAAGCTTTTACGCGGCCGGCGGCTTCGTCGATCGGCTTTTTCGGGAACGGCCAGAGCGTGATCGGGCGGATCATGCCGGCGCGGATGCCCTGCTTTCTCGCCTCGGTAATTGCGTTTTTGGAAACGCGCGCCGCGATGCCGAATGCCACGATGCAGATTTCCGCGTCCTCCATCAGGTAGGACTCGTACATCGTTTCGTTTTCCTCGACGGTTTTGTAGCGCTCGTAGCGCTCGAAATTGACCTGCTCCAGCTTTTCGGGGGAAAGGTAGAGCGAATTGATAATGTTATGCGCTCTCTGCATTTTCGTTCCGGTGACCGCCCATGGCTTATCGACCGGAGCGTCGCCGGAAATGTCCAGCGAAACCGGCTCCATCATCTGTCCCATAGTGCCGTCGGCCAGCAGCATTGAGGTCATGCGGTACTTGTCGGCAAGGTCGAAGCCTTTTACCGTCAGATCGGCCATTTCCTGCACGCTGCTCGGCGCGAGCACGATCGTGCGGTAGTCGCCGTGACCGCCGCCCTTGGTCGCCTGGAAGTAGTCGGACTGTGAGGGCTGAATGCCGCCGAGTCCCGGACCGCCTCTCTGTACATTGACAATCAGTGCGGGCAGATCGGCGCCGGCTATGTAGGAAAGTCCCTCGCCTTTAAGCGAGATTCCGGGGCTGGAGGAGGAGGTCATAACACGTTTGCCTGTGCCGGAAACGCCGTAGACCATGTTGATCGCGGCAATTTCACTCTCCGCCTGCAAAAACGTCCCGCCGATTTTCGGCATACGCTTGGCCATGTAGGCCGCGATTTCGGTTTGCGGGGTGATCGGGTATCCGAAGTAGAAGCGGCAGCCGGCGCCGATCGCGGCCTCCGCAATCGCCTCGTTGCCTTTCATTAAAACTTTTTCAGCCATTTGTTTTCACTCACCTTTCTACGGTTATGATGCAGTCGGGACACATCGTCGCGCAGAACGCGCAGCCGATGCATAGGCTCTCGTCGGTCATCTCTACGGGATGATGTCCCTTCAGATTGATTTTGTCGTGCGACAGGATCAGCAGTTTCTTCGGACACGCGGATACGCAGAGTCCGCAGCCCTTGCAGAGATCTGTCCTAAAGGTCAGCTTTGCCATGTCTTTTCTCTCCTATCTGAATATAAATTTTATTTGATTTTTTTCTGAAGCTTCAGCGGGTACAGGTTTTCAATCCTGCCCGAAAGCGCGGAAACAAGCGATTCTTTGACGGTTGTCATTTTAATCGGAAGTCCGGTTTTTTGCGCGACCTCGTCCGCGTAGCGAAGCGAGGCGAGCACATCCTCTGGCGAAGTCTCTTCGCCGAGGTTTGAATTGTTGACGATCGCGGTGAACGGCAGTCCCCCGGCGCGTTCCACTTCGCGCAGAATTTGCAGGGCGCTTTCCGCATCGCGGGTCAGCGGGCGGTATCGGTTGATGACAAACAACATTTCATAGTCGTCCTCCGCGCGCAGAAAGGGCGTATAACGTCCGAGTGCGAGCGCGCCGCGGTCGTCGCCGCCGACATCCATGACCGCGTGCAGCGTGCGGTCGTCGGTGATTGAGTAGACCTCCTGCGGCAGAGCGGGCAGATCGACGTTGGAACCGGCAAAAGCCGAACTGATCAGCGAAATGCCGGCCTTTTCAAATTCCGCGGCGCTGTCTTTGGTGCGAAAATAGGGATTTACGATGTCGAGGTCGGCGATGGCGACCCGGTCAAAGCGCGACCGCATCTCGAAAGCGATGTTGACCGCAATATTGGTTTTGCCGCTGCCGTAGTGTCCGGCCAGCAGCACGACGCGTTTGTAATTCATACACTTGCTCCGTAGCGCCGCGCTTTGGCCGCGGGCGCGGTTTACAGTTTGTTTCTCTGGATTTTTCCGCTTGTGGTTTTCGGAAGCTCGTCGCGAAAGACGACGATACGCGGATACTTGTAGGGCGCGGTTTTTTCCTTGACGTAGTTTTGGATCTCCTTTTTGAGTTCGTCACAGGGAACGGTGCCCTTGGTCAGCACGATGCTTGCCTTGACGACCTGACCGCGGATTTCATCGGGCGCGGCGGATACGCCGCATTCCAGCACATAGGGAAGCTCCATGATGACGCTTTCGATCTCAAAAGGCCCGATGCGGTAGCCTGAGGACTTGATAACATCGTCCACGCGGCCGACATACCAGTAAAAGCCGTCCTCATCCATCCAGGCGACATCGCCGGTATGGTAAAAACCGTCCCGCCAAATCTGGGCGGTCTTTTCCGCGTCGCCGTAGTAGCCGACCGAAAGTCCGCAGGGAATCCCGCCTGAAATGTCGATCACGATTTCGCCGGTTTCGCCGACGCCGACCGGTTTGCCCTCGGCGTCAATGAGCTGTACGTTGTAAATCGGCGCGGGCTTGCCCATCGAACCGATTTTATGCGGCGCGCCGATCAGGTTTCCGATGATCTGCGTGCTTTCGGACTGGCCGAAGCCCTCCATGATCTGGAGTCCGGTCGCCTTTTCAAACTGCCGGTAGACCTCCGGGTTGAGCGCCTCGCCTGCCGTGGTCATATGATGCACCGAGGAAAAATCGTATTTGGAAATATCCTGCTTCACCATCATGCGCAGCATGGTCGGCGGCGCACAGAAGGTGGTGATGTGGTATTTGGCGAACATGGGCAGGATGTCGGCCGCGTCGAAGCGGTCAAAATCATAGACAAACGTGGCGGCCTCACACAGCCACTGGCCGTAAAATTTGCCCCACATGGCCTTGGCCCAGCCGGTATCCGAAATGGTCAGATGCAGGCCGTCCGGCTCCACATTGTGCCAGTATTTGGCGGTGTGGAAGTGCCCGAGCGCGTATTTGTAGTTATGCACCGCGATCTTCGGATACCCGGAGGTACCGGAGGTAAAGAACATGAGCATGGTATCGTC
>URDS01000059.1 GCA_900546635.1 uncultured Eubacteriales bacterium | reverse complement strand
GCCCGCCGGTGGGCAAAGGAGAATAAGCGAGTCGGCTTAATTGTCAAAGGAGAGGATTTTTCTATTTTTAATCTCTCTACGCAGTATTTGATACAGAAATTCCCCTATGTGGCCAAAGATCGGGATTTGGAACAGGCCAATGAGGGAATAACCATTTTATTTATTCAATAAAAAAATCGTGTTTTTCTGCGAAAAACACGATTCGTATGCGTTAATAGTTGCAAATCAGGCTTTAGCTACCGTCGTTTCCAGATAGTCTACAATATCGCCCACGGTGATTAGTTTTTTGATATCATCGTCATCAATCTGAATGCCAAACCGCTCTTCGCAAAGAAAAACGAGGTCTGCCAGTTCCAGGGAATTGATGCCCAAATCATTTTCCAGTTCCGCTTCCGGCCGGATATCGTCCGGATTTACGGAAAGTTCTTCGATAAGGATTGTTTTTACTTTATCGTACATAATGCGTGCCCTCCTGGTGCATATGCATAATTTTGTTCATTTCAACTTTTAATAGTATAATTTATTTTTATGATGTTGTCAAGCTATTTATTTCGTCAATCATTAGTATGTGTGCAAATTTGAGATTCATAGAATAAATTTAAGGTATTTCCGGGAAAGGGGGGAAAGATATGCAATATATTTGGCTCGGTGTATTGATCGCGGCGCTGATTGCAGAAGCGGTGACGGCCGGATTGATTTCCATATGGTTTGTTCCGGGGGCGCTTGTGTCTATGATTCTTGCTTTTTGCAAAGTACCGGAATATCTTCAATTGGTTGTGTTTTTCGGCATGTCGCTGATTTTTCTGGTATTGTCGCGCACCATTTGGAAAAAATACACGGCAATACGGCCTGTAGAACCGACAAATGCGGATGCGTTGGTGGGGATGACCGCGGTTGTTACCGCCGATATTCATAATATTGACGCGGTCGGCGAGGTGAAGGTCTCCGGTCAGTATTGGAGCGCGAGATCGGTTCGGGACAACGAGATTATCTCTGTGGGCACTCATGTTAAAGTGGTTGCGATTGAGGGTGTAAAGTTGATCTGCGAACCAATAACTTCGCAGCATACTGAACCTTAATGTGGTGAGTATCAAGAAACAATAATTTATATCAAAGGAGAAACGTAATGGAATATATTTTGATTGCACTGGCTGTGGTGGTTATTCTGATTTTGATGTCCTGCATCAAGATTGTGCCGCAGGCTCGCGCATATGTTATAGAACGTCTTGGTGTTTACAGCGGTACATGGAAAACCGGACTTCATTTTAAAATGCCTTTTCTGGATAAAATCGCGAAAAAGGTTGTTTTAATGGAACAGGTTGTAGATTTTCCTCCACAGCCGGTCATTACCAAGGACAATGTAAAAATGCAGATTGATACGGTTGTGTTTTTCCAGATTACCGACTGTAAACTCTATGCGTACGGCGTGGTGAATCCGCTTTCCGCAATTGAAAACCTAACTGCTACAACACTGCGTAATATTATCGGTGAACTGGAACTGGACAGCACGCTTACGTCCCGCGATATTATTAATACCAAAATGCGTGCAATTTTGGATGAGGCGACCGATGCCTGGGGAATCAAAGTCAATCGTGTGGAACTGAAAAACATCATGCCGCCGAAAGAAATTCAAGACGCTATGGAAAAACAGATGAAAGCAGAGCGTGAGCGCCGTGAATCCATTTTGAAGGCGGAGGGTGAACGAAATTCTGCGATTCTTGTGGCAGAGGGTAAAAAGCAATCTATGATTTTGGAAGCGGAAGCGGAAAAGCAGTCTGCAATTCTGCGCGCTGAGGCATTGAAAGAAGCGAAAATCCGCGAGGCCGAAGGGCAGGCGGAGGCAATTTTAAAAGTTCAGCAGGCAACCGCAGAGGGTATCCGTATGATCAACGATGCGGCGCCGGGTGAAGGCGTGATTGCCATAAAGAGTCTGGAGGCATTTGAAAAGGCGGCGGACGGCAAGGCTACAAAGATTATTATTCCTTCGCAAATTCAATCGATGGCCGGACTTGTTACAAGCGCCGGGGAATTGCTGAAGACAGATAAAGACGTATAAATCGTGTCTGTGAAAAATCAGCCGTCAAAAAGGACGGCTGATTTTTCAACGTTTAAGGAACAGATAATTGTTTTTACAGTAAAATTGAATTTGATTTTATTGACACACAAATGAAATTATGCTATACTTTTTATGTTTATGCGGGTGTGGCGGAATGGCAGACGCGCCAGATTTAGGATCTGGTGTCTACGACGTGCAGGTTCAAGTCCTGTCACCCGCACCAATACGGCGCGCCAAAAGGTTCGCTGTATTTTTTATAAAAATATGATTTTACTTTTCCTGCTATCATTTGTCTTATACTATCTTTAATATTTATTGCCGACACGGCATTTTGCGATTTCACCTGCATTGAATCACAAAATATAATATAATTTTAAGAAAAAAAGTAATTCTAAATGAATAGGAAATTGTTTAATGGAAGATTTCTTTTTTATGTTCACTATGTTGGAAATGCTCTGCGTGAATATGTATATTTTTCATATATGCTCCAAAAAAAGGGTTTCCTCTTTTGTGATTATACTTGTAATCAGTATTTTTACAGCATTGCTATTTGGGATATCTCATTTTTTCTTAAGCAATACGGCCCCTCTGGGCGGTGGAGGCGGTATCGTGTACCTTTTGCCGCTGTTATTTTTATATCGTCAGCCCGTCAGTTACAGCGTTTCTATCATGTGTTCCTGTTGGATTTACACTATGCTGATCTATGTTTTGTCTGCCCAAACTGCAAGTCTTTTTCCACAGTGGAATTATCAGGCTTCTTTACTGGCAGTACAGACAGGGCTATACGTGCTTACAATAATACCATTTTTCAGGTTTGTCACCAAAAAATTTATGTATATTATAAAAAACGCAGACCAAAAGACGAAAAAACTTTTGCTTTGGCTTGGAGTGTCTTGGTGTTTATTTAGTTTCCTGCTAAATTATACGATGCTTCTCGACATACCTTCTTTCGGCGCAAAGATTACAAAAATACTATTACTTTGTACATCGGGCGTAAATGCGCTTATGACATATCAAATTTTTTATTCATTTCGCCGCGAAAATCAAAACGCTTTGGAATATGAAAGCGCGCTCAGGTTTGACACGCTGACTATGCTGAAAAATCGGACGGCTTTTTTTGAAGAGGCGCAGAAAATCATTGACAACCAGATTCCGTTTACTATCTTTTTTATAGATTTAGATAATTTTAAGTCTATAAATGATAATTACGGTCATATGAAAGGTGATTTATATTTAAAACATTTTTCAAACAGCTTCTCTGCGGTTTTTTCTCCTTTCGGAACAGTTTATAGAATCTCCGGAGATGAATTTGTTTTCCTGTATATTAATGGGAAGCAGGACTGCTTGATTTCTAAAGAAATAGAATGCTTTAAAATGGATGCCTGCGACGGTATTCCCTTTAAGGGGTTCAGCATAGGCAGCGCATCCTATCCGAAAGACGCACAAACCTTAAATTTGCTTGTTGCAGTTGCTGATAAACGGATGTACGAAGAAAAAAAGACGAGAACTTAAAAAAGCAGAGAGATATTCCATTTTGACAAAGCAGATAATAAGCCGGACATTTATAGATTCTGTAAGACACTTACACCAGCCGAGAACCTCGACACGCAAATTGCGTGCGGGGTTTTTCTATATTCAGGTTTATGTACTTGCGTCAAAGCAGCCTCTTTTTTATACCCGGTAGACACTCCTTATTTTTTTCTATGTATTCGTATTCTCCCGAATCATAGTTTAAACACCACTTTGCCATTTTTATTTTTCCTCACGATTTATAAATGGATGCGAACGAATAATGACTCAGAGGCCTTAAAATTATAACAGGCTTTATTTGAGAGATTATTTTAATTAGTAGGAATAGTAGTGATTTTATGGTTGCCAAATCCTCGGAGATATAGTATAATTAATCTTATACATGAATCTTTAAATTAAATGTGTGAAAGGGCGGTCGAATGACCGGCGGAATTTTAAAATTGTCAACATTGCAAGAAAAATATCTGCAGGTTAAGCGGGAGCTTTTTGATTTATATTATGCAGATCTTAACGAAATGCAGCGCCGCGCCGTATGCACCGTATACGGACCGTTATTGGTTTTGGCGGGCGCGGGAAGCGGAAAAACGACGGTTCTTGTCCGTCGAATCGTACATATTTTAAAATACGGGAATGCATATTCCTGTGATTCGGTGCCGGAAAATTTATCGGAGCAGATTCTCGAGGCGTGCGAGGCGGCGAAACAGTTGGATCATGACGCACTGGGAGGATTTTTGCTGCGCTTTTCAGAAGATTTTTGCCCACCGTGGGCTGTGCTGGCGATTACATTTACCAATAAGGCGGCAAAAGAAATTAAAGAACGTTTGCTCGCTGCCTTTGACGATCCGCAGGCGGCGGACGGTATTTGGGCGGGAACGTTTCACTCGATTTGTATGCGTGTTTTGCGGAGCCATATTGCGCTTTTAGGGTATAAACCGGGATTTTCTATTTATGATACGGGAGATCAGAAAACGTTGGTTTCCGCATGCCTGAAAGAATTGAATTTGGATGAGAAAAAATTTCCGGCGAAAAATATTCTCAATTTGATCAGCCGCGCAAAGGATAAGCTGATGACGCCGGAGATGCTGCTTGCCGAATGTGAGACGGATTATTTGGTTTCGATTGCGGCAAAAGTCTATAAACTGTATCAGCAACGGCTAAAAGAGGCTAATGCGCTGGATTTTGATGATATTATTATGCTGACTGTGCGTTTGCTTGAAGAAAATCCGGATGTATTGGCGTTTTACCAGTCAAAGTTTAAATATATATGCGTGGATGAATATCAGGATACCAATCACGCACAATTTCGTTTGACGGCGCTTTTGGCGGAAAAGCATCGAAACATCATGGTGGTCGGAGATGATGATCAAAGCATTTATAAGTTCCGGGGGGCGACCATTGAAAATATTTTGAATTTTGACCGTACGTATCCGGAAGCAAACATTATTAAGCTCGAACAGAATTATCGATCCACAAAATGTATATTGGATGCGGCAAACGCAGTCATCAGCCAGAATTTCGGACGTAAAGGCAAAACGCTTTGGACTAATGGTGCGGACGGGCATAAAGTGACGGTTTTGGTTGCAGGCAACCAAAACGACGAAGCGCGGATGATTATCAATAAAATCATTTCTCTTTCCGCAGCCGGACGTAAATACAGCGATTTCGCGATTTTGTATCGTATGAACGCGCAATCCGGCGTGCTCGAGTCGGCTTTTGCCAAAAGCGGTATTCCATATCGTATTCTCAGCGGTGTGCGTTTTTATGATCGACGCGAAGTAAAAGATATTTTGGCATATCTTTTTTTGATTGTCAATTTTGATGATACCCAACGCCTGAAACGGATTATCAATGTGCCAAAGCGCAAGATCGGTTCCGCAACCATAGATGCGGCGGAGACGATTTCCAAAGAACTTGGCGTTTCTTTGTATGATGTCATTCAAAATGCCGCACAATATTCGGCGATTTCGAGAAGCGCTTTAAAATTTACGGAATTTTGCAGTATGATCCGCGATTTGAAAATTCTCACCGATATGATTGGGGTGCCTGAATTTGTGGAACGCGTGATTAATACCACAGGATACAGGCAGATGCTGGTTGACGAAGGGCAGGAAAGCGAAGAACGCCTGCAAAACCTTGAAGAACTTGTTTCTATGGCTGCTGAGTATGAAAACCGTGCAGAGGAGCCTTCACTCGTTGGTTTCCTTGAGGAAATTTCGCTGGTGGCCGATGTGGACAAATACGACGAAAACGCCGACGCTGTGGTGATGATGACAATTCATTCGGCAAAAGGACTTGAATTTCCGGTTGTATTTGTGCCGGGAATGGAAGATGGCATGTTCCCGGGTATGCAGTCGATGGACAGCACCGTTGAGTTGGAGGAAGAACGCCGCTTGATGTACGTGGCCATTACACGCGCTAAGAAAGAATTATATCTTTTGCGTGCCTGTGAGCGTTTTGTTTACGGTAAGACGCAGTGTAATCGGGAATCACGCTTTTTAACTGAAATTCCGGATGAATTAAAAGTGACGATTGGGGAGACCAAAAGACCGCAGTCTTCACTTTATGGAGATCACAATTCCGCAAGTGGATATGCTGCAGGAAGCTCATATGCTGCAAAATACGGCGGTGTTTCACGAGGCTCTTCTTCGGCCACAGAACAATTTTCGACCGGAGATTCGGTTTCACATCCGATATTCGGAAAAGGTATGATTTTATCGGTCACACAGATGGGCGCAGATCTGCTTTATGAGGTTGCATTCGAAAAAGCGGGAACAAAAAAGTTGATGGCAACCTATGCGCGGCTTTCAAAAAAGTAAGCGGAGAAAACAATGAAACCTACGAAAAGTGTTTTTATTTGTACTGAATGCGGATATCGAAGTTTGAAATGGATGGGCAGGTGTCCTTCCTGCGGCGCTTGGAACACGCTGGAAGAAACTCAGCCCGAACCGATTTCCGTTTCATCTCGAAAGACAGCTTCGGGTTCTGCAAGCCGACCGATTTTGCTTGATGAATATGAGATGCCGGAATATATGCGCTATGAAACGGGGTATGCGGAATTGGATCGCGTGCTCGGCGGCGGTCTTGTGCATGGTTCGGTTGTCTTAATCAGCGGAGAACCGGGCATCGGAAAATCAACGCTTCTGATGCAGATTTGCAATGTTTTGGGACAAGACCGGTGCGTTTTGTATGTTTCCGGCGAAGAATCCTGCGGTCAGCTGAAACTGCGCGCGAAACGACTGGGTGTACGGTCAGATAAGTTATATCTATTAACCGAGACCAATATTGACGAAATCTTAAAACGCTGCGACGAATTGCATCCGGATGTACTGGTTGTGGACTCCGTGCAGACTGTATACAGTGATAAGTATACAAGCGCACCCGGCAGCATCACACAGGTGAAAGAGGGAACGCTGGCCTGTATAAATAAAGCAAAAAATGAGGGCTTGTCCGTCATATTGGTGGGACACGTGAACAAAGAGGGCGGCATCTCCGGACCGAAAGTGCTGGAACATATGGTGGATGCTGTTTTGTATTTCGAGGGAGAGCGTCGGCAGGCGTATCGGATTATCCGTGCAATTAAAAATCGCTTTGGATCCACCAATGAAATCGGTGTGTTTGAAATGACGGATAACGGTCTTTGTCAAGTGGAAAATCCGTCGGAATCCCTGCTTTCCGGCCGACCGAAAAATGTATCGGGAAACTGCGCTGTCTGTGTTATGGAGGGAACGCGGCCGATCATTGCGGAGGTTCAGGCCTTAGTGACCCAGACGGCTTTTGCCGTACCGAGACGCACTGCGGGCGGAGTGGACTATAATCGGATGTGTTTGATTATTGCGGTTCTCGAAAAACGCCTCGGACTGAAGTTTTATCAAAATGATGTTTATCTGAATGTAACGGGCGGCTTGCGGCTGGACGAGCCCTCTGCCGATTTGGCGATTGCGCTCGCGCTGATTTCGGGTATTACCGATCAGATTTTACCGGACGATTTGATTGCATTTGGAGAAATCGGGTTATCAGGCGAATGTCGGGCTGTTGCGCATTTTGATTATCGCGTGCGTGAGGCGGCGCGGCTGGGATTCGGACAAATTGTCTATCCGAAAAAAAATGAAAAGAAAGCAGCTTTTAAAACCGATAAGAAACTGATTGGCGTCAATGATCTTTACGATACGCTGAAAATTCTAAGCGGTCAAAAATAGGAGAATATATGCAAAAGGATATACTCAGTAAAATTTCTGTTATTATTCCGTCTCTTGATCCGGATGAAAAGTTAAAGCAAACGGTGGACGCATTGCTCGAAGTCGGTTTTACGGATCTGATTCTTGTGAACGACGGCAGCCGCGCGGAATGTCTGAAAAATTTTCCCTTGCCGAATGAACATATTACATTGTTGGCGCATGAAGTGAATCGAGGCAAGGGGGCGGCGCTGAAAACCGCTTTTCTCTATATTTCGGAACACCGAAAAGACTCGCTCGGCGCGGTTACGGTGGACGGCGACGGACAGCACGATGCGAGCGATGTTTTAAGCTGCGCCGAGGCTATGGTGCAGTATGAGAACGCCGTGATTTTAGGCTGTCGTGATTTTTCACTGCCGCATGTGCCGAAGCGCAGTCGATACGGAAATCGAATTACCTCTTTTGTGTTTAAAATATTTTGCGGTTTGAAAATATCGGACACGCAGACAGGGCTTCGGGCATTTCCGGCATGTTGGTATCAGGCAATGCTTGAGGTGGCCGGTGAGCGCTTTGAATATGAAACCAATATGCTTTTGGAAATGCAGGCTCGAAAAATCCCGTATCGTGAAGTGCCGATTCGGACGGTATACATTGAGGAAAACAAGACTTCGCATTTCAGGCCATTTATGGATTCTGTTAAAATTTATTCGCTGATTTTAAAATTTGTGGCGAGTTCCGTGATTTCTTTTGTTGTGGACATTGTATTGCTTTTCGCGTTTCTTATGATTCTTTCGCATGCATTTGATATTGATCTGCAAGACGGCTTCTTAGGCAATATCATTGTTTTGGCATCAAAGGGAATTGCACGTATTTGTTCATCCTTTGTGAATTTTCTTTTGAATTGGAAAAAAGTATTTCATTCGGAAGAGCGTATTTCTCAAACTGTAGCCAAATACTATGCGCTTGCGATTCCGATTTTATTGATTTCCGTGGGGGTTACGGTGCTGTTCAAAGATATTTTGTCTATCGGCTCTCCTTTTTTGATCACATTGATGAATGCTTTGGTGGATTTGGTTTTGTTTGTAATCAGTTTTCGGCTTCAGCAAACATGGGTATTCGGGAGGAAAAATAGATGACGGAAAATAGAGAAGGACGAAAAATACGAACGTATAAGAAAAGAATGACGGCCGGCCGCGTTGTAGGACGTGTGTTTGTGTGTATTGCTCTTGTGGTCGTATTGTTTTTATATTCGTTGTTTTCCGCCGTGGCCGTAGTGGCGCACGGGCCGAGTACCACGGTGCGCGATTTGCTTGTTTTGTCCGCTATGCAGGCAAGCGCCACAAAATGGGTGCCGGGATTATTTTTGGATCGGGAAACCGTTGAGAAAATTGTTGCCGACAGTAAGGTTGTCAGTAAGGACACCGTTTCTATAGACGATTATGTTACCCCACCGGATGAGAAAGAAGCGGTTGACGAATGGGAAAACGCGATTGACGGGATGCGCTTTGAAACGATCAACGGCAGCACATATAAAGCATATGTATTGTTGATTCAGGATCCGTCCCGCGTCTTTGTCGGAATATCCAGTGATTTTAAAAGCGGAAAACAGGGTGCCAAAATTTTTGACGCGGCGAAAAAGTACGGCGCTGTGGCCGCGATCAACGGCGGAGAATTTCATGATGCAGGCGGCGTGGGAACCGGTGACAATCCAATCGGCCTAACCTATTCTGAAGGGCAGAGGGTCTGGAATGACGGACACAACAAACGAACTTTCATCGGACTGGATACAGAAAACCGCCTTGTTGTTTCTGAGGGCATGACGCCGGCGGAGGCCGAAACGCTCGGTATCCGGGACGGTGTTTGCTTTCAAACCGGAAATGTGTTGATTACCAATGACGGCGGGGAAGTCGCGCTGTATTATGCTGATAAAAATACCGGAACGGCGCAGCGCACTGCGATCGGTCAGCGCGCCGATGGTACGATTATTTTTTTAGTGACTGACGGCCGCAGTGCGAGCAGTCTCGGCGCCACGCATAATGATGTGATTGACATTATGGTTGACTATGGTGCGATAACGGCGGCAATGCTGGACGGCGGTTCTTCTACCATGATGTACTATGAAAATTATTTTGAAAAATATAGCTTTGATACAGACAAATTGGACCAATATCAGAAACAGGGATTGGTAAATAAGTATAAAGCTTTTACAACACCGAGAAAAATTCCTACATTTTTCATGGTTTCAGGGGAATAATAAATGAAGACAAAGAAAATATCCTTATTTTGGACGATCCTGCTTGCGGTTACCGTGCTTGTTTTCATTCTTGTGGAAGTGGGCAAATTCTTTTTGCGGGATGTATTGGAGGAATATGAAGATTCACAATATAAGTATGTCGCCGAAGACTTTTTTCAAAGTAACTTTGTTTCTGGTGACGGCGCGTCTCTTGCGCAATTGTTTGAAGATCAAATTTCAAAGTTTGAAACTCAAACGCGCGCTGCGGCGTATTTTACGGAGTTGACCTCGGGGAAAGAATTTACCATGCTGAGCGTCTCTACCGGACTCAACGATCATATACAGTACATTGTTCGTTTGGGAGATACCCGTTTTGCTTCCTTTTTGATTGTCAAGAGCGGTGAAAAAACCGAACATGGGTTTGATTTGTATTCGCTTTCCGATCTGAAATTGGATGCTGCGCTGCTCCATAGTTATTCGATTCGCATTCCGGCTTCATATACGGTATCGGTGAACGGTATCGAGGCTTCTGAGGAATACTGCGAAGGCGATCGTATCGAGACGGATTCCGTGAAATTTATGCCCGAGGGAACGGAGGGCGTTGTGTATACTACGTATACGTTCGAGAACCTTTGCGGCGTTCCGCAGTTTGCAGTCAAGAATGCGACGGGAAATGAAGCGCAGATTGTTTTGGAGGAAAAAGAAGACGTTTATGTCGCAGGCTTGATTTATGATGATGCACTTGCCGCAAATTACGGCGAGTATGTGGCTGCGGCCGCCAAAGCGTATGCGACTTATATGCAAAACGACACCAGTTTTGCTCAAATCAAAAAATATTTTGATCCAGAATCTGCTTTATATACCAATATTCGAACTGCGGAAACCGTTTGGGTAATCGATCATAACAGTTATTCTTTTGAGGATGTCACCGTTTCTGAATTTTATGCGTACGGCGAAAATGTTTTTTCCTGCCGAGTAACGCTGACACAGGTGTTGAAATATACGGGCCTGAAAGATTACAGAGATTATATGGATATGACTTTTTATCTTCGTCTGGTAGACGGAACGTATTTAATTTACAATACATTCAACAATAAATGAGATCGTTAAAAACGCTTGATTTGGTCGCGGCAGTCTTTTGCTGTACTGACAGAAATTAAGCGTTTTTTTCTCGGATGATCGGGCAAAATAATATCGTGACCGGTCATATGGGAAAAATGAATAAATACTTGAAACATTTTTCGGCTTTTTTACTTAATTTTATTCTTCCACTTTGTAATATTTGTATCTATAAATTTTATTCATTTATTGTTGATATGCATAATGTTATTTCCTCTAATACATCTAGCAATACCCTTACTGTATCTAAAGCTGTAAACATTGCTATATTATTTTCTACTGCACACCTTCTTATTATGCTACCATCTGTTTCTTGGTCTATTGCATCTACATCTCTTGTGCTTATTACGTAATTTACATATCCTTTTCTCATTGAGTCTAGTATCTCTTCGCTACCTTCACTTATTTTTTTCTTTAGTCTTGTTCTAATTCCATGTTCTTTTAAGAATATTGCTGTTCCTTTTGTCGCTTCTATATTAAATCCTAGATTATAAAATCTTCTTATTAAAGGTAAAGCTTCTCCTTTGTCTTTATCGGCAATTGTTACAAGTATTGTTCCATAATTTGCTAAATTCATTCCTGATGATTGAAGTGCTTTGTATAATGCTCTTGTAAGTTTTGTATCATATCCTATTGCTTCTCCTGTTGATTTCATTTCTGGTGATAGATATGTATCCATTCCATTTAATTTAGAAAAAGAAAATGCAGGAGCTTTTACATACCATTTTTTCTTTTCTTCTGGATACGTTTTTTCTATTCCTTGTTCTTTTAATGTTTTACCTAGCATTACTAGTGTTCCTATATCTGCTAACGAATATCCTGTTGCTTTTGATATAAAAGGTACTGTTCTAGATGATCTTGGATTTACTTCTATTACATATACATTTTCATCGGCAGCTTCCTGCAGTAAGTTCTCATAGGTCAATTCGCATCATCCTTTTTTTTAGGTCTTTTCAGAAGGTTCATATCAGTCTGCATCTTTTCTGTCTCATCAGGATCATCGGCATGATCATTGCGAGCAGCAGCCAAGAGGGTATCGTATGGAATCGCCATTGGAATAGCAACAGCTTTATGGTTAGCGGAATATTGCAAAATCTGAGATAATTCTGATATTCGTTTTAACGCCTCTGCTTTTCCCTCCGGATTTAAAATATTGTAGAATTCACATATTCTTTCAAACGTTTCATCGATGGATATGTCGGTATCTGGATCATCCCACCCCATAAGTTCTTGCGGAGTAATTTTTAATGCCTTTGCAAACTCACGGATTTTTGACTCTGCCAGATCGACTTCACCCTTTTCGATTTTGGCGATGGAAGATCTATCCTTATACCCAGTT
>URDS01000058.1 GCA_900546635.1 uncultured Eubacteriales bacterium | reverse complement strand
AAATGACGATCGGCGACATGAACGGCTATGTAAACGGCGTTGCCAAAGCGCTGGATGCCGCTCCGATTATCCGTCAGGACCGCACGATGCTCCCCGTCCGCTTTGTGGCCGAAAACCTGGGCGCTGATGTTGCCTGGGACGGCAATACCAGCACGGCGACGCTCACCTGCGGCGACATTGAAATCAAAATCACCATAGGCGCGACAACCGCAACGATCAACGGCGAAGAAAAGCCGCTGGACGCGCCTGCGTTCATCGAGAACTCAAGAACGTATTTGCCTGTCCGTTTTGTAGCGGAGGCGCTCGGCGGCACGGTTGCCTGGGACGGCAATACCAGCACCGCGACCATTACAAAATAAAGCGGCCGCTTATTCAGCGCATCGGAGCAGATCCTTATTGCGGGACCTGCTCCGACGCTTTCTTGCGGGACGGATGCGCGTCCCTTTTGTTTTGCCGCGCTTTCCTTTGCGGAAAAAAAATACAATGGATTCGTTTGATTTCTACATTGTCGGACATTTGTATTCCATTGTATAATAAAGCATCCTTAAAAAATCCAAATGTGAAAGGTTTCTGCCATGAAGAAAATACGGTCTGTTCTTTTAATTGCGCTGCTTGCGGCGCTCATTTTGCCCGCGGTATGCGCGGCGGATATTCCCGTGATTACATCCGAGGATGTTGCGTATATCGCCTTTCATTCCGGCGCGGGCGGAGATGACAGCGCCGCGGGCGTGACGCCGGACGCGCCGCGCAAATCTCTGAGTCAGACGATTTCGCTTTTGCCAAACGGCGGCACGCTTGTCATAAAAAACAAGCTCTATATCGGAACCGATTATACGGTTCCGGCGCTGAACGGTCCTTTGCGGATTACGTCAAATTATCAGGGCGTCGATTATACGGCCTCAGCCGGAAAAGCCGGCAACGGCATATCCAACAACGTGTTCAAGATGAAAGCGGGCGCGTACCTCGCGTTTCAGAGCGACGTGATTTTGGACGATCTGATCCTCTACAACGAGTATCGCGAACACAACACCATCAAGGTGACCAACAATTCCACACTCGTTGTCGGCGAGGGCGTGAACTGCGTGCCAAACCCGGCCTATGATACCGATATTTATATGGCGATAGAGGTGCAGAAGGGATCGACGCTGATTCTCAACGGCGGCCGGTTCAAAGAGATTACGGGGGAGGGAACGGTTATAGACAACCGAACGGAAAAAATAGGCCAGGTTGTAAATCCCGGCTCCGAGACCTCTCCGGGAGAAAATCCGGTCATGGAGGGAAAACCGGCGCCCGACGTCGGAACCGACCTCTTTTGTAAGGGCGTGTCTCCGGAAATTCCAAACGGCGCGAGCGTCGTTTACCTTGCGGACAACGGCGGCGGAGACGGCAAAAGCGCCGCCTCGCCGCTCGGCAGCCTGGAGGCGGCCGCCGCCGCACTGCCAAACGGCGGCGTCGCCGTCGTTTGCGGCGAACTGCATGTGGACGAGGCCGAGCTTTCACAATGGGAGGGCTGGATCAAAATCACCAGCGTCTGGGACGGCGCGGACTATCGCGCGCAGGGCGCGAAACTGAATTTTTCGAGCGACGCGGTCAACTGCATCTCGCTTGGCGGCGACACTTTCTTTGACCAGATCAAGTTTGACATCACAAGCAAAGGCTCGCGCGTGATCACCGCAAACGGAAATGCGCTGGTCATGGGTGCGGGCGTTGAATGTACGAGAAGCAGCACGGCTTATGAGTGGCTGGGGATTACCGGCGGCTCGTACGACAATGCATACGCCGTCTGCGACGATACCCGCCCGTGCAGCATCACGATAAACGGGGGCTGCTGGCAGCTGATCCGCCTCGGCAACCGCGGCGTCAGGACGACTACGGTGGGCGATGTAAGCCTCGTTGTCAACGGCGGAACGATAGACGGCAACATCATTGCCTGCGACGCGGCGCCGATCAACGGCAGCGTATATATGATTTTTAACGGCGGCGAGATCAACAGCCGCACGGTAAATCCCGGCCTTGCGTCGAACCGGTCCGACATCAGCGGAAATGTTTACCTCACCGTAAACGGCGGAACGTTTAACGGATCCACGATTTATGTTTCGCAGTACGAGGGCGCGCTGATCGGTACCGAGTCAACGCCTGAGACCGATCCGGCGCACAGCCGTCAGCCGGGCAAGCTGTGGGGCGACGCGACCTTTACGATAAACGGCGGTACTTTCGCAAACGGCGCAAAATTCAGTCTCGGCGCTTATTCGGGCAGCGCGTTTCTCAACATCGACACGTCGGCATTTACCGATACCGCCTTTCTCCGTGAAACAGGATTCACCGTTTCGGTTGCGGGGCATGTCAGCGCGCCGACCGTGCGTCCCGACATCGACAGCGATTACGGATACGCCGTTGGACTGTTCAGCCTCGGACTTGCCAAGGGCTACGACACGACGGGAACCAACTTCGGCCTGAAAGATAAAATGACCCGCGTGCAGACGGTCGTTCAGGTCATCCGTCTGCTCGGCAAGGAGCAGGAGGCGCTCGACAAAAACGCTTCGCATCCGTTTCGGGATGTGCCCGCGTGGGCGTCCCCCTATGTGGGCTACGCCTATGCGGCCGGCATCACCGAGGGACGCTCTGCGACCGAGTTTGACCCGGACGGCGAAACAAGCGCGGCGCAGTTCGTCACCTTTTTGCTCCGTGCTATCGGCTACAGCGAGCGCGCCGACGGCTTTGAATGGAATAACCCGTTCGCTTTCGCGAAGGGGATCGGTATGCTGAGCGTGGACAGCGCATGTCCCGCCTTTGACCGGGGAGATGCGCTTGAAATCACGTGGAACACGCTCTATGCCATCGCGAAAAACGGCAATCAGGTGTATCAGAACCTGATCCTTTCAAAGGCGTTTACCGCCGAAGCGCTTGCAGACGCGGCAAAAAAGGCGCTTGCCGCAAAGGAGGCCGATACCAAAACGCCGATAAAGGACATTTTTACCGAAGAGGACGGCTACTATGTAATTTCCGCGGCGGAGTACCGAGACAAGACCACCGCGGGCTACCTCTCGCAGATCATCGGCTTTTTGTCCGACTATAAATATGTCTGGAACAAGGACGGCTCTCCGAGAATCGCCATGCCGGACGGCTGGTGGCTCGGCATCTGTCACGGAAACGACGCGCAGGCCAACCCGTTCCATGCAAAAATCGTCAAGTCCTTTTACAATTCGTCCACGCAGATGTGGGATCTTTGGATTGCGGATGCGTTCAGCATCGACACGCTGAGTCAGCATATCCTCTCGGATATGTACGCCGAGTACGGCACGGTCGTGACCAAGGTTATCACCGACGGCTGGGCAGACAAGTATAAGCCCTGGGATATGGGCGGCGGTCAGCGCTTTGCGGGCGCGTATTATTTGGCGAGCACATACCGCTATGTCGCCCCGTTCCTCGGCAACGGCGAGTACGGCAACAAGTACCCGTGGGCGCAGGAACCCTGGATCGGCAACGACGGCCTCGGCATGTCGGCCGCCGGTATGCCCAATGTCGCGCTCGATCTTAGCAAAACCTTTGCCCGCGTAACGGGCAACTCCGACAATGTGCTTTGGACCGATTTTGTTGTAACCATGTCCTCAATGGCCTATTTTGAAAAGGACATTCCCTCGCTGATCCGCAAGGCGGCTGAGATTTTCCCGGCGGATTCGTATGAGCGATACGTCGTCGATACGGTGTTTGAAATCTACGAGCAAGTTCCGAACAGTTTCCGGCGCGCGCTGATCCTTGCCGAAAAGCAATGCGCCCGCGATTTCTATTATCTGAACATCGGCGCGTCCACAAACGAGCAGGGACGGGTCGAGGTGAACTTTGCCTTTATGCTGGTCGCGCTGCTCTACGGCGAGGGCGACTATACCGAAACCGCAAAGATTCTCTCGCTTTGTGGTTATGACACGCGCGGAACGATTATGCTGCCGATCCTCGGCATCATCGGCGGGCTCGACGCGATCCCCGAATACGCGCTCGCGCTCACCTGGCAGGACGGCAAGGGCGAGATCATCAACAAGGCGATCCCGAACACGACAAACGGCGTCTGGATGTTTGCCGAGGGACTGCCGGAGCGCTACAAGATCTCGGACGTGATCGACCTTTACTGTGAAAACTACGAAAAGATTCTCATCGAGGCGGGCGGCAAGGTCGAAAACGGCATGTACTATATTCCGAAGCAGAAGCTCCGGGTAGGCGACAGCGTCGCCATCCGCAACTACGACTTTGAAAGCGGCCTTGACGGCTATACAGCCTTCGGGGAGCGCGGCGCGGTAAAAGCGTCCTCCACGGTTATGTACGGCAAGGGCGCGGTTGAAATCAATACCTCCGCGACGGCGCAGAACGGGATCTATACGACGATAAGCGGCCTTGCGGTCGGCCAAACTTACCGCCTTAGCGGGTGGATTCTGGCCAATATGAAGACGACCGCCCATCTCTTTGCAAGAGAGGTCGGCGGCAAAGAATACGCCAATGCATCCGTGTTCAATCAGAGCGGTTATGTCAATCGAGAATTGGTATTTACGGCGACGGCCGATACGATGGAGATCGGTATGCTGCTCCCCGCGCAGGCGGATCCGGGCACGGCGTATCTTGACCAGCTTTCGCTTGTCCGCATCGAGGAGAAAAAGCTCGGCGCGGTCGAGATTACCTCGGACGGCGACGGTACGGGAACCTATACCGGAAAAATCAATCTGACCGTGAGCGGCAAGCAGAAAAAAGAGGTATACCTCAAGGTCACGTTTGCCAACACGACGGGCGGCGTCGTCAATGCGGCGATTACGGTCAACGGCGACAGCTTCAACACGGTGCCCTTCTGCAAGACCGGTCTTGCAGACTACGGGAAACCGAACGACTGCGTATATATTCCCGTTTATCTCGGCGAAACGCAGAATCAGGTCACAATTGATATAGGCCGAAAGCTTTTGCGGATCGATTCGGTGGAATGCGTCGATGTAAACGACCGCGCTTTGACCAAATGACAGTCTGCAAAGCAGAGATAGGGGCAAAAATGGAAAATTTTAAAGTGACCGCGACAGCCCGCGGCGGCGAGATCCGTGTGCTGAAGCATACGGTCGAGGATTACGGCAATATTTTGAAGGTGAGCGTACCGAAACGGCTTTTTGAGGGCTTTGCCTGCGAAACGGTCGTGCTGGAAACCGAGCTTTTGCGGGCAAAAGTCGGGGAAGCGGGCTATTTCGTCTTTCCGACCAATTTCGGCAACGGTTTCATGCTCTGCCATTTTGACGAAAAGGCCGAGAGCGAGTTTCTCTCCTGGCTTTCGGCGATGCCCGTGTGCGGCCTCGGCGGAAGCGAGCGGGGCGTGTTCGTTCGGGTCGAGGGGCAGGCGGCGGACGCGCATTTCCGCGTCCGGCTGAAAGACGGCGTATACAGCATTTGCCCGCAGTTTGAGCTTCAGGGGGATATGCCGGAGGAGGATATTTCGGTATTCTTTTATAAAATGCCAAACGCCGGCTACCCCGAAATGGCAAAACTGTACCGCAAATATCAGATGGACATTAAAGGGTGTGTTCCGCTTCGCGACCGCGCCGAGGCGCGCGAGCCGCTCCGCCGCGCGGCGGAAGCTATAGAGATTCGCGTTCGCATGGGATGGAAGCCGATTCCGACGCCCGTGCGCCATCAGACGCTTGAAAACGAGCCGCCGCTGCACGTCACCTGCACGGTAGCGCAGCTGCATAAAATCGTGGACGAAATGCAGGCGGCGGGCATCGAAAGGGCCGAGATCTGTCTTGTCGGCTGGGCGGTCGGCGGGCATGACGGGCGCTTCCCGCAGCAGTATCCGAGCGATCCGCGCTACGGGGGCGACGATGAACTGCGCAAATTTATCGCAAGGGCGCAGAGACTTGGGTATCAGGTGGTCTGCCATACCGTCAGCTGCGGCGCATACGAGATTGCAAACAATTTTGACATTTGCGACCTCGCAAAGCGCAGGAACGAAAAGGGCGAGTATTATCCCTTTGTGCGCGATATTTACAAGGCGAACGGACTGAACGGCGGCGAGCCGTACGCCGTCTGTCCGAGACGCGCCTATGAGCGGTATGCGAAAGAGGATCTGCCGGTCGTGCGCGGCTACGGCTTTGAGGGGCTGCACTATGTAGACGAATTGACCGCCTATATTCCCGAAAAGTGCGCGGACCCCGCGCATCCCGTGTCGAGAAAGCAGGCGCAGGAATATTACCGCAAGATCGTGCAGCTGTCGAGAAACCTGTTCGGCGGCTACCAGTCGGAGGGCTTCATGGATTACATGATCGCCGACATGGACGCGATTTTGTACATCGGGATGCGAACCAAGGATATGTCCCGGTGGATCAATCCTTTGTTTGAGGAGGGAATTCCGTTTTGGCAGCTGGTTTATCACGGAATTGTCCTTTCCAATCCCACCGCTTCCACGGTCAATTATCCGATTAAGGACGCAAAGCAGAACCTGATTTTCATCGAGTACGGCGGACGGCCGCTGTTCTACTTCAACAGCAAATTCGGCCCCGGCCGCGACTGGATGGGCGTCGAGGATTTGTACAATAGTTCAGAAGCGGAAATTACGCGCAGTGTCGCGGCGCTGAGAGCCGGATATGACGAATATCAGCCGCTTCAGTATCTCCAGTATGAATTTATGGACAATCACGAGAAGCTTTCGGACACCCTGTACCGCACGACCTATTCGGACGGCACCAAGGTGACGGTAGACTATGAAAAATACTGCTATACGGTTGAAAAACCGGACGGCAGCGCTTTTACAAAGTGTGTGAAGTCAAACGCTTGTCCGGAAAACGGCTGAAAATGACAAAAGTGCGGTTTGCCAAAGCGCGCTGAAACGACAAAACCGCGTCGGAAAATGGAAAATTTCCCGACGCGGTTTTTTGCACCCTGCAAACAAAAATACGTTTACAAGGCGGACATGCGCCGCCTTGTAAACACCTTGCGGGCGCGCGAGTGCCGCCGAAGGCGGCGCGACGACGCGAGTGAACGCGTCCCCATCGTCGCAAAACCAAGGTTTGCGGCGTTCATAAAAAAAGGATTCCCTTCGGAATCCTTTTTTCAAATCGGCAAACTTATTTCACTTCGACTTCGGCGCCGGCAGCGGTGAGATCCGCTTTGATCTTCTCCGCCTCATCCTTGGAAACGCCCTCTTTGATCGTCTTCGGAGCAGCCTCAACAAGGTCCTTCGCGTCCTTCAGACCGAGACCGGTCAGCTCGCGGACAACCTTGATAACGCCCAGCTTCTGCGCACCGGCAGCCTTGAGGATAACGTCGAACTCGGTCTTTTCCTCAGCAGCGGGAGCGGCAGCGCCGGCAGCGGCAACCGCAACAGGCGCTGCGGATACGCCGAATTCCTCTTCGAGCGCTTTAACAAGGTCTTTCATTTCCAGAATGGTCAGAGTCTTTATCTCTTCCATAATGTTTGCAATTTTTTCAGTAGCCATTTTTCAATCCTCCTATGTGAATCCATATTTTGTAAAAATCATCCGTAAAGCCGGTGATGATCGCCGGATTACGCCTCTGCGGGTGCCTCGGCGGCCTCAGCCGCTTCGGGCGCGGCCTCGCCGCTCTTGTCGATAATCGCCTGCAGCGCATAGCAAAGGCCATACAGCGGCGACTGGAGACTGCCCATGATCTTGCCGACCATGACTTCCTTCGAGGGGGTATCCGCCAGTTCTTCGATGGTCGCTACGTCAATAACCTCGCCGTCAACGAAACCGACTTTGAACTGGAACGGTTCAACTTTCTCGACATACTCTTTGAGAATCTTGGCGGGTGCAACCGGATCGTTTTCGCTGATCGCAAGGGCGGTCATGCCCTCCAGATGCGCTTTCATCGCGCCGTAACCGATCTCATCGCACGCTCTGCCGGTAATGGTGTTTTTCAGAACTCTGTATTCCACGCCTGCCGCACGGAGCGCCGCGCGGAGCTTCGTATCGTCCTCCACCGTGATTCCCTGATACTGAACGACGATTCCCGCGGCCGCGTTTTTCATCTTTTCGGCCAGCGCGGCGACCGCCGCCTGCTTCTCTTCCAGAATCTTCTTGCTTGGCATTGTATTTTCACCTCCGTCGTACCAAAAAAATAAATCTTTCTACGGTAAGACGCAGGCATACCGACAGAAAGATTATAAAAACAGTTTTATAATGCATCCCTCGGCAGGAAAGCCATAGGCTTTTACCGTAACCTGCTGTCTTAGGTAACATGAGCATTATAACAGGCCGTCTTTAAAAAGTCAAGCCTGTTTTTGAAATTTTCGGAAAATTTTTTCTGCGCGCATGTGCGCGGGTCGAACGCCTCCGCGCCCGAAACAAAATATTGCGGCACTTCTTATAACATTCACAAAAGGACGGTTGATTTTTGGGGGAATTTGTGCTATAATCCTATGTTAGATTTGTATGCAATTCCACAGAAAAGGAGCGCATCCATGCTAAAGGTCGAAAATCTTGTAAAAAAATACGGCCGTGCGACGGCGCTCGACGGCGTCAGCTTCTCGGTTGAAGCGGGCGAGGTCGTCGGGTTTCTCGGTCCGAACGGCGCGGGAAAATCCACCACGATGAACATCGTGACCGGGTACATATCCTCCAATTTCGGCGAGGTCTATGTTGACGGCGAGGAGATCCTGCAAAATCCAACCGCGGCGAAGAAGAAAATAGGCTATCTGCCCGAACAGCCGCCGCTGTACCCCGAAATGACGGTGGACGAATATCTCCGCTTTGTCTATGAACTGCGGGGCTGTACGCTGCCGCGCCGCGCGCATCTCGATGAAATCTGCGAGGCCGTGCGCATCTCGGACGTGCGCCGGCGCGTGATCCGCAACCTGTCCAAGGGCTACAAGCAGCGCGTGGGCATCGGCGCGGCGCTGATCGGCAATCCGCCGCTGATTATCCTCGACGAACCCACAATCGGGCTTGACCCGAAACAGATCATCGAAGTGCGGAACCTGATCCGCACGCTCGGACGGTCGCACACCGTGATTTTGAGCACGCATATTCTCTCCGAGGCGCAGGCGGTCTGCGACCGGATGATTATCATCAACCACGGCCGCGTCGTCGCGGACGGCAAAACCGAGGAGATCAATAAATTTATTGAGGACAACCGCCGCTACAAGGCCACGATCTGCGGCCCGCAGTCCGAAGTGCTGCCGGTGCTGAAAAAGCTGCCCGGCGTCATGCTCTGCGAGGCGCTGGCCGAGCGGGACGGCGACGCCGTCGCCTACCTTATCGAGACCAAGAGCGGCATCGACGTGCGCAAGGCGCTCTTCTACGCGCTGGCCGAGAAGAACTGGCCGCTTTTCGGCCTTGAGCCGGTCGGCATGAGTCTTGAGGACGTGTTCCTCAAAATTGTGGATAAGGAGGAAGCGTGATGTTTGCGATTTATAAGCGGGAACTCCGCTCGTATTTTTCCAGCGCGGTCGGCTATGTGTTTCTGGCCGTGATCGTCGCGCTCAGCGCCGCCGCCTTTTCGGTGACGACCCTGCTTTCGGCGACCAATGATGTGTCGCTGTATTTCACCATTATGCTGTTTATCCTGATGATCGCGCTGCCCGTGCTGACCATGAAGCTGTTTTCGGAGGAACGCAAGCTGAAAACCGAGCAGCTGCTTCTGACCGCGCCGGTTTCAATCGGCGGGATGGTCGCGGCCAAGTTTTTCGCCGCCTTTACCGTTTTCGCGGGCGCCAATCTGCTCTGTTCGCTCTCCTATATCACGCTGTTTCTGTACAGCGATCCTGAGGGCGGCATTATCCTCGGCAACATCCTTGCGCTGACGCTGGTCGGCGCCGCGTTTATCGCCATCGGCATGTTTGTCTCCGCCCTGACCGAAAACCAGCTGGCCGCGGCGATCGGCACGTTCGGCATTCTGCTGTTTTTGCTCTGCATCGGCTTTTTGAATTCGCTGATCCCGTGGTATCCGCTGCGTTTCGTGCTTTCCTGGTTCTCGATTTACAGCCGCTATGCGAACTTTACCAACGGATTTTTCGATTTTTCCGCGCTGCTCTATTACGCCTCGGTCTGCTTTATTTTCCTGTTTTTGACCGCGCGCATCTATGAGCGCCGCCGGTACGGCGCATAAAGGAGGTGCCCGCATGAACGTACTGAAAAAAAGAAGCTTCAAATACACCTCGCTCTCCACGGTATTCACCGCGGCGGTGCTGGGCATTGTCGTGATGCTCAACGTAATTTTTACGGTGCTTGCCGCGCGCTATACGCTGTACGCCGACCTGACCGATACCGAACTCTGGACGCTCTCAGACGCGGCCAAGGAGATCATCTCCGAGGCCGAGGAGGAGATTACGATTACGTTCTGCCATGAGCGCGACTATATCGAGTCCTCCGCCACGATGCGCTATATCAGCAACACCGCGCTCGAAATCGAAAAGGAGTTTCCCAACGTCACGGTGCGCTATATCAACTCGATTTTGGAGCCGCAATTGGTATCCAAATATAAATATACCGACGTTTCCACGATTAAGACGACCAACGTGATTGTGGAAAGCGGCAGTGAATTTCGCGTGTATGCGGCGGATGCGTTTTTCGTGACCGACCCGACCACCGGTTCGACCTGGGCGTACAACGGCGAGGAGATCTTTGCCGCCGCGTTTCTCGCGGTCACGGCCGACGAGACGCCTACCGCTTATTTCACTACCGGTCACGGCGAGTCCGCGCCCGCAGCCTTTATCAATACGATCGTCAAGGCCGGCTTTGATGTCAAGACGATCGACCTCACCAAAGAGGAAATCGCCGACGACTGCCGCCTGATCATCATCAACGCGCCGAAATACGATCTTTCGGGCTACAACATCCACGACAAGGACGCGGTGTCCGAGATTGCCAAGATCGACCGCTTCCTGGAGGATGACGGCACGCTGATGGTATTCAAGGATTCCGATACCGGATACCTCAAAAATTTAGAGGAATTTCTCTATGAGTGGGGGATCGTGTTCGGGGACGGCGTCGTTGTGGACACCGCGAACTCGCTCACGGCCGACGGCCGCTCGCTGGTGGCCGCCTATCCGTCGGGCACGCTCGCCGCGAGCGTGCATTCAGACATCAGCAGCCTGCCCTCCGCGCCCAAAACCATTGTGAAAAACGCGGGGCCTGTCAATGTTTCGCCCCTCTATGTCGCCGGAATAGACGACGAGGGAAATGCGACCAACACCTATATCTACGGCGGCAACAATGCCTACCGCGAGCTTTCGGCCGTGCTGACCGCCTACCCCTCGGCGCACCTGAGCGAAAACGGCAAGACCATCGACACCGCGGGCAGCTACAATCTGATGACCATCACGCGCGATATGAACACGCGGGACAACGATACCTATTATTCCTATGTGATGGCGGCGAACACGAGCTATTTCACCTCGGCGGACTACCTTGAGTCCAACGCCTACGCCAACGAGAATATCCTCTACTACGCGCTGCGCGTCATGGGACGCGAAAAGGTGCCCTGCGATATTCCGTTCAAGGAGTTTGCGAACACGAAGATCGAAGATATGACCAACGCCGAAGCTGTGCGCGCCGCGGTGCTGCTGATTACGGTCATTCCGCTCTGCGCCGCGGTCTGCGGCGTGGTCGTGACCACAAGGAGAAAGTACAGATGAAAAACCGCAAAACCCTGATTTTCGTATTTTTGGGCGTGTTTGTGCTTTTGCTCTGCGCATACTTTTTCGCGGTGGTCCCGCTGACGAAGACGCCCGAACCGGCCGAAACCACCCCGGAGACTTCGCTGGTTCCGGGCGAGGTCTCCGGACACGGCGGCCGGGTGCAGATGTTTGACCAGATCACCTCCGAGTATGTCAAGACGCTCTATGTCAAAAACGAGCACGGTTCCTATAAATTCGTGCGCGGCGACAACGGCCTTGTTCTTGAGGGACATGAAAACCTGCTGGTCGATCCCGAACGCTTTGCGCAGATGGTCGTCAACGCGGGCTACACGCTGTCCACGTTCAACGCCGCGGTGACCGAGGAGGATTTTTATAAATACGGTCTGACGCCCGAAGAGAGCGAGACCTATTTTGTGCTCGAATCCACGACGGGGCGGCGGCATATCGTCTACATCGGGGACAAAACCCCGGCGGGCGACGGCTATTATGCGCGCTATGAGGGGCGAAACGCGATCTATGTGCTCGACGACAGCATCGAAAACGATCTGCTCGCGCCCTCCTCAAACCTGATCCGTCCGCTGCTCGCGTATCCGTCCGCGATAAACACCTATTATCTGATGCAGACCTTCCTGCTCGGCCGCGGCGAGGATGTTTTCATCGGCGCCGAGTATCTGGATCCGGATAAGCGCAGCGATCTCGCCGCGATGAGCGTGCATCGGCTGACCTATCCGGCCGAGTATCCGGCGGGCACGAATTACGATGACGTGCTGACCCGCTTCTGCGATTTTTCGGGTTCCAAGACGGTCGCCATAGACCTTGACGACGCAACGCTTGAGAAGTTCGGGCTTTTGAAACCGGCGTACACGCTGTACGCGGTCAATGCCGAGACGGACGACGACGGGAACCCCGTGGGGCTGATTGAAAACTACATCACGTTCAGCGAAAAACAGCAGGACGAGTCGGGCAGTTACTTCTACTATGCCGCTTCCTACACGTTCGGCATCATCGCGCGCGTCGAGCAGATCACGGTTGATTTTCTGGAATGGGAACTGGAAAAATGGGTCAGCCCGAATATTTTCCAGATCAACATTCAAAAAGTGAAATCGCTGGCCTTTGAATCGGCTGACGTTTCGGTTACTTTTGAGCTTTCGGGCGCGGACAACGACAGTCTGCGCGTGGTCGAAAAGGAGACCGGTCACGCGCCGGAAATGAAGAACTTCAGGCAGCTTTGGAAAGTGCTGCTCTCGGTGACGCAGGAGGGACCGGCCGAACTGTATGGCCAGTCGATTGGAGATTTGACGGCGGACGAATCGAATCTGCTCTTTACGATGACGGTCGTGACCCGCGCGGGTGTGGAGCAGGTATACAAGTTCTATCCGTATACCGACCGCCGCGTGTATTATACGGTCAACGGAGAGGGCGCGTTCTATGTGAACCGCACGATGCTCAATAAGGTGCTTTCGGACGTGCAGCGCGTCATGCGCGACGAAACCGTCGATTCCGAAGCGCGGTATTGAGGGGAAAAATAGGAATAGAATCAAATGGGTTGATAACAAATCAGCCTGCAAATAATA
>URDS01000057.1 GCA_900546635.1 uncultured Eubacteriales bacterium | reverse complement strand
CTGCCGTTATGTTTCTTTTAACAATTCATCCCACCGCTTTAGAAGCGAGGGACTTCTTGTCTACGGATGTTAAAATTGGAATGGATCGTTAAACGCTCCATAATACGAAACCGGTTCGCCCGCAGAAAGCAGGTGATGGACATCGCCGACGGTCTGGCAGCGGAAGTACACTTCGCCTGGTTTGCGCTCTTCCGTTCCGACGATCGTGACGGAAGTCGGCGCCAGGAACAGGCCCTGCCAGAGCTGCACCGGCGTTGTGTTGAGCAGATGGGACAGCGCGACGCAGGTAACGCCGAGATGGCAGAAGCAGACGATGACAGCTTCGCGGTTCGTTTCATCTGAAGCGTGGTAGCGGTAGCCGTCGCGTACATAACCGTAGCGAGCAAGCAGCGCATCGAGTCCGTCCGTTACGACACGATAATTTTCATCCATGTTTCCGGTTTTCATGATCGGGTTCTGTGTCCAGAGATCATGATCATAGAGATCCCGGTTCGCATCGAGCACATCCGGCAGAAAATCCCACGGAATCCGGCGCTTTCCGGTCTCCGGGTCAATGACAGGCGCATCAAATTCGCGCAGCCATGGAAGAATTTTGGCTTCACGATCCGCGTTTTTCAGTGTGAAAGAAGCCGTGTCTTTCGCACGACCAAGCGGCGAGCAGTAAAAATCGGTGACGTTCCATTTCGCCGTCCGCTTCGAAAGCAGCTCAGCCTCACGCCAGCCTTTTTCAGTCAGCGAATCAATCTCATAATTCGGTTCGCCGTGGCGGATAAAGATAATTTTCATAAAAATTCCTTTCTTCGTATGCCACAAATTGTTTGGTTTATGCATCGAAAAGTCAATTTCAGTTCCGAAAAATCTGCGGCAGAGCACAGAACATTCAGAATTGATGTCACTTAGCTTAGTGTATCATAAATTGTCAAATTTGTGTGAGTTTATCCGGAAAAAGATGCGACAAATTGGAAGAGTGTGGTGAGATGTTGAGATCTATGGGGAAACAATTAAAATGATGGTTTTTAAGATGTAAAAACAATCAAAATAATGGTTTTTCGTTTACAAATACAGATTTTTATGATTCAATAAAGAAAAAGTCGGGAATTATAAAGCTGAAAGGTGAGGTTTATGAAAGAAAAATTATTTATAACGCCAGAATATACAACGGCAAAAGAAATCAAGGAACTTCGGAAGGAACTGCATCTGACGCAAAAGGAGTTTGCGGAACTGATTAATTGTTCCAAGCCAACGGTAGAGCGCTGGGAAAGAAGTGAAGAAGTGATTCGCGGACCGATTGTTTTACTTTTGAAAATGCTGCAAAAATATCCAGAATACGAACAGGAAGTGAAAGTTCCGGAAAAAATATGGCCGCTCAGAATCTGGTACATGTATGGGCAGAATGTATGTACCTTGATCGATGTGAATGAGCAGGAACGGAAAGTAAAAGTAAAAAATTATACAGACAAAATTATGTTTCGGGCATTCGGAGTTGTGGAAGAACCGGATTATGATCAGTATCTGGAATTTCTGGAATCACGATGCTTTCCGGAAAGCAGAGATAAGATGAAACTGATATTAAAAGATTTGGGACTGCCATTTTACGATCCGATTATGATTATAGAAAAAACGGAAGGACGGATGGCGGAAGATGATTTCTGGCTACGGATAGAGAGGTAGATGGATGATAGAATTATTTGAACAGAATATCAGGACGAATGAGCGTCAGTCGTCAAAAGGAAACCAGTTAAAATGGGAGAATAACGGAATCTGGTACAAAGCGGATTATACAGGATATGAGGGATTGGCAGAGTATATGATCTCGCATCTTCTGAAAAAATCAACGCTGGCGGAAGACGAATTTGTATGTTACGATCTGGAAAAAATAAAATATGGAACTGTGATTTATAACGGAGTAAAGAGTAGAAATTTTCTGAGGGAGGACTGGCAGATTATCACTTTGGAGAGACTGTTTAAAAATTCTTTTGGAGAAAGTCTGTATCAATCCCTGTATAGAATTCCAAAACATGAAGAACGCTTACGTTTCTTGGTACAGCAGGTGGAGCGTATGACCGGGCTTCAAAACTTTGGCGTCTATATGAACAAGCTGTTGACGATAGACGCATTTTTCCTGAACGAGGATCGTCATACGCATAATATAGCGGTGTTGATGAATGGAAAAGGTGACTATGCATACTGCCCGATTTTTGATCATGGGGCAGGGCTACTGTCAGATACAACGATGGATTATCCTTTATCGGGGGATACGTATGCACTGATGGATCAGGTTCAGGCAAAAACGATATGCAGTGAGTTTGATGAGCAGTTGGACCTTTCTGAAGCATTATATAGAGGGAATCTGAAGTTTCATTTTACGAAAAAAGATGTGACTGAATTGCTCGCGAATGCGGAGGGGTATCCAGAAGAAATACGAAAACGAGTGGAAATGATTTTGTTTGCACAAATGCGAAAATATGCGTATTTGTTTTCAAAGATGTAGAAAAATTGAGCAAAAAAGGACGAGTTACATCTATGGTTATTTTTTTGTCCAATAAATCAATTATATAAAGTCTGTTTAACATGTTATATAAAAATTTATGTCACACGCGAATATTTTCATTTTTTATTTCATTTATCCTATCGTCTTTTAATTCCAAGGGAACTGTTATATTTTCAGGTCTCAAAATTTGTTTTTTAGGATGCAGAAATCCCAGCGTAGCGGAAAACAGAATCCACAGGAGAAACCATAAAATACTCTGATAAACACCACTCTGGACACCGGATTCCAGAAGAACACTGCCAAGAAGGGAACCGGCCGCACTGCTGGAAACAATGAGTGGAAGGCTGGCATGATCCATGTAGGGGAGAGAAAGCAGTCCGCCGATGAGTAAACCAATGAGACTTAAGAAAATGACTCTGAGAAAACCGAAAAGCGTATTAAAATGGTTCATATAGCGGACAGAAAGCAGATCTCTTGTGGAATAGGAAGTTGCAGCGGTTTTCATTGCTTCAGCAAGATCGGAGGCCTGCTTCACGGGAATACCATACGGTCAGGAAGAGAACAGCAAATAATAAGGTACACAGGGCAGGAACCATCAAAAAGCCTGAAATCTTTAAACGATAGATAGAGTACAGATGATTACAGAAGAACCAGAGAGTGCCGCCTGAGACAGCACTCATAAGGAAAACAGGTTTATTTATTCTGCGTTTTATGTTTTGGATCATAGACTGTGAAATGTCCTTTCTGTGGGAGAAGCGGAAATCAATGATTGTTCATAAGATTCTGGGCGAGTTCCGTATCGGCACTGATCAGGGTCACCTTACGATTACTGCTGGCAGCGGCGCCGTCGTCGTACCCGGCGTTGCTGATATGCCAGGGATCGGAAGAACCCATGCCAAGGGTATGAATGCGGCTTTCAGCGATCCCTAAGTCATCACAGAGCGTTTTTTTTACGGCATCCGCTCTGGCCTGAGACAGGCTGAGGGTGGATTCATCTGTGATGTCTCCGGCTGTAGAGCCGACAAGGAGGAGAGAGACGGATTCGTGTTTTGCCAGGTAATCTGCAATGGGACGAATGGTTTCCAAAGCGGCTTCCGGGTTAAGATAGGCTGCTTCGTCACCAACGAATTGGACCTGGCTTTCTTCCAGAGCAACAGGTTCGTCGAATGCGTTGGATTCTTCGGTATCTGTTTCATCCAGAACGTCCGAGTCAAATACAATCGGCGTATCAGAAGGAATATCTACAACACTGACCGAAGGGAGGGAATCTGTCGTGCGGGTTTCGTCAGATACGGCAATATAGTCGTTTGATACGAATTCTCCGCCGGAGGCTTCGACAACAGCTTTCCAGATACTGGTAAGGTTATTGCTCTGCTTGGGAGTAAGTTTTTCCTGAGGCGCTTCGACCTTCGCCATACCTAACCAGTATACGGTGCATCCGCTGAGATCGGGAAGAGCCTCCCGCTCTTTCAGCATATCAACGATTACCTGGGGTTCAGCAGACAGTAAATTGTTCTGGAAGTTTAAGTAACCTGATGTAGACAGTCCGCTTCCACAGCAGATGATGGTGCGGGAAGTGTAGCTGGAATCCAGACTCCGCAGCGAGGAAGCACCAAGGCGGAGGGCCTCCAGATAGTCGGCCTCTGGATTTAAAGGTGTGACACCATCCACAATCTGAAGGAGATTGGAGGCTTTACTGGCGGCATCTCTTTTCAGTCTCTCTTTGGAAGCAGTTTTGTACTGTTCATCAATGTTGAGATCTTCCGTGGATACAAGTGCAGGATCACCGTCTACGCGGACGATAAAGGAATAGCCGTAATTCATAGCGGCATCAAGCATAGTATCCTGAATGAGCGGGGCGGATGAGTCTACTGGTTTAGAGTTTGCTGTGTTTGAGATAACGTAAGCGACAGCCGGTTTGCTGGTTTCAGCAGAACTGGGGCCGGAAGGATCTGGATTGCTGCATCCGGTCAAAGTGAAAAGTGCAGCAGAAATGACAGCAAAAGTGCATGTAAGTTTTGCGATTTTTTTCATCATAGTATTTTTCCTCCTTAAACAGCTTCTGAAAAGTTGACAACGTGGTTTTTAGTTGGAACATCTTTGTCGATGGCAGGAGGAGCGGTTTTTTCGCCGCTTGCAGCTGCAAGGGCAGCCAGTTCCCTGCCAAGACGATCAAAGAGTTCATCGGAGCGCGATTTACTCAGGACATTTGTTGAAGTGGGATCACCCAGCTGTTCCATGAGCTGCACTCTCATATCAGCCAGAAGGGTCAGAGAATCGTTGATGAGATCCTTTTTGGCGTTGATAAGATGCTGGTGGTCTGCGTCCTGGATCTGTGATGAGTTAAAGCTGTCACATTCGTCCTGAATTGCTTCCAGGCGTCGAATCCGGTTTTTGAGCTCGTTAAGTGCAATTTCCTGACGGCAAAGCTGTTTTGCCAGCGGGTTGTACAGCTCGAAGCTGATGGCAAAATTGCCGACAGATGTAAAAACAGGAGTTGCAATGGCAATAATCGTTAATGCGATCGTTGCGGCATCCACTGTTCCGTCTGCAGAAGAGAGCGACATGGTGGAGAAACGGAGTACACCATTGATGATCAGGGCAAAAATCGGAACAGCTAACAGCAATGCCAGATTGAATTTATCGTGGCTGAGTCCCTGTCTGATCTTTTTTGCCAGAATGCCTGCAAAGGCGGCCACAACATCTGCTGCAAAGGCCAGTCCTGCGACCTGGCCCCAGATCATGATGGGAGAGTCGTAAGAAATGCGTACGAAGAGACTGCAGAAAAATGCAATATCTATTACGACACAGAAGAGCATAAGCAGATAGGAGACAGGTGCGCAGAGTAACAGACTGTCTGGTTTGTATTTTGCTTTGACAGCGTCATCAGAATTTTCAAGCAGGAGTTCTCCATCTTTGTTCATTTTCAGTGCAAATGTATTATCTTTCATCTTCAACAACCTCCATTTTTTCTTTGATGCCGTAACATTTGTTCCAAAGCATCTGGGTATGTGCATGTTCGGTTTCCAGGACGGTTTCTTTTTCGCGCATCAGCTCGAGAATTCTTTGGATGTCCGCGCGCGTGCTCGCGTATCATACGCTGGACCGCGACTATCTTTTGACCGAGAAGATTCCCGGTGAGGACGGTATCTCGCCCCGCTGCCTTGCGGGACCGAAAAAGCTTTGCCGTGTGCTTGCCGAGTCGCTGCGCCGGCTGCATGAGACCGATTTTTCAGACTGTCCGAGACCGGATCGTCTGCGGGAAATCTTTGCGGAGATGGAGGAAAAACATCCGCGCGGTGCGGTTGACGCCGATTTGCTTGAATTTATCGGCGTAGAGGGGCGGGAGACGGCGTACAAGACGCTCAAAAAACACGGCGGGAATCTGCAAAGCGACGCGCTGATTCACGGGGACAGCTGCCTGCCCAATATTTTGATCGAGGACTGGCGCTTCTCCGGTTTTATCGACGTGGGATACGGCGGCGTGTGCGACCGCCATTATGATCTGTTTTGGAGCGCGTGGTCGCTGCTTTATAACTTGAAAACCGATCGCTACCGGACGTATTTTCTGGATTGCTACGGCCGCGAGTCCTTTGACGAGGAACGCTTCCGTCTATGCGGAATGCTCGCGGCGCTCACCTGATTTTGCGGGATATTGTCGAGTAAAACAAATATTTTCCTGTGTAACGGGGATACAACCCAAAAAAGGAGCGCCGGTAACGGGCAGTCCCACAAGGAAGTGATCTCTACGTAAAACGGTGCAACTTCAAAAAATGAGGTTGCACCGTTTTTGCCGCATATTGAATTTTTACAAATTTGGATTTTGGTATCAAAATCCGATGTTCGTGATCTCTGCGGACATTTCGTTACATTATCCCCATATAAAGTTGTTTTTTCCGGCGCCGATTTCAAAATGATATTTGACAATACCGAGATCGACTTTTGCGTAAAAACCGCCTGTTGATTTAACAGAAACAATGTTTCCGTCAAGCGAAAATAAAAATTTCTGCTGATTTGTTGCAGTCGGAGCTAACAGCGCCGTTTCGATTCCCGATTTAAACCAATCAGGCATTTTGCCGTTTACAGTGCAAACATCATTGATTGCTTTATTTTTATGTTGTACCCCCTGCGTTGCTCCGTATCCGAGAGCGAGCACACAAATCATTTTTTCATCTTTATTCATTTTGCATTTGCTTTTAGCAGTACCCTTGCCGAAGGTCATGGCTGCCCAGCAGGTGTTCAATCCAAGAATTTGTGCGTAGAGTGCAATGCGTTCGCCGTAATATCCGATTTGCTCATCTAACCGAGGAGATTTTTTTCCTATCAATACGATGTAGTTTTGTACGCCGCTGAATTTTCCGTAGTGCGCCATAAAGCTGTCGAATGCTTTCGGCTCATTTGTAACGAGTTGAATGTTGAATCCGCTTTCTTCATTGCATTTTGCGATTTCCTTTTGTAATTCAGCGATAACTTCCGAAGAAAGTTTTTTGTCTGTATAGCTTCGTACAGAGTGACGTTCTCTGATTGCGTCTGTAATGGTCATTCTTTATTCCTCCTTGAAATTAGGGTATCCATTATCGTTTGCACTTTGAACAACTTGGTCTACGTGGTCAATCAGTTCTTTTAACCCGCCCCAGCAAGTTTCTGCTGAATCAACATAATAATAATTCATTGTGCCGACACGGTGTATATTGATCAGCTGCGCGTCTTTTAAAATTTGCAGATGGTGTGATACCGCAGGTCTTGATAGATGCGTTTGTTTTGTTATTTCAGGAACACGCATTCCGACCGTATCGTGTTCAAGCAATGTAATAAAAATTTGCTGCCTTGTTTCATCGCCTAATGCTATAAAGACCTTTCGATATAATCTAAATTCCTCTGCAAGAAGTTTTCTCTGCTTTACACATTCATCCATTTAATCACCACCGTTCAATTGTTCGTTTGTTTAAACAATTATAGCATATTTTTTGTATTTTGTTCATTGGTAAAGAAAATCGAGACGAATAAATCAACTCGTCTCGAAAGTTTCAAAGTTTATAATATGATTTCACGGTTGCCTTTGCAATGCCCGATCATGCAGTACATTTCTTGTTTTCAAAATACTTTTTTATCAGGCGTCAGCTAAAATCCTGCGCTCTTTTCCGACTGCCGAAAAGCAAAGGCTGCCAAGGCTTTCTAAAGCGAATGCGCGTTCTGCGTCTGAAACAATCGGCGTATGACGTTTAATTTCCGCCGGTCGAGCCGAAGCCGCCTGTGCGCACGCCCTCGCATTCGTCGTCGAGCGTAATGCCGTATTCGACAAAAATGCCCTGGGCAAAGCCGTCGCCCTCAGAGACGGTCAGGCGCCTTTCTTCATTTGAATCATTGGTCAGCTTGATAAAAATGTGTCCCTCGTTGTCCGCGCCGTAATAGTCGCTGTCAATGATGCCGACCGTGTTGTTCAGCTGCAGCCGGTATTTGAAGCCGAGTCCGCTGCGCGGATAGAGCTTGAGTACCCAGCCGTTTTCAATCCACACCCGCACGCCGGTCGGGATTTTGACCGTCTGTCCGGGAGACAGCGTAAACGAAGCCGGGGCAAAGAAATCATAGCCCGCGCTGCCCGCGGTCGCGCGGCGGGGCAGACGGATCGTTTCATAGATCGCCTCGCCGTCCGTGCCGAACGTTTCCTGCCAGGCGCTGCAAAACTGTGTTTTTGAAACCTTTTCAAATCTGGCGATGCGTTTCATATGCGGTCCCTCCCGTAATCCGGTTCAAATATCGCGATTTTGCCGGTGTCAAGCGTTTTTTTCATGTCGATGACGCGCTGATTGGAACTGCCTTTCCAGTGCAGCTTTATGTCCCGTTTGTCTGCCTCGTAGCGCCCGTCCACCAGCACGTCTATGAGATTTAGCCATTGAAGATCGCGGATCTCCTCAAACGTGTATCCGGTGTACACCCAGATGGTTTTCTGCGGCAGTCGGTCTCGGATCTCTTTGGTCAGCTTTTCAACTTCATCACGGTTTTTCGGATGGAGCGGGTCGCCGCCGCTGAACGTGACGCCGCTGATATAGGGCTTCTCCAGCTTTTCAAACAGTTCGGCCTTTGCCGCTTCGTCAAACGCCAGTCCGCCGTCCGCGTCCCAGGTGATCGGGTTGTGGCATCCCGGACAGTGATGGGCGCAGCCCGCTACCCAGAGCACCGTGCGCAGTCCGTCGCCGTTGCGCATGTCGTCGGTTGTTATATTGTGGTATCGCATGGTTCCTCACATACTCTTCCGGTCTCGGATTTCCGCCATTTTTGCTGCGTTTAGGCGCGTGTCGCCCTTGACGCGGGAATAGGACAGGTAGCCGTTCATCCGGTCGATTTTGGTTAAATTTGCAGAGCCGCATTTCGGGCATACGTCCATTTCGAGCTCTTGATGGCCGCAGTCGTCGCAATAGGCGAGGGAGAGATTGACTCCTTCGTAAAATCCCATATCCATCGCGCGGCGAACCAGCGTCTTGACTGCCTCGCGGTTGTAGTCGATGGGGTATTTCACGTACTGGATCTTGCCGCCGTTCATGAGATTCCAGAAACGCCCCTCAAGATTCTGCTTTTCGATCGGCGTGATTTCCTCGGAAACGTGGCAGTGGAAGCTGTTGGACACGTATTCGCGGTCGGATACGTTTTCGACGATTCCGTATTTTTTACGGAACTGCTCGACCTGAAGCCCGCATAAACTTTCGGCGGGCGTTCCGTAGAGCGCGTACAGATTTCCGTCCGCCTCCTTGAACTCGGCGACCTTTTGATTGATGTGCTCCATAACCTCAAGCGCAAAGCGTCCGTCCTCTGCCAGCGACTTGTGGCTGTGCAGTTGTTCAAGCTCGTTGAGCGCCGTGATGCCGAAAGACGCGGTCGCGCTCTTCAGCAGCGGCTTGATCTTGTCGTGGATGCCGAGGCGCCCGCCGTAGAATCCGCCCTCGCAGTAGGCGAGCGGGTTGGTGGAGGCGCGCAGTTCGCCGAGATATTCGTAGGTGCGGATATGCAGCTTGCGGATCAGATTCAGATAATAGTCGAGCACCTCGTAGAAGTCTCGGCTTTCCTTTTGCGCGCGCGCATAAATCATCGGCAGATGCAGGCTGACCGCGCCGATATTGAACCGTCCGACAAATACCGGAACGTCCCGGTCGTCGGCGGGCGTCATACCCCCGCGCTCATACCACGGGGACAAAAAGGCGCGGCAGCCCATCGGGGAGACTACTTTGCCGTATCGTTTGTACATGTCGGCGACATACCCGTCGCCGGTCAGAGACAGCCAGTCGGGGTACATGGATTTCTGCGAGCAGTCGATGCCCGCTTCAAACACATCCTCAAGCTCGCCGCCCGGCCCGTGCAGGTCTTTGTCATACAAAAAGACGATTTTCGGGAACAAGACCGGCTTTTTGCACCACTTTTTGCCCTGACCGCCCCGCCGGACGTCCAGCATGATTTTGGCGGCCATCTTGGCGAACCGGTCTCGGCCGAGACCGATGGTCACCGTGATGAACGGATAGTCTCCGCGGCTGGATGCGACCGTGTTGAATTTATATTCCCAGCCCTGAAAGCCCTGATGAAAGTCGTTTTCAAGGTCGGCCGTGGTTTCCCGCTCGCACATTTCCTCGGAAAGTCCGAGCGCGCGGTATTTCTCCATGTACTTTTTATAGCTGCGCTCGGCGTAGGGCGCGAGGATTTTGTCCGCTTCGGGAACGGTAAAGCCGCCGTATTGCTGACTTGCGGCCGACAAAACGATGTCGCCGATTACGTCGAACGCGACATCCAGCGTTTTCGGTTCGTTGTACCAGAGGTTGCCCATTTCAAAGCCGTCTTTCAGAACAGCCGCCACGTCAAACAGGCAGCAGTTCATCGTATCTCTGCGCGCCGACATGTCGTGTACGTAGATGTAGCCGTCCCGGCAGGCCTGAAGCTCCTCCACGGTCAGAAAGAATTTTTTATACAGTTCTTTGTTGAGCTGATTGAAGATCAGAGAGCGCTTGGTAGAGACCAGCGCCGAGTCCGAATTGGAATTTTCCTTGTCGCCGATGTACATAATAGCTTGACTTTTGCGGTAAACCTCGTCCAGCATATGCACAAAATCCTGCTTGTAGTTGCGGTAGTCGCGGTAGCTTTTGGCCACGGCGGGATTGACGAAATCCAGCGCGCCCTCGACGATGTTGTGCATCTCGGCGATATGCACCTCATCCCGGCCGAGTTCCAGTACGCGGCTGTCTACAAATGCGCAGATTTTTTGCAGATCCTCCGGTGTGAAGCGGATCAGCACGCGGTCGGCCGATTTGGTTACGGCAGCCACGACTTTCTGTACATTATAGTCCTCTTTTGTTCCGTCTTTTTTGATTACTTTGATCATTGTTTTTTCTCCGTCAGACATTTGATTTCATTATACACTGACACAATATATAGTGTCAATATGCATTTTCAACAGCAATATTTAGCGTACCACAAAAAGTCGGGCAAATTCGGCAAATTGACGGACGCGCTTTGTCTGTCCGGACGTGACGCAAAACGGTTTTGGTTGTTTTGATGGCGGCGGAAAACCGGCAATTTTGACAAATTTCCGCAGGCGCCGCCTTATGAGCGCCGCGCGGCAGCAAAAAACGCCGGTCGGGATTTTCCCGAACCGGCGGTGCGCGGCGCCGCGGCTTATCCGAGCGGAATATGCCGGATGGTTTTTTTATACAGGCGGATATAGAGCAGGGCGCTGACGATGACCGAGGCGATTTCCGCTATCGGGAACGACCACCAGATGAGGTCGAGATTGCCGGAAAGCGAGAGCAGATAGGCTACGGGAATCAGTACGAGCAGTTGCCGCACGATCGAGACGAGCATGGAGTAAAAACCGTGTCCGAGCGCCTGAAATACCGAACTGATTACGATGCCGAAGCCCGCGAGCGCAAAGCCGATGCTGATAATCCGAAGCGCCGTGCAGCCGAGCGCGATCACCGCGCTGTCGTCGATGAACAGCCGGAGCAGCACGTCCGGGATCAGCTGCATCAGCAGCGTGCCGGCGGCCATAAAGCCGAATGCGTACAGCATGGCGAATTTGGTAGTTTGGAGCATACGCCGGCGCCGTTTGGCGCCGAAATTGTAGGCGATAATCGGAATCACACCGTTGTTCATGCCGAAAAGGGGCATAAATACAAAACTTTGAAGCTTGAAATACACGCCGAAGATGGATGCGCTGTAGCTGGAAACGCCCATGAGGATCATATTCATGAGGTAATACATCACCGAGCCGATCGAAACCATAATGATCGAGGGAACACCGATGGCGTATATCCCGCCGATGATCTTCCAGTCGGGCTTGAAGCTTCGCAGACGGAGCCGAATATCGGCGTTGTATCTGGTATTGAGCAGAACGGCAAGGACACAGCCGACCGCCTGTCCGATGACGGTTGCCAAAGCGGCGCCTGTCGCGCCGAGTCCGAATCCGCGGATGCCGAAAAACGGAAGCTCATCTAAGATGAACAAAGGGTCGAGCACAATGTTCATCAGCGCGCCGACGCCCTGCGCATACATTGTATAGATCGTGCGTCCGGTGGACTGCATCAGCCGTTCAAACATGATTTGAACAAATATGAATACCGATCCGATGGAACAGATTTTCAGATAAGCGATTCCGCTTTCCTTGACCGAGGCGATATTCAATCCGCTTTCCAGTTCCGCGGTGCTGAGAATGCCGTTGAAATAGGCTTCCGTGCCGAACAAGCCGAAGAGCAGGATCACGAAATAGCCTAAAAAGGCCAGCAGAACGCCGTTGTGCGCGATTTTATTGACTCGATCGGGATTTTTTTCACCGAGCGCTTTGGAGAGCAGCGCGTTGACGCCGACCGCCGTTCCGGTGGCGATGCCGATGATCAGATTCTGTGCGGAAAAGGCCTGACTGACCGCTGTCAGCGCTTCCAGTCCGGTCATGGCGACAAAGTAGCTGTCCACTACGTTGTAAAGCGCCTGCACGAGCATGGACAGAATCATCGGAAGGGACATGGACAAGAGCAGTCTGCCGGGCGGCATTGTCCCCATTTTGTTTTCTTTTTGTAAATCCATTGTTTTTTGAATCTCCGCTAAAATATATTCGACCTATTCTATCATAGGGAAAATTTTCTGTCAATCGGGAGAAACGACAAAAAAACACGTATGAACGCTGTCTTTTTCAAACTTCGTGCGCCGCTTGTGTCTCTCTGTCCCAATCAACAGTTCCCGGCAAGCGCCGCATTGCGCTTTTCTGACTGCGCATAGACATTTTTTCGCGGTATGCAAAAAAATTTAGAAAATCTCAAAAAAAGTAGTGCAATTTCCAAAAAGTTGTGCTATAATAAAAAAGCTGTGTACAGTGTATCGCAGATTTTGATTTCCGCCCTTAGCTCAGTCCGGATAGAGTACCGGATTCCGATTCCGTTGGTCGTGGGTTCGAATCCCCCAGGGCGGGCCAAGACCGCCGGAATGTTCCGGCGGCGTTACGGAGGCATAGCTCAGCTGGTCAGAGCGTTCGGTTCACATCCGAGAGGTCGTGGGTTCGAGCCCCTCTGTCTCCACCAATATTTTTTAAAGCTGCTGAAACCCTTTAGATTTCAGCGGCTTTGTGCTGTAAATATATGTTTTGGATTGAAAGGAGCAGTCAAGATGAAGAAAATCAGTATCGTGCTTTTGGTACTGACGGCGGTGCTCTTGTTTACCGCCTGCGGCAAAAGCGAGGAGGCGCAAAAGGTTGATGACCTGATCGCTTCGGTAGGTGAAATCTCGCTTGACAGTGAAGCGCGCATTCTTGAAGCGGAAAAGGCGGTTTCGCAGCTTGCGGAAAAAGAGCAGGAGTCGCTGGATAATCTTGCGCTTTTGCAGGAAGCCAGGGCAAAGTACAACCGTTTATTGGTTGAAAATGTTGAGTCTTTCATCACGGCAATCGGCACGGTTACGCTGGACAGCGCGGATGTCATTCAGGCGGCTGAAAAGGAATATGCGTCGCTGGATGAGGCTTTGCAGCCGGAGGTCGGAAATTATGCGGATCTTGCGGCGGCGAAAGAAGCGTATCGCATGGCGCAGGTAAGCGACATTCGGGAAGCCATTGCCGCGATCGGTACGGTTACGCCGGAGAGCGGGGATACAATTGCGGCAGCGCGCGCGGTATATGAAAAATATGATTCGGACATTCAGTCGGCGGTAGACAATTATGACTTGCTGACTGCGGCCGAGGACACGCTGTTAAATTTGCGGGCGGAGCAGGTTGCATCTATGATCGCGGCGATCGGCACGGTTACGCTGGACAGCAAAGAAGCCATCGATGCGGCGCAGAATGCTCTGCGCGCGTTGACAAAAGAAGAAAAAAGCAGAGTTGCCAATGCGGATGTCTTGGCGCAGGCCAATACTACATATAAAGAACTGGAAAAGGCCGCGAAAAAGCAGGCCGCGTTGGACGAAGCCCGCTCGCTTATCCGGGTGACGGGCATATGGGTATCAAAGCCCGACAGCGCCGGCGGCGTTGAACTGTATTTTAATTTTGTCAACAAATCCGATAAAGTAATCAAGTATGTAAATTTCGGCGCAACCTTTTATAACAAGGTTGGCGATGTTGTAAAGTGTGAGTATGAAAATGCCCGCGTCAATCGCTGCTATTCGACCGGTCCTTTTGCGAAAGGGGAGGGACTTTCCGGTTACGGCTGGTACTGGGGAGATTATTACAATTGGGACATTGCGTCCGTGGAACTCGTTTCTTTGGATATTGAATATATGGACGGCAGCACATATACATTTGACGATGATCAAATTGCCCATGTGCAGTATTGATTGTAAAAATCGGGAGCAATCCGGCTTTTTCAGACCGCCGCAAACGACGATGGGGCGTGTATAGGCATGAGGGGTACCGTGCGTAGCACGGGGGAGTCCTTGTGCCACAAAGAGAGCCCTCCTTTGGGGGGTCGTATTCGCGCCGTCGCGCCGCCATTGGCGGCACTCGCGCGCCTGTAAGGTGTTT
>URDS01000056.1 GCA_900546635.1 uncultured Eubacteriales bacterium | reverse complement strand
CGGTAAATAGACGGAACATTTTCAAAAAATGTAAGCGCCTCTTCTACAGTCATATTAAGCACATCATAAATACTCTTTCCCTTATATTTTACTTCCAGCGTTTCTCTATTATAGCGTTTTCCCTTGCAGACTTCACATGGCACATACACATCTGGCAAAAAGTGCATCTCAATCTTTACGATACCATCACCGGAACATGCCTCACAGCGTCCGCCCTTTACATTAAAGCTAAAACGACCCTTATTATAGCCTCTCGTCTTTGCGTCAACTGTTGAAGCGAAAAGATCACGGATCATATCAAACACGCCAGTGTAAGTTGCTGGATTGGAGCGCGGTGTGCGGCCAATCGGGCTTTGATCTATATTTATTACCTTATCAAACTGCTCTATGCCCTTAATCTCTTTATATGCACCTGGAATGGTTCTCGCACGGTTTAGCTGCTTTGCAAGCGCCTGATACAAAATCGAATTGACAAGCGAGGATTTGCCACTGCCCGAAACGCCGGTCACCGCGATGAATTTTCCGAGCGGGAACGTGACGTCGATGTTCTTTAAATTATGCTCCCGCGCGCCCCGAACCGTCAAAAACGCGCCGTTGCCCGGACGGCGGCTATCGGGTACGGGAATCACCGCCTGCCCCGAAAGATACGCGCCGGTGATCGACGCGGAATCTGCGGCCACCTCGGCGGGCGTACCCGCCGCCACGATTTCGCCGCCGTGCACACCCGCGCCGGGGCCGATGTCCACAAGATAATCGGCCGCGCGCATCGTATCCTCGTCATGCTCCACGACCACCACGGTATTGCCGAGATCGCGCAGACGTTTCAGCGTGTCGATCAGCTTATCGTTGTCCCGCTGATGCAGACCGATGCTCGGCTCATCCAAAATATACAGCACGCCGACAAGCGACGAACCGATCTGCGTCGCCAGGCGGATTCGCTGCGCTTCTCCGCCCGAAAGCGTTCCGGCGCGGCGCGCAAGATTCAGATATTCCAGTCCGACGCTGCAAAGAAAAGACAGCCGCGCGCGGATCTCCTTTAAAATCTCACCCGCAATCTGCTCCTCAGCGCCGGTAAGCTCCAGCGAATTGACAAAAGCCAGCATACGGTCAATCGGCATCCGGCAAAGCTCGTCGATATTCACGCCGCCGACCGTGACGGCCAGCATCATTTTGTTCAGGCGGCCGCCGCCGCACTCCGGACATACCTGCTCTTCCAGGAGCGAATCGTAATATTCCAGCCCATAGCTCTCGCGGCGGCGGTCGATCATGGGAATAATCCCCTCAAACGCGCAGGTTTGCCGGTGCGCCTCCCCGCCGAAATAGCGCGTGACCGTGTACTGCTCCTTGCCGGTGCCGAACAGCAGCGCGCTCATGGCGGTGCGGGTAAAGGTGCCGAGCGGCTGGTCGAGCGTAAAACCGTATTTTTTGCCCACCGCTTCAATCAGCGGACCGTTCCAGCTTTCCTCCTCCAGCGTTTTGAAGCCGTTGCACGCGATTCCCCCCTGCCGCAAAGACAAACTCTTGTCGGGCAGCAGCTTTTTTTCGGATACCCTGGTCAGCATTCCGAGTCCCGCGCAGCGCGGGCAGGCGCCCGACGGGGCGTTGAACGAAAACATGCGCGGCTCAAGCTCGCCGAAGCTGACGCCATGCTCCTCGCAGGCATATTTGAGCGAATAGTCGATCTCGCGCTCCTCCTCGCCCGGCTCGCGCGGCACCGTTACAACGCGCACAAGTCCGTCGGTGAGGCTGACCGCCGTCTCGACCGAATCGCCGAGCCGTGTCCGGGCATCCGGACGGTTGACCAGGCGGTCGATCACGATTTCGATTGTATGTTTGAGATTTTTATCCAGTTCTATCGTTTCCGCAAGGTCGTACAGGCTGCCGTCCACGCGCACGCGCGAATAACCGCTGCGTCTGGCCTCGGAAAGCGCCTTTTCATGCCGCCCTTTGGCCGCGCGGACAACCGGCGCGAGCACCATAAAGCGCGTTCCCTCAGGCAAACGCTGAATGCTCTCGATAATCGAATCCACCGTCTGCTGCCGAATCTCTTTTCCGCAGACCGGGCAGTGCGGAATGCCGACGCGGGCATACAGCAAACGCAGATAGTCGTAAATTTCCGTAACCGTGCCGACGGTGGAACGCGGATTCTTTGAAGTCGTCTTTTGGTCAATGGAGATCGCGGGGGACAGACCGTCGATGCTGTCCACGTCCGGCTTGTCCATCTGCCCCAAAAACTGGCGCGCATAGGAGGAGAGCGACTCGACAAAACGGCGGTGCCCCTCCGCGTACAGCGTATCGAACGCCAAAGACGACTTGCCGCTGCCCGAAAGACCGGTCAGCACAGTCAGCGCGTCGCGCGGAATCGTCAGACTGACATTTTTCAAATTGTTTACGCGCGCGCCGCGAATCACAATATTCTTCGCCATGGTATTTCTCCTTTTTTGCGGCCCTGCCGCGTAGTCTTACAGGCCGCGAAGCTCGCGGATTTTGTCCCGCAAAAACGCCGCCTTTTCAAATTCAAGCTTTTGGGAAGCGGCGCGCATTTCGGTGGTCAGCTGCTCGATCAGCTTGTCCCGCTCGGCCTTTGAAAGCTTTTTCTTCTTCTTTTCCGGGTCCTTGTGCTTAGCGCCGAGGCTGATGACCTCGCGCACTTCCTTTGCGATCGTTTTCGGCACGATTCCGTGTGACTCGTTATAGGCGCTCTGCACCCGGCGGCGGCGCTCGGTTTCCCCGATTGCGCCCTGCATGGAAGCCGTCACCGTATCGGCATACATGATGACCTTGCCCCCGGCGTTCCGCGCCGCGCGCCCGATGGTCTGCACAAGCGAAGTCTCGCTGCGCAAAAATCCCTCTTTATCCGCGTCAAGAATCGCAACCAGCGATACCTCCGGAATATCCAGTCCCTCGCGCAGCAGATTGATGCCGACCAGCACGTCAAAAACGCCCAGCCGCAGATCGCGCACGATCTCCATCCGCTCCATCGTCTCGACGCTGTGGTGGATATATTTGACCTTGATTCCGTTGTCGTCAAGATACGCGCTGAGGTCCTCGGCCATTTTCTTGGTCAGGGTGGTAACCAAAACGCGCTCGCCGCGCGCGCTGCGCGCGCGGATCTCGCCCATGAGATCGTCCACCTGCCCCTCGATCGGCCGCACTTCGACCAGCGGATCCAAAAGTCCGGTCGGCCGGATGATCTGTTCGACGACCTGACCGCTGCGCCCGCGCTCATACTCGCCGGGCGTGGCGCTGACATAAATGACCTGATTCAGTTTCGACTCAAACTCATCGAAAAAGAGCGGGCGGTTGTCATACGCGCTCGGCAGACGGAACCCGTACTCCACAAGATTCGTCTTTCTCGCGCGGTCGCCGCCGGACATGCCGCGCACCTGCGGCAGCGTGACGTGCGACTCGTCAATGAACATCAGAAAATCTTTCGGAAAATAATCGAGTAGCGTGAACGGCGTGGAACCGGCCGGACGCCGGGCAAGCACGCGGGAATAATTTTCCACCCCCGAACAAAATCCGACTTCGCGGAGCATTTCCAAATCATAGCGCGTGCGCTGCTCGATCCGCTGCGCCTCAAGCAGCTTGTTTTCCCCGCGGAAAAACGCGACCCGCTCCTCCATTTCACGCTCAATATCGGCCAGCGCTTCCTCGCGCTTTTCATCGGAAACGGCGTAATGCGTCGCCGGAAAAATCACGGTCGTATGCAGACGGCGAACCAGTTCGCCGGTCACAACGTTGACCTCGCTTAGCCGTTCGATCTCATCCCCGAAAAACTCGACGCGCACCGCCTTTTCATTTTCAGAAGCGGGAAAAATCTCCACCGTGTCCCCCCGGACCCGGAACTTTCCGCGCGTAAAGCCGACGTCGTTGCGCTCATAGCTGATGGCCACCAGCCGATGCAGCAAATCCTCGCGCTCCATCTGCGCGCCCTCGCGCAGAACAATCTGCAATTCCTGATACTCGGACGGGTCGCCAAGGCTGTAAATGCAGGACACACTGGCCACGATAATCACATCCCGGCGCTCAAAAAGCGAACTCGTCGCGCTGTGCCGGAGCTTATCAATCTCGTCGTTGATCATCGCGTCTTTTTCGATATACATATCCTTACCGGGGATGTAAGCCTCCGGCTGATAATAATCATAATAAGATACAAAATATTCTACCGCGTTGTGCGGAAAAAACTCGCGGAACTCGGAACAAAGCTGGGCAGCCAGCGTTTTGTTGTGCGCCAGCACCAGTGTCGGCCGATTGGCATGCGCTATGATGTTGGCCATGGTAAAGGTCTTGCCGCTGCCGGTCACGCCGAGCAGCGTCTGTTCCGACAGACCCGCGTCTACGCCCGCGCTGAGTTTTGCGATTGCGTCCGGCTGATCGCCTGTCGGCGCATAGGGCGAAACCAGTTGAAAACGATCCACGCTTTATCCTCCTTTTTTCCGTACCGCGGCCAGGGCCGATGCCCGCCGCGATTTCCAGGCGCAAAAGCCTGTGTGTAAAAAACCGATGCCTTTTCTAAATATAGTATTATAGCATATTTTGCGCATTTACGCAAGTCCCAAGCCCGCTTTGTACGCTGGATATATTTAGCCCCCGTTCCGGAAAATTCAGGAGACGGGGGCTAAATATATATAAAACGGGGGTGACGGCGCTCCCTGCGAGGTTTTGAAAGCGCGTTATTTGATAAAATTCATGATCTTCGGGATCGAAAGACGAGAGATTTTTACGCGCGGCGCGGCTTCAAAGATTAAAATGCGACATACAAAAAACGGAGCGCGCGGCAAAAGCAGCGTATGCTCCGATTTTTCACCTTTATTCCAGCTTCAGCCGGTCGATCTCCAGAAAAGCCTGCGCCTCCGCCAGAGAAGCGGTGGAAACATATTTGCGCGCCCCGCAGTTTTTGCAGAATACGCAAACGCTGTCCTCAAACAGTTCAATATCGTAATCCCCCTCGGTACAGCCGCAGCTGATTGCGTGCTCCGCTTCGAGTTCCTTGATGATAAAGCGCACAATGTCATAGATCTGCGCCGCCGGCAAAGCGGTTTCCCCGTCAGACTCCTGCTGCCGGAAAATATCGACGCCCGGTGCGCCGGCCTCCGAGAGAATCTGCTCAAGCTCCGCATCCGCGCGCGAAAGCGCGTCCGAAACCGCTTCGCCGTTTCCGATATAGCAAAGACCGAAACCGGACAGCGAGCAGTGAAGCTCAAACAGTTCATTTTTGAAAAAGAGATTTTTGCTGACCGTGAACGTATGGTCATGTCGGCAAACTAAACAGGGGACGGTAATCCGAATCTTATCATCGCTTGTGTGTTTAACGGTCATGGCGCTTTTGCCGCAAGGACATTTCAGCTTCAGCATGGCCGCCGAGAGTCCGAAAATTCCCACAATGCTTTTGACGCCGCAGCCGCATTCCGGGCAGCGGTAAGCCACCGTGGTTTCTTCGGGATTCAATATCATTGCTTAGCCTCTTTTCTGACCGACGCGACGTTTTGCAGATGCGCCGCATTGGTCCTTGCATAAAGATTGTAACCGCTGTTATCGGCCACAAAGTAATAATAATTGGTTTTGGCCGGATAAAACGCGCAGTACAGCGCCTCATATCCGGGATTTCCGATTGCGCTCGGCGGGAACCCGCTGACCTTTCGCGTATTATACGGATTGTCAAAATCCAGTTCCGCGGCGCCGAGGGTCTCCGGCCGCTCGCCTGTCGCCATCAATATGGCGTAAACCGTCGTCGCGTCGCTGTCCAGGCGCGGGAAATTGGCGGGGTCGGCAAGCCGATTGTGAAACACGGAGGAGACATTCTCGTAGTCTATGGCATATTTGACTTCCTTTTCAATCATGGACGCAAGCGAAACCACCTCATCCAGCGTCATTCCGAGTTCGGCCAGCCGCTCGCTGCAATTATCCTTTCCGATATAAGACAGCTTCTTTCGGAAGTTGATGAGCATACGGTAAATTACGGTTTCCGCGCTGGAATCGGTATAAAACTGGTAGGTATCCGGGAAAAGATAGCCCTCAAGACGATAGTATCGCCCGTTTGTCATGTCAATATCCGCAATAAAATCCAATTCATAATCATATTCGTTGATCGCAGAGACAAATTCCTCACGCGAAGCAATGCCGTGCTCATCGACCAAAATCGTGATAATATCCTCGACCGTCGATCCCTCGGGAATGGTCACCCACACGACTTCGCGCGTATATTGCTTTTTAAACGCGTTCAAAAGCTGCATGTAGTTGTTCATCGGACTGACGGTGTACGTGCCCGGAATGAACACGCTGTTGCCCTCGTCATCCACGCTGGACTCCTGCTTAAAGGAAGCAAACATCTTAAAGAGCGCCGGATATTCAATCACGCCTGCGTCGCCCAGTATGTCGGCGATGTCATTCACGGTGGCGTTTTCGGGAATCACCACTTCCACCGCCTCGTCCGACTTTACAAACGCGAAAGCATCGTTGGCAATGACGATCGCGGCATAAGCCAGCACAACCGAGACAAGGAGAACGACCGTCATATAGATGATCGCCTTAAAAACGCCGCTCGCCGCACCGCCGCCCTCGTCCTGCACCGGCGGTTTTTCACGCACCGGGGTTTTCAGCTTGGCTTTCGGCTGCGCCGCCGTCAGCTTTGTTTTTTCATTTTCCGGCGAAGATACAGGCGGTTTCTCGGACAGAGGCGGCTGTTTCCCAACCCGCTCCGGATTCTTCCGCTCGCGCGCTGCGCCCTTTGCGCTCTCCGGACTATGCTGCCCGCCGTCCGCACGCACCGCGTCCGGCTTTTGCGCGGCAGCCGGCATATTTTGCGCCGGGCGCGCTTCCGTATGCGGCCGGACAGACTCCGGTACGCCGCTCTGCGTCGGCTTTTCAGCCTGTACACCCGGTACAACGCTCTGCGCCGGCTTTTCAGCCTGTACGCCCGGTACGCTGCTCTGCGCCGACTTTTCAGTCTGTACGCCCGGTACGCCGCGCGGCGCGGGGGCTCCGGCGTTTTTCTGTTTCGGTACACGCGCAGGCCGCGGCGCGCTCTGCGCCGGGCGTTTTTCAGTTCGCGGCAAAGTACGCTTAGGCACAGTATCCATGCCCGGCGCCGCAGTCTGCGCTGCGGGCGCGGGACTTTGCGCCGGATTGTCTTTTTCAGGCAAAGCGGGCTGCGCATGCTGCACCCCCGCATCCTTTGAGGGTTCGGCAGGTATGTCGCGGCGCGCCGCGTCCGGCTGCGGCGCACTGTCCTGCTGTAGCTTTTGCGGCGCGCCGGACGCCGTATTCTCACCTGAAAATTCTTCGGGAATACGCCGCGCGCGCGGTCTTTTCTTTTTATTATCGTCCATATGCTCTCCTTTTAAGGATCACCGCAAGGTAAGTATGACCACCGCGGTATAAATCAATGCACAAAGCAAAAAGGGAATCGAAAAATATACGCCCGCCGAAGCGCGAAGCCGCTCGGCATGTGTCATTTTCTGCGGCGTGTAGCTGCTGTCCGCGCCGCGTGCGGCGTAAATACGGAAAACGCGCTGTCCGGAACCGAGGGCGAACAGAATCAGGATCCAGACGGCAAACAGCATCACGATGAACAAAAGCGCAAAACTCTCCAAATGTTCGGCAATACCGCTGACATAGCCCGAAAGCAGAACCGAAGCGGCATTATACAGGAAATGCAGCAAAATCGAAGAAAACAGCGACCGACTGACATACACGGCAAAGCAAAGCACAACCGAGGAGAAAAAGTATTCCAAAAAATGCTCGATCTGCATATGCGCAAACGCGAAAAGCAGCGATGTGCCGATAATCGCGGGCGTCGTTCCGCAGGACTCAAACATCGGCATGACCGTCCCCCGGAACAAAATTTCCTCGCAGACGGCCGGTACCAGCGTCAGAATGAGCAGCGCGCCCGCGCCGACTGCGCCGTCCGGAATGCGAACCGTCTCGACAGGCGCGGAAAGGCCGATTCGCTTTGACAGCATGGAAAGCAGCATGCTTCCGAGAAAAAGAATCAGGGCAAGCAGCCCGATACAGGGCAGACTGACGGCGGTCGGGGGAACAAGCCGCATCCGGCGCACCGAGATTTTGCCGCCGAGCAGACGATACAAAAGCAGTGGCAAAAAGCAGACCGCAATCTGCGAAAGGCCGGCCGCCAGCAAATAGGCGCCGGTATCCAGATCCATGCCGCCGAGCAGACTCTCCGCCGCCATCGAAAGCAAATAGAGCATCGCGCAGAGCAGCGGCGCTGCGGTATACGATTTCAGCTTCATTTGATCGCATCCTTTACCCGAACCGTCCCCGGTTCGTTTATGTCCGCATCCGAAGTGTCTTTATCCCCGTAAATGCGCGCGTCCGGCCGCAAAAGAGCGGTGTTTCCGAGCGCCGAAGCGTTTTTTTCACATGCGGGAAACCATACTTCCGCCTCCGTGACAACAAACGTCATATCCACGTCCGTTTCCTCGCTTGGAAGCGGCGTATCGGAAAGCAGCGCGGCATAGCAGACACCGCAAAGATTGCCGGAATGAAGGAGCGCCGGAAAACGGCGGACATATTTGTCGTACATCCCGCGGCCATACCCGACGCGCCGCCCGGCTCGATCGAACAAAAGCCCCGGAAACAGCACCATCGTCCGGCCTGACGGCAGGATTTTCCGCGCACCGTCAGGCTTTGGCTCCGGGATGTTCATTTTGCCGCGCGGCGTCATGTCAGACAGGGTATCGACGGCATAAAATTCCATGTCCCCGGTTTGATAGTCGCAAACCGGAAAGCCGACCGTCTTTCCGCGCCGAAGCGCCGCTTCGGCGACCGGTAAGATGTCCGGCTCGCTTGCAACCGGATAATAACAGAGTATGATCTCACATTGACAAAAGGAAGCCGTTTGAAGAAGATTCAGCGAAATTTTTTCGGATGCCGCGCGCCGCAAATGCGGCGGCATGGCGTCCCGAAGCGCCCGCGCGGACGCGCGGCGCGCCGCTTTCAAAGCTTTCAGTTCCGGCTTCGCCTTTTCGGAATGCATCATGAAAGCAGCACCGAGTTTCCAAGCGCCGCAGCCGCTTCCCGCCCGCGAAAGACCTCCACAAGCGCAAGGCCGAACGCATGCGAAACGCCCATGCCCGCGGCGGTGATGATGTTGTCGTCGCGGCAGACCTTTTTGTCCGACAGGCGCGCGCCGGTCAGTTCGCCCTCAAATCCGGGAAAACAGATCGCCTCCCGCCCGTTCAGAAGCCCCCGCCGTCCGAGCACCATGGGCGCGGCGCAGATCGCCGCGATGTACTTCTTTTCCGCGGCCGCACGCGAAAGCATCGAATCGACAAGCGGCGAAGCGTCAAGATGCTTGGTTCCGGGCATTCCGCCCGGCAGAATCAGCATGTCGAAATCTTCAAGCGTGTCCGAGGATACGCGGTCGGCTTCCACACGAATGCCGTGCGAGCCCGAAACCATCCGGTCCTCCGTGACGCTGAGCATTTGAACCTCTATCCCCGCGCGGCGCAAAAGGTCGCACGGACACAGCGCTTCGATCTCCTCAAAGCCCTCCGCCAAAAACAAATAAACCATAAAAACCTCCAAAAGCATAAATCGGTCTATGCCGCGCAAACGGCGCGGTCACGCGCGCGTTTCTATTGCGCCGCGCGCAGAGAAACGATCAATATTCAAGCAGCAAATCGGCGTAAATATCCGCGCAAATCCCAAGCGGATGCTTTTCATACAACTGGACCTTGCGCGCCGCCGGGTTTTGCAGCGGCAGACCGCAGGCGGCAAACAGACGTCCGTTGCCCGCCGCGATGTAGGCATCCCCCAAAAAGCGCAGGCTTGCCCCCGCTTCCGTCAGAGAGAAGGAAAGCAGCGGCTCCGAAAGCAAAATTCCGCCGTGTATCCCCGCCGCGCGCTCAGCCTCGGCATACCCGCCGCCGGTCAAAAAGCGCGCGCAGGCCGCGTCCGGCTCGGTACCGCCGCTTTCGACCGGCGCCGTGCCGGGCAAAAATCGGTCAAAACCGCAGCGCGCGTAATAGGCGGCAAGCCCTTCGTCTGCCGGCGCAATCAGCGCAAAATCCTTTGAAGCCGCTTTCGCCGTCTCCAAAATTTCACGGGAAAAACCCCGCCCGCGACATTGCGGCAAAACGCCGAGCGCAAATACATACAAGCCGCGGGCGCATAGCGCGCCCCCGCCGGGAAAGAGACGCGCCTCAAAAAAGAACGCGCCGCCCGCCGGCTTTCCCGCTTCCAAAGCAAAGCAAAACCGCTCGTTTGCCGCCGCCCGCATCAGCGCCGCGCCGTATTCGGGCGTATCGCCGAAGCAGACCGACAGCATGTGCAAAATCTCCGCCCGGCCGGCGGCGTCTATGTCCCGCACAGATACAAGTTTCGTCAAAGCGCCAGCACCTCTGCCAAGATCTCGGCCGCAATGTCCTCGCGGGCGCGGATCGCGCCGGACGCGCAGCACCCGATTTTGTGAAAGCCGAGCCGCTCTGCGGCATACAGACCGGCGCGGTAACAGCGCTCCATATACGCGCCGTCCTTTTCGTGAATGTCCTTTTTCGCCCCGCGCCGCTCCACAAGCGAAGCGGAAATCTCAGGCTCCACAACAAGGTAGAGCGTCAGATCCGGCCTCGGAAGTCCCAGCTTGTCAAATTCAAAATCCCACAGCCAGGCGAGAAAGCCGTCCCACGCCTCGCGCGGCAGCTTGGAAAGCTGATGCACGGCGTTTGCGCTGACATAGCGGTTGAAAATGATGTAATCGTACTTTTCAATATCCGCCCCCCAAAGTGTGCGGAAGCTGATATAGCGGTCAACCGCAAAAAATGAGGAGGCCGCGTAGGCGTTTGTATCCGACGGACTGCCGCCGAGCGCGCCGTCAAGATACATCCGCACGGCAAAGCTCGAATCACAGTCGTACATTGGAAAGCTCAGAACTTTAGCGGTCTTTCCGGCTACGCTTAGCGCCTCGGCCAAAAGCTCGCTCTGCGTCCCCTTGCCGCTGCCGTCCAGACCGTCAATTGAAATCAGTCTGCTCATCGCTCAATTCAGCCTTTCATCGTTATTGACAACCATTTCGCGGTACTGCGTTTTTGTAATCAGAACCTCACGCGGTTTTTGGCCGTCCGGCGCGCTCACAAATCCGCGCGCTTCCATGGTGTCAATGATTTTCGCCGCCCGGCCGTAGCCGATCGACAGTTTTCTCTGCAAAAGCGAGGTGGAAATTTTACCGAGATCGGTGGCGATCTCCAGCGCGTCGCGCAGTTTGGCGTCTCCGCCCGCCGCGCCGTCATCGGCGTCCGCCGGCGATGACTTTTTGCCGCTCTGATCGATCGCGCGCGCCTCGCGCTCAATGCTTTCCATGACATCCTCGTCGTATTCGATCTCGCCCGTGCCGCGCTTGATGTAACCGGTGATCTTTTCAACCTCGTCCTCGCTGACAAACGCGCCCTGTACGCGCATCGGCTTGGAAAGTCCGACCGGATAGTACAGCATATCGCCGCGGCCGATCAGTTTTTCCGCGCCCGCAATGTCAATGATCGTGCGCGAGTCAACCTGCGATGCAACCGTAAACGCGATACGGGAGGGGATATTGGCCTTAATCAGGCCGGTAATGACATCGACCGACGGACGCTGCGTACCGATGATAATATGCATACCGGCCGCGCGCGCTTTCTGCGCCAGTCGGCAGATCGAATCCTCCACCGCGTCGGGCGCGGTCATCATCAAATCGGCAAGCTCGTCGATGATAATGACGATGTACGGCAGCACTTCCATGCCGCGCGTGCGCGCAATCTCGTTATACGTCTCAATTTTGCGCGCGCCGACGTCCTCGATCAGTTCATAGCGGCGCTCCATCTCGGTCACCGCCCAGTGCAGCGCGCCGGCCGCCTTTTTCGGCTCGCTCACAACCGGCGTCTGCAAATGCGGGATTCCGTTGTATACGTTGAATTCCACCTTTTTCGGGTCGATCAGCATCAGCTTGACCTCTTCGGGCGTGGCCTTATAAAGAATGCTGGTAATCAGCGAGTTGATGCAGACCGACTTACCCATACCGGTTGCGCCCGCGATCAAAAGATGGGGCATTTTGGCAATATCAAAGATGATCGGCGTGCCGCCGACATCCTTGCCGAGGCAGACCGTAAGACGGCTCTTGGCTTCGGTAAAGCTCTTGTCCTCAATCAGTTCGCGCAGCGTGACCGTGGCCACAATGCGGTTCGGCACCTCGATGCCGACCGCCGCCTTACCGGGAATCGGCGCTTCAATGCGTATGCCCGACGTGGCGAGCGAAAGCGAAATATCATCGACCAGATTCGCGATCGAACGGACGCGCGTGCCCGCTTCGGGAATCAGTTCATAGCGCGTGATCGTGGGGCCGCGCGAAACGCTGGAAATCGAAACCTTGACATTGAACGAACGAAGCGTTTCGACCAGCTTCTGCGCATTGGCGCGCAGTTCCGTGCCGACATCCTCCCCCCGCTTATGCTCGGCCTGCGCAAGCAGCGTGACCGGCGGGAAGCGGTAAACGGGCGTCTCAGGCTTCGGCTTGTCCGAAGAAGCGGCCGCGGCGGTCTCCACGCTCTCCTTTGTAACGCCGAGCGTCTCGCCGCCGAGCGCCTCGCCGATGTTCACGCCGCCGCGCTCCGCGTCGGGATCCCCGGCATCATCCGAAATGCCGGTCTCCTCTCCCGTTTCTGAAACGTTTGACTGTGTGCCCGGACTGACAAAAATCGCATCCAGATTGATCCGGCCGTCATCCTTGTAAAGAGACGCGCCCTGCTGAATCGGCACGCCGCCCGATTCGGGAATATCCTCGTCAGACCCGGCGGACGGTTCCAAAGCCGCCTCCGGTTCTTCAGGCGCGGACTCGTTTTGGGACGTCTCCTGCGTTTCAAACTCCCCGTCTGAAAAATGCATATCAAAATCCGGATTGGAGAGAGCCGATTCAAAAGGCGCGCTCGCGTCCGGCGGAACAAAATCGCCGCCGTTTTCGTCGCTCTCATATTCAAATTCACGCTCGCGCGCAGCCGCTTCCGCGCGGGCGGCGCGGCGCTCACGCCGCACTTTCATCTGATATTTCAGATTGATCCAAATCGTGCGCGGGGTCATGCCGAACAAAAAGATCCCGAACACAAACAGAATGGCGCAGATCAAAATCACGCCGGCCGCAAGACCGAATCCCTTGTAAAACAACACGCCGAGCGAACCGCCCGCGGCGCCGCCGCCCGCAAAAGGTTCAAAGCCTTTCCGCGCCCCGACAGGAGCCGCATCTTTATTATAGCATCCGCGAACGCAAATTGCAAGGGCGAATGCATTTTTTGCCTTATGAAATTTCAAAACCCTTCCGCACGCAAAAAAGTCTGTATTGCCGGCCATAACGCCTGCCGGCGGTTTTGAAAACCGAGCCTTTCCGAGCCGACCTGCGGCCAACGGTCCGGCCGCGCCGTCCGCCCGGCGCTTTTTGCCCGCCCGCGCATCCGGAAAAACAGGCGGCTGCGGCACTGCGTTGGGTTTTGCGCAAAGGCTGCACAAAAACGGAAGCGCCCGCAGGCGCAGCCTTGCAACAGAAGGCCGCATTCATAAGGCTTCTTTCAGCGGCCGTGTCCCCTTGTTCCCTTGCGAACGCACATAGGCTGTCCGGCAATACGGCCCCTTCCTTTCATAAGCTGTGAATCAACGCACCCCTTTCGAGAAGCTTTTTGCTCAAATCCGCCGACCATATGCGCAGAACGACTCCCTGCATGACGTTTGCCCGTCCATAAAAGAAACGGGCAAACGTCATTGCCGGCGAATATCAAGCGCGGCATTTACAGTGGTATCTCACGCCCTGTCTTTGTTCTCTGTATCCCTGAAAAGACTTTTTGGTAAGTCCCATAAGTCCCACTCTAAGCTTGACTTTTATTCTGCCGTCTTCGTTTTCAATATCAAGATAAAAATGTCTTACTGCTATTTGTTAAGAATAGGAATAATAATATGTTGTAGACTTAGCCACGGAATCGCTTGTCAGCGGCACACTTGCCGAAACACCGAATCCGTTATAGCTGAAACTTACTGAAAAAATTCCCGGATTTTTAACGTGCAGATATTCTACATTTATAGCTGTCGAATATGTATCTGTCGTATAGGCCGTTTTTAAATACATAGGAGATTGTTTCGGAAGCAATGTAAACGACGCGCTCCCTTTATGCTGCAATGCGCTGACAGTCGTTCCAAGAACGGTTTCACTAAATGTCAGTTTGGCGTAATACCCCAATCCGCCCTGTGCTAAGGCAAATGGATTGCTTAAAGAAGTTGTATTTTCCCAATTCTGCGTGCTCACCAAAAGTTTATAATCGTTCGCACGAAATGAACCGCTCTTAAATGTAAACACGCTTGCATCCCAATTTACTGTAATGCCATCACTCCACTGCCAAAAAGGTTTTCCTGATGTCCATATATAATCCACATATACATAAATCTCTTTTATTCTGTACATGTCTTTATTTGAATCATATACGACCTCCGAAACCTTTGATATAATCAGTTTCATATCGCTTTCAGGAATAACGCCTGCAGGAGAAACGCCCGAAAAGTCTACTGT
>URDS01000055.1 GCA_900546635.1 uncultured Eubacteriales bacterium | reverse complement strand
GCGCCGGGCCCCTCTTTTTTGGCATCAGGACTCCCCCAGGCTGACGCCTGGTACCTCCTCATGCCTGTACGCACGCCTATACGCGCCTCATCGCCGGAAAACTTAGTTTTTCGGCGGAAAAAGGCGGACATGCGCCGCCTTGTAAACACCTTGCGGGCGCGCGAGTGCCGCCAAGGGCGGCGCGACGGCGCCGGAAAGCGCCTTTCGGCGCATTTTTTCTTGACAAAAGCGCTGAAATTATATATAATAGTTTAAATAAAAATATGATGGCATAATATTGCAAAAAAGCATGCCTGAAAGGAAACGGGGTCAAAATATTGATACGAAGCATGACCGCTTTCGGCCGTGCGCGCGCCACCACGGAGGCGCGGGACATCACGGTCGAAATCAAAAGCGTCAACAGCCGGTACTTAGACTGTACGGTCAAGACGCCGCGCAGATACAGCTTCCTTGAGGAAAAAATCAAAGCGTATGTTCAGCAAAACGGCGTCAGCCGCGGAAAAGTGGATGTTTATATCGGTGTGGAAACGCTGTCGGAGACCGACACGGAAATTCTTGTGGACGAGGGGTACGCCCGCGGCTATATTTCGGCGCTCGCGCGTCTGCGGGATCTGTTCGGACTTGCGGACGACATCAGCGTGATGCAGGTGGCGCGCGACCGCGACGTATTTACCTTCCGCCGCGCCGACGATGATCCCGAACGTGACTGGGATATGCTGAAGGGCGTTCTGGACGACGCTTTGCGGGGATTCCTTTCGGCGAGAGAGGCCGAGGGACGGCGGATCGAGCGGGACATTACCGCTAAGATCGAGGGCATTCGCCGGCAGGCAAAGCAGATCGCGGCGTTTTCCGAGACCGAGACGGCCGCTTATCACGAGAAACTGACCGAAAGAATAAAGCAGCTTTTGGACGACAACAATATGGTGATTGACGAGGGTCGCCTTTTGACCGAGTGCGCGATTTATGCCGACCGGGTGGCGATCGACGAGGAACTGACCCGCCTTGACTGTCATTTCAGCGCGTTTTACGACATTCTCGCCTCCGGGGAACCCTGCGGGCGAAAGCTTGACTTCCTGCTCCAGGAGATCAACCGCGAGACCAACACCATCGGCTCCAAGACGCAGTGCCTGGACATTACCAGAGTTGTGGTCGATATCAAGGCCGAGCTTGAAAAAATCCGAGAGCAAATTCAGAACATAGAGTGAGGACGTCCAAATGAAATTTATCAACGTAGGCTTTGGAAATATGGTAGCGGCCGACCGCGTTGTGGCGCTGGTCAGCCCTGACTCCGCGCCGGTCAAGCGCCTGATTACTGAAGCGCGCGAGGCGGGGCGGATCATCGACGTGACCTGCGGGCGGCGTACCCGCGCGGTCATTGTGACCGACAGCGATCATGTGATTCTGAGCGCGACCCAGCCGGAGACCATCTCCAACCGCCTGGCCGATGACGATGACGACGAACTGGACGACGCGGATGCGGAGGACGCGGAGTCATGAGCGGCGGTCTTGTATTTATCATTTCCGGACCGGCCGGAAGCGGCAAGGGCTCTGTGGTAAACGAGGTGCTCCGCCGGGACGACCGCTTTATCTGCTCGGTGAGCGCCACCAGCCGTCCGTGTCTTCGCGGCGAGACCGAGGGCGTGAATTATTATTATATTTCGCGCGAAGAATTTGAAGAAAAGATCAAACGCGGCGGCGTTTTGGAATATACCGAGTATTGCGGCAACTATTACGGAACGCCGGTGTCCGAATTTGAGCGCGCGTCGGCGCTCGGCAAGCATCTGATCCTCGAAATCGAGGTGGACGGCGCCACGCAGATCAAAAAGAAGTATCCGGAGGCGGTGCTGATTATGGTTTCGCCGCCCGACGCCGCGGAGCAGAGCCGCCGGCTGCACACGCGCGGGCGGGATACGGAGGAATCGATCGCAAGACGGCTGTGCCGCGCAAAAGAGGAACTGGAGTTTCTTCCGTCGTATGATTATCTGATCGTCAACGAGAGCGGAAAACTTTCGCGCAGCGCGGACGACTTTTTCGCTATTGCGCGCGCCGAGGCGCTGCGCACGGCGAGACGGCGCGACTTTTCAAAGCGCTATTTTGATTCCGAAACGATAGAGTAATGATAGAGTAGAATATAGATTAGGTTAGAGTAAGGAGCATGTAAACATGATTAACAACCCCTCGATTGAAGATTTGACCGCAAAAGGCATCAACCGCTATGAACTGGTGATTGCCACGGCCAAATGCGCGCGTCTCATCACGGACGAGTACGTGGAGCAGCGCGCGTATGCCGAAAAGCTGATTGAGCGCAAGGAGACCGACAAGTCGATCAGCGCGCTGATTGACAAGGACATCCGCGACGAAAAAGCGGTAAAGAACGCCGTGCAGAAGCTGTATGCGGGGCAGTACAAGATTGTGCATGAGGGAGAAGAAGACGCCGAATGATCGGGTCGCGGCAGGTTGTAGGGAGGAGCGCAAATGGCAAAATACGCAAGCGTGTGCCTGTTGGATGTGCCCGCGTCCCTTGACCGGCCGTTTGATTACCGCGTTCCGGAGGGTATGCGCGGCCGGGTGACGCGCGGTTCGGTTGTCTTTGTTCCGTTTTCGCGGGCAAACCGGCGGTATATGGCCGTCGTACTGTCTGTCGGCGACCGGACGGAAAGCGAAAATACGAAGGATCTCATCGGGATTCATCCCGAAATTACGCTCTCGGACGAGCAGATGGTGCTCTGCGCGTTTCTGAAAGAATACACGCTCTGCACCACCGGAGACGCGCTGCGCGCGCTGCTGCCGCCCGCGGTCGCGCTGCGTCCGGCGGCGCGCGCGCAAATGGCGGTGTACGCGCGCCGGACGGGGGCGGAAATTTGTCCGCGGGGCGAAAAACAGCGCGCCTTGTACGAAGCGCTGGACACGGAATTTGCTTTGACAGACGCTTTGTTTGCCAAAACGGGCGCGTCCATGGCGCAGCTTCGCGCGCTCGAAAAGCTCGGCGCGGCCGAGCTTCGGACAGAGCCGCGCTGGCGCAACCCCTACGGCGGCGTACTGCCGGACGGCGGGGAAAATAGACTCAGCCCGCATCAGACGGCGGCCTATGAAAAGCTCTGCCGGCTGTATGAGGAGGAGGGCGCTCGGTGCGCGCTGTTGTTCGGCGTGACCGGAAGCGGCAAAACCCGCGTGATGAAAGCCCTGATCGACCGGGTTTTGCGCGATCGCAAAAGCGTAATCGTGCTGGTGCCCGAAATCTCGCTCACACCGCAGACGGTCGGCCTTTTCTGCTCATTTTACGGCGCGCGGGTCGCGGTGCTGCACTCCTCGCTGTCGGCGGGCGAGCGCTACGACGCTTATCGCCGGATCGCCGCCGGGGAGGTCGATCTTGTCATCGGCACGCGCAGCGCGGTGTTCGCGCCGCTTGCCAACCTCGGCGCAATCATCATCGACGAGGAGCAGGAGCATACCTATAAATCGGACATGAGTCCGAAATACCATGCGCGGGACGTTGCGGCGTTCCGGCTCGGACGCTGCGGCGGACTGCTTTTGCTGGCCTCCGCGACGCCCTCGGTTGAAAGCTACTACAAGGCCAGAACCGGCGTGTATACGCTGGTCGAACTGACCGAGCGCTACGGCGGGGCGCATTTGCCCGCCGTCTATATCGCCGATATGCGCCGGGAGGCGCTCGGCGGCAATCTGTCGCCCTTTGGCAGCCTGCTGCGCGAAAAACTCACCGAAACGCTGTCGGGCGGGGATCAGGCCATCCTGTTTCTCAACCGGCGCGGCTACAACGCCTTTCTCAGCTGCCGAGACTGCGGTGAAGCGGTACTCTGCCCGCGCTGCTCGGTTTCGCTGACCCGCCACCGCACGCAGGGAGGAGATTATCTGCTCTGCCATTACTGCGGGCACCGGGAAAGGATTCCGGACGCTTGTCCGTCCTGCCGCGGGACGCATCTTGCGTTTATGGGCTACGGTACCCAGAAGGCGGAGGCGGAATTTCACGAAACCTTTTCGGGCACGCTGCTCCGCATGGACGCGGACACAACGGTTAAAAAGAACGCCTATGACCAAATGCTGAAGCGCTTTCGCGCCCACGGCGCGGATGTGCTCCTCGGCACGCAGATGGTGGCTAAAGGACATGATTTCCCCGACGTTACGCTGGTCGGCGTGCTGAACGCGGACGCCGCGCTGTATCTGGACGATTTTCGCGCGGGCGAACGCACATTTTCCATGCTGACGCAGGTCATCGGCCGTGCGGGGCGCGCCAAAAAGCGCGGCGCGGCCGTGATTCAGACGATGAATCCGAACCACGAGGTCATCCGGCTTGCCGCCGCGCAGGACTATAAGGCTTTTTATGAGCGGGACATTCGCCTGCGTGAGAGCTTTACATTCCCGCCTTTTTGCGACATCGCGGTGATTTCGGTTTCCTCACGCGCCGAGGCGGCGGTATCGTCCGCGGCGACGGCGCTTTTCGAGGAACTCAGACGCTTGATGAGCGGCGCGTTTCGGGATGTGCCCGTGATTTCGTTCGGTCCGTTTGAAGCGCCGGTCTACAAGGTGGACGCCACCTACCGGATGCGCGTGGTGCTCAAATGCCGGCGCAGCAAGCAGCTGCTTCGGATGCTCGGCGCGCTGCTTGAGACCTTTTCGGCGCCCGCGTACAAAGCGGTTTCGGTCGGCGTGGACATCAATCCCACAAATCTCTGAAATATACGATTCTATTCCGGTTTAATAAAAGAGGTACAAAATGGCAAAACTGCACATTATAAAGGAGGGCGATCCGCTGCTCCGAAAAATCAGCCGTCCGGTCACGGAGATCACGCCGCGGATCCTGACGCTGCTTGACGACATGGCCGAGACCATGCGCGCGGCCAACGGCTGCGGTCTTGCGGCCGTGCAGGTCGGCGTGCTTCGGCGCATTGTGGTTATCGAGACCGAGCAGGGCAAACTCCTTGAACTGATTAATCCCGAAATTATCCGCGCCGAGGGCGAACAGCAGGAAACGGAGGGGTGCCTTTCGATTCCGGGGCGCTACGGCATTACCCGCCGTCCGGCCAAGGTGACGGCGCGCGCCATGAACCGGCGCGGCAAATATTTTGAAGTAACCGGAGAAGACCTGCTTGCGCGGGCGCTCTGTCATGAAATCGATCATCTGGACGGCAAGCTGTATACCGACTGCGTTGTCCGTATGCTGAGCAAGTCGGAAATCGACGAATAAGGCTCAATGTAAACCATGGGAGGTGACAATTTGAGAATCCTGTTTATGGGAACGCCGGATTTCGCGCTGTTTTCGCTCCGCGCGCTTTGCGAGGAAGACGGACAGGATACGGTTGTCGGCGTCCTGACGCAGCCCGATAAGCCGAAAGGGCGGGGGTATGCGCTCACGCCGCCGCCGGTCAAGGTCTATGCAGAGCGGCGCGGCATTCCGGTTTACCAGCCGCAAACTCTGCGCGACGGCGCTATAGAGGATATTTTGCACAAGCTCGACCCGGAACTGATTATCGTGGTCGCTTACGGAAAAATCCTGCCGCGCTACGTGCTTGAATATCCGAAACACGGCTGCATCAATATCCACGCCTCGCTGCTTCCGCGCTATCGCGGCGCCGCCCCCATGCAGCGCGCGATCATGGAGGGTGAAACGGTCAGCGGCGTGACCTCCATGTATATGGCCGAGGGGCTGGATACCGGAGATATGCTGTTTTGCGAAAAGGCGGAGATCCTGCCGGACGATGATTTTGAGGCGGTGCACGACAAGCTCGGCGCCGCGGGCGGCCGGGTGCTGCTTCGCACGCTGGACGCGCTGCGGCGCGGGGCGCTTCATCCGATCAAACAGGACGATGCGCTTGCCACTTATGCGCATAAGATCGAAAAGGAAGAATGCCGGCTTGATTTTGCGCAGGACGCGCGCCGTCTTTCCAATAAAATACGCGCGCTGTCGCCGTTCCCGCTGGCCTATACGACGTTCGCAAACGGAAAAAAGCTGAAAATCGTGCGCGCCGCGGCTGAGGCGGGGAATTTTGACGCGGCGCCCGGAACCGTGGTTTGCGCCGACCGCGGCGGCGTGCGCGTTGCCTGCGGCAGCGGATGTCTGTGTCTGACGCGCTTCCGGCCCGAGGGAAAGGGAGAGCAGTCGGCCGCCGATCTTCTCAACGGGCGGCAGATCGCTGTGGGGGATATTTTAGGCAGAGAGGTTTAAAGGATGTTTTTTATCGACTATTGGTACTATATTCTGGTCGTTCCGGCGCTGATTTTGTCGCTGCTGGCCTCGGCAAACGTCAAAAGCACGTTTGCCAAATACAGCGCCACGCCCTCCGCCGGCGGAATGACCGGCGCGGACAGCGCCCGGCGGATTCTGGATGAAAACGGCCTGTACGACGTGCGGATCGAGCCGGTGTCGGGCGAGCTTACCGACCATTATGACCCGCGCTCCAATACGATTCGCCTGTCCGAGAGCGTCTACGGGGCGCAGACCGCGGCCGCCGTCGGCGTCGCCGCGCATGAGGCGGGACACGCGGTGCAGTACGCGACCGGGTATTTTCCGATCAAGCTGCGCGCGGCCATGATTCCGGTCACGCAGATCGGTTCCAATCTGGCCATGCCGCTTGTGCTGCTCGGTCTTTTGCTCGGCTTTGAACAGCTTGCCATGGCTGGTGTGATCGCGTTTTCGCTCGCCACGCTGTTTCAGCTTGTGACACTGCCTGTCGAGTTCAACGCCTCCGCCCGCGCGGTCCGCTCGCTTGAGGATTCGGGACGGATGGACGAGGCGCAGATGCGGGGCACCCGGCGCGTGCTGACCGCCGCCGCGCTGACCTATGTTGCGGCGCTTGCCGTATCGCTCGCCAACCTGCTTCGGCTGTTTTTGCTGGTCGGCGGCAGAAACCGCCGCCGCTGAGCTATGCCGCAGGTCATGAATGTGCGCAGAGAAGCGCTTCGGCTGCTGCGCGAGGCTGAACAAAAGGACGCGTATCTGTCGCGGATTCTGGACGGCGCGCTGCAAAACAGTCCGCTGTCCGAGCGCGACCGTGCGCTCCTTGCGGCGATTGTATCGGGCGTGACCGAAAAGCGGGTGACGCTTGACTTTTGCATCGACGCGCTCTGCCGCACCGATGAAAAACCAGGCGCGCGTATGCGGATGATTCTGCGTATCGGCGCGTATCAGCTTTTGTTTCTCGACCGCATTCCGCAGCATGCCGCGGTCGCGGAGACGGTTGCGCTCGGCAAGAGTCCGGGCGAGCGCGCGTTTATAAACGGACTGCTCCGCACGATGGCGAGAAAGCTTTCGGCGGGCGCGGTCAATATGAAAGCCGCAGCCGCCGCGCCTTTCGGCGCGGACGGGCAAAGCGCCGCGACGGATGCGCTTTCCGGCAGAGACGAAAAAAGCGATGCCGCCGCGCCTTTCGGCACGGACGGGCAAAGCACCGCGACGGATGCGCTTTCCGGCAGAGACGAAAAAAGCAATGTGACCGCCGCGCCTTTTGGCGCGGACGAAAAAACCGCTGAAGCCGCTGTCCCTTGCGGTACAGATAAAAAAACCGCCTCGGCTGCCGCGCGGATTGCCGCCGTGGCCGATTTGCCGAAAGACCCGACCGCGCGCCTCGGCGTCCTGTATGCCTTTCCCGCCGAGGTGGTGCGGCTGTTTGAGGAGAATCTCGGAGACCACGCCGAAAGCGCGCTTTCGGCGCTTGCGTCCCTGCCGCCGACAACGGTCTGTATCAATACCCTGCGCCTGGATGTGCAAAGCGCGCTTGCGCGCCTTCGCAAGGCGGGGATCGCGGCGGAAAAATGTCCGGACGCGCCGCGCGGCGTTCTGATTCTGCAAACTATCGCATATGCATCGATTGAGGCCGCGCTCGGCGCGGGGAACTTTTTTGTGCAGGACGAGGCTTCGCAGCTTGCGGTGACGGCGCTTGCGCCGCGCGCGGGCGAGACCGGCGCGGATGTGTGCGCCTGCCCCGGTTCTAAAAGCTTTCACGCGGCGCTTTTGATGGAGAATCGCGGACAAATCTTTTCCTCGGATCTCCATGAGAGCAAGCTTTCGCTGATTCAGAGCGGCGCGGAAAAGCTGGGCGTTGACATTTTGAAAATTTCCGCCCGCGACGCGCGGGACGCGCACCCCGCGCTTGCCGGAACCTGCGATTTTGTCATTTGCGACGTGCCCTGTTCGGGACTCGGCGTTCTGGCCAAAAAGCCGGATATCCGCCACCGCTGCGCGCATCTTCCCGAAAAGCTTGCGCCGCTCGGTTATGAGATCCTGTGCGCCGCGGCGAAAAATCTGCGTCCCGGCGGCCGGCTGCTCTATTCCACCTGCACACTTACAAAACTTGAAAACGAACAAAATTATCATAAATTCTTAGATTCCCATGCGGATTTCTCCCCGCTCGATTTTACGGTCGGCGGCGTGCGAAGCCGCGGAGGCTGTGTGACGCTCCTGCCAAACAGAACGCGCGACGGCTTCTTTTTCGGACTGATGGTCCGCGGAGAACAAAATGAACAAAATTGATGTCGGATCCATGCCCCGCGATGCGCTGGAGGCCTATGTCCGCTCCATTGGGGAGCCCGCTTTTCGCGCCGGACAGATCCGCGCGTGGCTCAGCCGCGGCGTGGACTTTGAGGATATGACCGATCTGCCGTTGTCTTTGCGTCAAAAACTTGCAGATACCTGTTACAGCGGCATTCCGAAAATTGAAAAAAAGCTGGTTTCGTCTATCGACGGGACGATTAAATATCTTTTCGCCTTTCCGGACGGGGAAACGGTTGAGTCGGTGGTTATGTTTTACAAGTACGGCACGACCATCTGCATTTCCTCGCAGGCTGGCTGCCGCATGGGCTGCCGCTTCTGCGCTTCCACGCTCGGCGGGCGAGTGCGCGACCTCACCCCCTCCGAAATGCTCGGCCAAATCGCCGCGGCGGGGCGGGACGCGGGCGAGCGCATCGACGGCGTTGTGATGATGGGCATCGGCGAACCGCTGGACAACTACGACAACACGCTTTCCTTTCTGCGCCTGGTCACGTCTTCTGACGGGATGAACATCGGCGCGCGTCATATATCGGTTTCCACGTCGGGACTTGCGGATAAAATCCGTATGCTGGCAAAGGAAAATTTACAGATCACGCTTTCCATATCCCTGCACGCGGCGACCGACGAGACGCGGAGCGCGCTGATGCCGGTCAACAAAAAATGGCCGCTGGATGCGCTGCTGAGCGCCGCGCGGGATTACTTTGCCGCCACCGGACGGCGAATTTCGATGGAGTACACCCTGATTCCGGGAAAGAACGATTCGCCAAAAGACGCTAAGATGCTCACGGCGCTGCTTCGCCGGTATTTTTCAAAAGAGGATGCGCTGCATGTCAACCTGATTCCGGTCAACGCGGTAGCGGAGAGCGGATTTCGGACGGGCAGCCGGGCGCAGGCTCTTCAATTTCAAAAGACACTGGAGCAGCTGGGCGTCGCCGCCACTGTGCGGCGCACGCTCGGCCCGGATATAAACGCCTCCTGCGGACAGCTTCGCAGGGGACAAACCGTGCATACGGAGGAGACAACATGAAATTTTTTGCAATCAGCGATGTCGGCAGCGTCCGCGAGCGGAACGAGGACTGCTGCCTTACGAAGGAGTATGCGGACGGCGCCCTCTTCGCCGTGTTTGACGGCATGGGCGGCGCCAACGCGGGCGAAGTCGCTTCGGCGACGGCGCGCGACGAGGTGGAAGCCTATTTCGATCTGTTTTTTGCAGAAAAGAAAATGAACGAGCCGGCTGCTATACAGGCGGCGCTTGCCACGGCGGCGGACCGCGCCAACGCGAAGATTTTTGCGATGGCGTCGGGCAATCCGGACTGCGAGGGCATGGGCACCACGCTTGTGGCCGCGCTCTGCGTCCGTGAAAAAATCTACATTGCCAACGTCGGGGACAGCCGCGCCTATCTGATTGACCGGGAGGGGACGGTGCAGCTCACGCGCGACCATTCGTTTGTGCAGTATCTGGTGGACATCGGCAAGATCACGCCCGAAGAAGCGCGCACCAATCCGAAAAAGAACATAATCACCCGCGCCGTGGGCGTGGAAAAAGAGGTCAGCGTGGACGTGTTTGTGCTTGAAAAAATGGAGTACACGGGCAAAACGCTGCTTCTGTGCTCGGACGGCCTGTCCGGGTACATTGACCCGGCCGCCATGACGAAAACGCTTGCTGAAACCAGCGATTGCGAATCTTTTACACGGGCGCTTGTAGACGCCGCAAATGCGGCGGGCGGCAGTGACAACATCACCGCGGTAGCGGTCAGCCTGTAAAATTTCCGGAGGAACTGTAGGGGAATGGATGCATACAACAATTATATCGGACTGATGCTGGACGATCGCTACCGGCTTAAACGCTTAGTCGGCGTCGGCGGAATGGCCATGGTATTTGAGGCGGACGACATCTTCCGCAAAACGGTCGTGGCCGTCAAGATTCTAAAGGACGAGTTTGCCTCGGACGAGGTGTCCGTTCAGCGCTTTATCAACGAGTCCAAAGCCGTCCTGATGCTTTCGCATCCCAACATCGTCAAGATTTTTGACGTGTCGGTCAAGGGCGAATATAAATATATCGTCATGGAGTATATCGACGGCATCACGCTCAAGTCCTATATGCAGAGAAAGGGCGCGCTGTCGGCGAAGGAGACGATCTCCTACTCGATTCAGATTCTGCGGGCGCTCGAACATGCGCATCTCGGCGGGGTTGTCCACCGGGACATCAAGCCGCAGAACATCATGCTGCTGAGAAACGGGCAGATCAAGGTGACCGATTTCGGCATCGCCAAGCTGCCCGACGCAAAGACGCTGACCGCCACCGACAAGGCGATCGGCACGGTCTACTATATCAGCCCCGAACAGGCCGCGGGCGAAAAGGGCATCGACCGCCGGACCGATCTGTACTCTGTCGGCGTGTTGATGTATGAAATGATCACGGGGCGCCTGCCTTTTGACGGTGAAAACCCGGTCAGCATCGCGCTAAAACAGATCAACGAGAACGCGAAAGCGCCGACCGAACTGATTCCGACCATCCCGCGCGGACTGGAGCAGATCATTCAGTTTGCGATGGAAAAGGACAAGGACAAGCGTTTTCAGACTGCGACGCAGATGATCGACCTTTTGGAAAAGGTTCGGGAGAATCCGGGCGTTGTTTTCCGTCAGAAGAACACGCCGCCGAAGGACACGCCGGCGCGCGCCAAGCGCGCGTCAATGCTTCCGATCATTATGGGGGTTGTCACCGCGTTTTTGCTGGTATTTATGATCAGCGCGTTTGTTGTGGTCAATGAGCTTTTCTTCAGCGACGACAGCGACGACGCGAACAGCACGGTTACCATTGAGGTAGAGGAATTTACCGGAAAAGTATATGATGAGGCGCTGATCGAGTCGCTGAAGAAAACCAATTACCGCGTGATTGTCAAATATGAGTATTCAGAAAATGTGGAGAGCGGCGTGATTCTGCGGCAGAGTCCTCTGGCCGGTCAGACCCGCAAGGGACCGAAAAATCAGAAATTTGCGGATCTCACACTTTATGTCAGCCAAGGTGAGAAAACGATTGTGATGGACAATTACGCCTATTCCGATAAGCGGCAGGCGCAGATTGATCTGCGCAACAAAGGATTTACGGTCGTCATCAACGAGGAGTACAGCGATGTTGTGCCGGACGGCTGTGTGATCGCGACCGTTCCCACCGCGGGTGAAACGGTTCCCACCGGCGGCACGGTCGTTTTGACCGTCAGCCGCGGAGAAAAAATCGAGACCACCGTTGTGCCGAATTTTGTGGGGGCCACCTCGGTTGACGCCTATGAAATGCTGGTCAAGAGCGATCTGCGTCTCGGTTCGATCAGCTATCGGTATGACGAATACGCCGATTACGGCATTATTATCGATCAAAGCCTGACATCGGGCAGCGAGGTTCCGAAAGGGGTGGCGAAAATCAATTTTGTGATCTCCAAGGGACCCGCGCAGGCCGAGGCAAGCGCGCCTGTGGTTACAACGACCTCACCGTCCGCCGAGACGACGAGCTTTGAGGATTGGCTTGCCGAATGGTACGGACAGTGAGAACCGAGACCGGAAAGATTCTCCGGGGCGTCGGCGGCAAATACGAAATTTTGTGCGGGGATACGCTGTATTCCGCCCGCGCCCGCGGCGTCTTTCGGCATGAACAGATTTCGCCTGAGGTCGGCGACAATGTTACCCTCCGGCTCGAAGAGAGCGGAGAGGGGTACATAGAACAGATTCTTCCGAGAAAGAATTTGCTGATCCGCCCGCCGCTTGCCAATTTGGATCTGATGCTGATCTGCGCGGCGGCGGCAAAACCCGCGCCCGCCCTTTCCACACTCGATAAACTCAGCGCCATTTGCGTGCATTCGGACATTTCGCCTGTGTTTATCATCACCAAAAGCGATATGGACGCAAAAGCGGCCGCGCGTCTTTCCGAGATTTACGGCCGAAGCGGTTTTCGGACGTTTGAGGTCAGTTCCCTGTCGGGAAAAGGCATAGACGCGGTGCGCGCCTTCCTTTCAGAGACGCTGCCGGGAAGGACCGCCGCGCTTGCGGGGGCGTCCGGCATCGGCAAATCCACACTGCTCAATCTTTTGTTTCCGGATCTCGGCCTTGCGACCGGGAACATCAGCGAAAAGATCGCCCGCGGGCGGCATACGACGCGCCATGTGGAGCTTTTTCCCGCGTTTGGGGGCTTAATCGCCGACACGCCCGGCTTCAGTATGCTGGATTTTGTGCGCTTCGATTTTATGGAGGTCTCGGATCTTGCAAATGCTTTTCCGGAGTTTGCCCCGTATCTCGGCACATGCCGCTATGCGGACTGCACGCATCTGCGGGAAGAGGGATGTTCGATTGTCGAAGCGGTTTTGGACGGAAAAATCGAAAAATCCCGTCACGAAAGTTATGTGGAACTGTATACTGTATTAAAGGACAAAAAAGCATGGCAAAAGCCGCCGCGCTTCTGACTTTCTTTGAAAACGGCTTTACTTTTGCCGCGCAGTCATGTATAATCAAAGGCACGAGGTGATCGCATGAAACAAAAAAACGCGCGCGCCGCGCAAAAGGGCGGGAACACGCTTCGTCTGGATATAGACCTGACGCTTCCCGATTTTTCAAAGCTTGGGAAAAAGCTGAAAAAAGCCCGGCGCGATCTGCAATATGATATATCGGCTATCCGTGACCGCGACCCCGCCGCGACGAGCGATCTTGAGGTCTTGCTGCTCTATTCCGGGCTGCACGCGGTCCTTTTCCACCGCGCCGCGCATGCGCTTTACAAAAAAGGGCACACCATCAGCGCGCGCGCGATCAGTCAGGGGGCAAAATTTTTGACCGGAATCGAGATTCATCCCGGCGCGAAAATCGGCCGTGGACTTGTGATCGACCACGGCAGCGGCGTGGTTATCGGAGAAACCGCTGAGATCGGCGATAACTGCACGCTCTATCAGGGCGTGACGCTCGGCGGCACCGGCAAACACACCGGCAAGCGCCACCCGACCCTGCACGACAATGTGCTGGTCGGCGCGGGCGCAAAGGTGCTCGGTCCGTTTGAGGTCGGCGCGGGCGCGAAAATCGCATCCAACGCCGTGGTGCTTGAAGCCGTACCCGAAAACGCAACCGCCGTGGGCGTGCCCGCGCGCGTTGTGCGCATCAACGGGGAAAAGGTCAAGGAAGCGCTTGACCATGTGCATATCCCCGATCCCGTGGCGCAGGAGATCTGCCGTGTGGAGCGGAGAGTATGGGAACTGGAAAACAAACTGAAACAGTATGAGGAGGCGGCAGGCGCCGCCCCGAATGAAGCTGCGGCCGAAGCGCCGAGGGAAGAATAAATTTACGGAGAATACCATGCAGTTTTACAATACGCTGACCAGAAAAAAAGAAGAATTTATCCCGCTTGAGGCGGGCAAGGTAAAAATGTATGCCTGCGGCCCGACTGTATACAACTTTTTCCATGTGGGCAACGCGCGCTGCTTTGTCGTGTTTGACATGCTTCGCCGGTATCTCGAATACCGCGGATTTGACGTGACCTTCGTGCAGAACTTCACGGACATTGACGACAAGGTGATCCGGCGCGCAAACGAGGAGGGCGTGACCTATTCGGACATTGCCGACCGGTATATCGCCGAGTATTTCACGGATGCAAAGGGACTGGGCGTTCGCGCGGCTTCGGTGCATCCCAAGGCGACGGACAACATCGACACGATTATCAGCATCGTGCAGACGCTGCTCGACAAGGGATATGCGTATTCTGCGGACGGGGATGTGTATTTCCGCACGACCAAATTCCCGGAGTACGGCAAGCTCTCGCATATGCCGATTGAGGATTTGGAGGCGGGCGCGCGCATTGATGTGGCGCTGCATAAGGAAAACCCGCTTGATTTCGCGCTTTGGAAAGGGGCAAAACCCGGCGAGCCCGCCTGGGATTCGCCGTTCGGCGCAGGCCGTCCGGGCTGGCACATTGAGTGCTCGGCCATGGTGCGCCGCTATCTCGGTGAAACGATTGACATTCACTGCGGCGGTCAGGACTTGACTTTCCCGCATCACGAAAACGAGATCGCACAGTCCGAGTGCTGCACCGGACATCCGTTTGCGCGTTTCTGGCTTCACAACGGCTATATCAACATCGACAACAAAAAAATGTCCAAGTCGCTTGGCAATTTCTTTACGGTGCGCGAGATCGCGGACGAGTTCGGGTATCTGCCGATCCGCCATTTCATCCTGAGCGCGCATTACCGGAGTCCGATCAACTTTTCCCGCGAGATCATCGCGCAGTCGGCCGCGGCGCTTGAACGGATTTTCAACTGCGGCGCCGATGCGGAATTTTATCTTTCCAACGTCAGGGCAGACGCATCCTGGCCGGACGAGAGCGGCGCGCTGGAACGCGCAAGAGACGCAAAGCGCGCGTTTATCGAAGCGATGGACGACGATTTCAATACCGGAAGCGCGATCGCGTCGGTCTATGATATTGTAAAGGAACTCAACCTCTTAGTCAAAAACGGCGCTTCCAAGGCTTCCGTGGAGGAGGTCAAGGCGCTGTATGACGAATTGACCGCGCTGCTCGGCTTTGTCCGAAACGAGCAGTCGGACGCGGATTTTATCCGTGAGATCGAGGAGCAGATTGCCGCGCGCGCGGCGGCAAAAAAACAAAAGGATTACAAGCGCGCGGACGAAATCCGCGCGGCGCTGCTTGAGCGCGGCGTGGTGCTGGAGGACACGCGCGAGGGCACCAAATATAAGATCGAAAAATAAAGAGATACAGACAGAGACGCCCGAAACACAATGTGTTTCGGGCGTCTCTGTCTGTCAAAAAAGTGAAAATCCGCAAATCAAATACGTTTACAAGGCGGACATGCGCCGCCTTGTAAACACCTTACA
>URDS01000054.1 GCA_900546635.1 uncultured Eubacteriales bacterium | reverse complement strand
GCAAAAATCGGGCGGTTTTGCTTATCTTCATGCCATTGCCCCGCCGGGAAGCCTTTTTCTTGAATCGCATCACAGAATATTGACCTTTACGTCATCGCGGAACGAATAGCCGACCCGCCGCTTGGCGGCGATAATGTCCACCTGGCAGACCGTTTTCAGCTTTTTGCGCAGATAGTGCATATAAACGTCCAGAACATTGCTGTCCGAATCGCCGAAAAACGCGGCCGCCTCTTCGCGTGTCAGCGTTCCCGCTTCCTTAAGCGCCATAAAAAGCCTGAGTTCCTTTATAGACAGGTGAACGTCCCCGTACGGACCGAACACGCGCCGCGTATCCATACTGACGGCCAACGTGCGCGCGCGGCGCATGTCGCGGGTCTCCTCTAAAATTTTGGTCACGGTCTGGCGTATGAACCTCGCGTCGATCGGCCGCCCGAAAAACAAACTCACAATTCTGGACTTTTCCGGATCAGAGGAAAATCCGATCACATCGGCGGGAAATTCCGTATCCGGCGGGAGAAAATCCAAATCACATATATACAGCTGCGCGGGCATGGAAAAGTTTTCGCAAACATGGACATCCACACCCACCTCTTCAAGCTCCAGCACAAGAAAACGTGCGATTTTTTTATCATTGGTTACAACACATACATCCAAGTTAAGGTACCGCCTTTCTTTTCAAGCAGCTAAAATAACAGTTCTATCACATATATCATCATACATTTTTCCCAGTAAATTGTCAATAAAAATGTGCGAAAAGACGCTGCCTTTTTTTCGACAAAAAAACGCGCGGCAAAAGGCGTTTCGAGCGTCTCTCCGCCTTTTTTTCTCGTGATTTTGCAGCCGAACCTATATCCGATCACCGGCCATTTGTTCACGGTTTCACGGCTCGAATCAGCGGCGTATGGTCGTCATTCGGTAAAAAACCGACGACCTCAACCCGATCAAATCCGCCTCTCTTTAGAGCGCTGATTTCATGTTCAAGCGTCAAGGGCGTATCGAAATGCACAAAAACGCCGTCCGGTATGCCGTCTCGCCTGCGCCGGCGCTCACACTCGGCAAACGCCGTATCCTCGATTTCCTGTGATAAAGCAATATAATCGCATTCAAGATACACGCCGCCTGGCCTGAGACTTTCATATATTTTCCCGAAAAGCTCCGTTTTTTTCTCCACCTTGAAATGATGCAGCGTTTCAAAGGAAACGACCGCGTCATAGCGCCCTTTTCCCATATCAAAGCTGAAATAATCCGCCCGGATAAGCGTGAGCGCTTTATCGGGATGCTTTCGGCCAAGTTTTGCGAGCATTTCTCCGGACAAATCCACACCCGTCGCGCGCAGATCGGGAAAACGCTCAAAAATGCAGTCAAGCTCAAGGCCGCTTCCGCAGCCGATGTCCAATAGATCGGTCATGCGCGGCGGCAAATGCTCCGCCATCCAACGGTAGTGTCCGCTCCAGCGCGCCATATGCGCCTCATAATCACCGATTCGCGCGTCAAAAAAGCCCGCCATCGTCTCAAGCGGTTCCTCTTTTGTCTCCAGAATCCATTTTTTCAGTTCCGCAAAGTTTTTATCCATTATCGCTCCCATTTTCAATCGTCTTTTGCGCACAAATGCCGTTCGGCGCTGAAAAAGCAAGCGCACCGCCGCCAAAGCATTCGAAAACCGCCCGCTTCACGCCGTCCATAGGGGTCACGCATCCCGATGCGCGCTCTCCCGATTCATCGTCTCCACAAAATCCGCGGGCTTTGCGGCAAGCTCGACCCACGCGGGGTAAAATCCGCTGCGCAGCGCATTGCGTACCGAGCGCAGATTCGACCATGCGGCGCAGTAAAACGGAACCTTGCCGCGCTCAAGAACAGCCAGCGCAAGACGCGAGGTCAGCGCCGAAGCGATCCCGTGCGTCCGATACGCCGGCAAAACGTCCACGCCGATCTGCCACATGTCCGCGCAGTCGGCGGAACAGGCCGCAAGTCCCACAAGGCGCGCCCCGTCGTACGCACCCATGCCGAGCACATCCAGTTCGCGCCGCTTTTCGCAGAGCGCATTGCTCCACTCAGGCAGATACAGGGACGCAAAGTCGTCCGCCGTCATCCGCTTTACCGTAAAGCCGCATTCCAAGGGGCAAACGCGCGCGGGATCCGGCAAAAAATACTCGGCCATAAAGCATACGCGAAAGCCGTGTTTTGCCAGCGCGTCCTCCAGCACAAGCAAATTCGGCGTTTCAAAGCAGTGCGCCGCCGCATAGCGCGAAACATAGTCGCGCACGACCGGAATAAGCGTATCCGACGCATTTGCCACGACGTTGCCGCCGTAGGAAACCAGCGCGCAGGCCTGCGGCAGCACGAGATATTTCCGAGCCGCCGGGTGCGCGGGCGCCGCGGGCAGTACAAGATTTTCGTCCCGGACAAAATCCGCCGGCGCGCAGCCGAGTTCTGCCGCCGACTGCCGCATGGCGATTTCAAGGCATTCCTGTTTGGTCAATTTTAAAGTCCTCCCTTTTCCGAGCGCGCGGCGAAAATCCGCCGCAGCGCTTTCAGTGTACCACATCCGCGCGCGTAAAGCAAGCGCGTCTATTTTTCATTTTTATCTTTCTTTTTTCCGATTTTATGGTATGATAGAACAAAACAGAGAAAGGCAGGGATTCTTATGGATCATCCAAATGCAAATAAAGAAAACTCGGCGCCCGGCACGGAATCGTCTCCCGTCCGCTCGGTGCTCTTTTTAGGGAACAGCTATACCTATTTTAACGATATGCCGAGCATGTTCGGCGCCGCGTGCGCCGCGGCGGGGTATACGATCAAGGTTGAATCGGTCACGCGCGGCGGCTGTTTTCTCCGGCAGTTTGAGGATTCCGAAGATCCGCTTTACGAAAAGCTGCATAATCTCTTAGAGGCAAATCGCTTTGACACGGTGTTTTTGCAGGAGCAAAGCGTACTTCCGGCGTCGAATCCGGCTGCGTTTTTGGCAGCCGCGCGCGCACTCTGTAACAGACTTCGCGCGCACGGCGCGCGCATATATCTGTACCAGACCTGGGGACGCAAGGAACCGAGCGAAACACTGACAAAGCACGGCTGGACAAACCGATCTATGACTGAAAAGCTCGCAAATGCGTATACCGCCGCGGCAAAAGCGCTTTCGTGCGGACGCTCGCCCGTGGGCGCAGCCTTTTCGGCGGTCGGCGAGCATTTTCCGCAGATTGAACTCTACAACCCGGATCATTCCCACCCCTCGGCCGCCGGAAGCTATCTTGCGGCGCTCTGCCATTTTGCCGTCCTGTTCGGTATATCGCCTGCGGGACTTGCCTATACGGCCGATCTGCCAAAGGAAACGGCGCGCATTCTGCAAAGCGCGGCCACGGCGGCCGCGCTTGACGCGGATAAAAACGAATAAGCAGGGCGCGTTCCCCACAAGGGCGAGAACCCGCCGCGGCGCGCGGCGCTTACGGCCGCTTGCCGCCGCCCATGTCGCCTCGGCCTCCGCCCATTCCGCCAAATTGCCCTCCGATCCCGCCGGAATGCGCGCCCATTCCCCCGGATCCGTAGATCAGGCTGCTCATCACAACCTCCTGCGTCACGCCGCCGGCCGATACCGTATAGGTTTCTCCCGCTCTGATTTCCGGGCAACTCAGCACAACGCAGTCAAACGCTTTCGGCGCCGTCCATTTCAGCAGTTCGTTCCCGGCGCTGTCCGTTACGATAACCGTATCGCCGCCGGAGCGGGCGCCGACCGAAACGAGCATCGCCCCCTGCGTGGAGGACGCGCCGAAGTTCTGCGCCATCCCGGAAGCGCCTGCCGCTATGAAGACGCCGCCCGTTATCACGGCGGTTCCCGAATAGTCGAGCGCGCCGTTGCCGCTGTTTGTCGAACCGGAAACATACGTCGTCCCGCCTGAAACCGTCAGGCTCCCGTTGGAATCCACGCCGTCTCCCGAAGCGTTGATATTCAGCGTTCCGCCGCTAATCTCAATGCCGCTGCCGGAAGACGCGCCCTCTCCCCTGTTTCCGTCAAAGCCGCCGAACCCGCCGAATCCGCTTTGATCGTTTCCGCCGGCCGCGTTCAGCCCGTCATCGCTTGACGTTATGCTGATCTCCCCGCCGCTGATGAAAATATTCTGCCCCTCGATCCCCTCATAGCTTTTTGAAATCACGATTTTCCCGCCGCTGATTTTCACCGCGGCGTCGGCATGAAAAGCGTCGTCGCCCGTTTCGATTTCAAAGCTTCCGCCATTTACCGTAAGATCGGCGTCTGTATGAAAGGCGTCGTCTGCGGAATCGACAACAAAGCTTCCGCCGTTGATTTGCAGCGTCCCGGCGGCTTTCACGCCTTTCGCGCTGACGGTATCCCCGCCGGTATCCGCCGCGGCCGCGCCCGGACGCGCTAAGGACCAGCCGCCCTCCGGCGTCTGCGTCACATTGGCGCTTCCTCCGCCCGCAAAAATGGTGAACGTCCCGTCCTCAATCAACAGGCTGCCTGAGGCGCTGATCCCGTCTCCGCTTGCCGTGACTTGATACGTCCCGCCCGCGATATAGGCAAATCCCAGCGCCGTATCCTCGGCGTTTTCCGCATGAATGCCGTCTTTCCCCGCCGTAATGTCAAAGCTTCCGCCCGCGATGCGCACGCTGTCCTTTCCGCAAAGTCCGTGCCCCGCGGCGGTCACGGTATACGTTCCGCCCGTTACGGCGAGATTATCCTTTGAAACGACGCCGTGTCCCGACGGAGATTCTATGCGCAGGCTTCCCTGTCCGTTTAGGGTCAGATCATCCTTTGAAAAAATCACGGCGTCGATGTTGGTGTCGCCGTCCGGCGTAAACGCGCCGCCGTTGGAAAGCGTATTGACCGAATCCGGCGCAAGGGTAACCACTACCGTTTCGGCCTGTTTGATATAGAGAGCCGCCGAAGCGCCGCTGTTTACGGTCACGCCGCTGAATACAAGCTGAAGCGTATCCGCGGACTCCGCGTCCACGACGATCATCCCGTCGTCCAATACGCCGGAGAAAATATAGGTGCCCTCGTCCAGCACGGTAATAGTCGAACCGGATATTTTTACAGCGTCGGAGTCGCACTTCGCCGTGCTTCCCTCAAGCGTTATGACCGCGCTCCTGTCCTCATCATATCCGACCTCGTAATCCCGACCGGAAAACATCTCCGTGTCCTCCAATAAAATTTCCGCGTCGGTTTTGCCGGCCGATCCGTCCGTTTGCGCGCCGTCTTTCACGGGCGCGGCGCTTTCGCATCCCGCAAGCAGCAAAAGAAACGCCGCAAGCAGGACACCGGCAAATACGCTTGGTTTCATGTATCTTTCCCTCCGTTTCTCAAAGCTCTGACGCGGCGGTTTCCTGTCTGGAAACGCCGATTTCCAAATTCCCGTTGCGGCAGCGCAGCGCGTCGATCAGTTCTTTTTCTACATCCGGGCGGCGCAGCACAATATGATAGGTGAGTTTATACAGGCTGCCCATGTTGGTGGTCTTGACGCTCTCAAGCTCGCACTTTGCGGTATAAGCGGAAAAAAGGTCGTCAAACACGCCCGTGTAATCCAGATTTTCCGGGATTGTGATGCGAAGCGTCCTGTACAGCGCGTCATTTTTTCTCAGGCCGAAATCAAACCGGCTGTACAGCATGGTTGCGCCGCCGAGAACCGCGGTAAATAAAAACGCATAGCCCAAATACCCCATACCGGCAATCAGGCCGGCGCCCATCGCCAGAAACAAAACGCCGATCTCTTTCGCCGTTCCGGCCGCCGAGCGAAAGCGCACAAGGCTGAACGCGCCGGCTACGGCCACGCCGGTTCCGACATTGCCGTTCACCATCATAATCACCACGCAGACGACCGAGGGCAAAAGCGCCAGCGTCAGGGCGAAGCTCTTTGTGCACCGGTTATTCGCCATATAAGCAAACGACAGCAAAAGACCGAGCGCGAGCGAACAGAAAAGACAGAGTAAAAAGTCCGTCACCCCGATCACTACGGTCATATCCGTATCGAAAATGCCTTTAAAAACAGAATCAAGCATAGTTTTTTCCTCCTGCCGGTTTTTGAAACAGAATCTTCTGATAGGCCGCGCCGTATTTGGAAAAGGAGGTTTTGCTAAGGCGCTGCTCGGTAAGAAAATGCGTCATCCACAGCGGAATGCCGCCCGCCGTTTTGATCTCCATCAAAACCTGATCGGCGTCCAAAAGCGGCATTCCCCATACATCCGCTCCAAGGGAAAGCGCTTCCCTGCGGCACAGGATGTTCTCGTCAAAAGTGACGCGGAAATCGCCGTCGTCCGCGGCATAATAGGCTTCCCGCTCATAGCTGAGGAACACCGCCGGGCGCAGCGGCGCGTAAAACCGGCAAAAATAGTCGATCTCGCCGGCGATCTGCGTCTGCGCGGGCGCAGAAGCGCCGCCGCAAAGCCAGTCCTCCGCCGCTCGCGCCGGCAAAATCATCCGCCGCTTGTATACGACCGATTGGTATTTCTTTTTCAGTTCCGCGAATACGGGACTGTCCGCATCCGCTTTTTCGTAGCTGCGGATCCGCAGCTTTTCCTTGTAGGCTGGCTTCTCGATCGACTGCCGGATCAACCGGTATGTATCGGTATCATAATAAATATTGCGAATGGTGGAACGGCCGTACCGATCGGCCGTCATAAACGGCGCCATGACTTCCAGTATTTGATTTTTTTGCTCTGTGCTGAGCAGGTATTTCATTTCATACCGTTTAAACACGGTCTGGTATCCCATATCCGACACTCCTTTTCGTAAAATCATGTCAAAGCCGCGCGCACAGCCCGGCTCTTCTGTAAATCAGTATAGCCGGTCAACTATAACCGAAGCTTAAAATCACAAAAAGTTCATATTTCTTTGCCGCATCTGTGCTATACTATAAAAAAACCATACGATTGACAGATTCTTTTGAATCTATATTTTTGAACTCGAATGTGCTAAAAAAATTAAGAGTATGCAATGTGCAAGAACAAAGTTTGTTCTTGCACAACCCGACACAATGGAAAGAAAAGCACGCTAAATTATATTTAAGCGATGATGACTTGCAATATCTTATTCGTTTTGTTCTCAAGAGGCATGTTTCTTGTTGAAAATATAGAAACAGGGGTAACAATAATGAATACATTTAAAAATATTTTTAAAAACACAACCGCATATTTTTTTCAAATTTTGATATCAATATGGCCGGCCTTCCTTATTGGAAATGGTCTTGTCGGGCTTCTGCTTTCTTTGATTTTAGAGAATCAGAATCGCCTGATTATCCGGCTTTGTGAAACAGTTGCCTGCGTTATCATCGTGTGCGTCTGTTTATTCATGATTGCATATCGAAAGGGATACAAAAACGCGCAATTTAATCTTTTACATTCGTTGTTATCTCTGGTGTTTGCGCTTGGACTGCATTTGATATACGCGAATATATTTCACTTTACAGAGTACACGACCGGCGGGGCGTATTATTTGGCTCATATATTCTACGCAGGGAGAAACCAATCGATTACCTTTATGTATTCCGATGTGCCGCCATATATATACATGCTTTCAATATGCATTACAGATTGTTTCTACATAGCGGCTTCAATTTTAGGAGAAAAAATTGGGCAAGAGAAACGATTAGATGACCGAAATGCTCTGCATGGGGTAAATAAAAGAGATATTTTATAACAAGCAAAGCGGTTTGTAAACGCAAAGGATAAGTTGGTACGTTGCAAATTTGAATAATTTATATAATGGAAATTGATGAAATTGTCCAAGAATTTTTTAGATTTATAGAAGAAAAATTATAGGTGCAAATAATTCCGCTAAATTTTTATAGGGTTTGGGCGTATCATAATCAACAAAATGCGGCGGATTTTACAAAAAGGATACCCCCGTTTTTGAAACTCAAGAAAAACCGTATTTTTAACCCCGGTTAATGTTCATCGGGTATTCTGTATCCGTACTTTTTGAGGCATAGGAGGAACACGGTATGAGACTTCTGCTTGCGGAGGACGAACGGTCGCTCTCCAAGGCCATTATCGCCATACTGAAAAAAAACAACTACTCCGCAGACGCGGTTTATAACGGGGAGGACGCGCTCGCCTATCTTGAAACCGGCAATTACGACGGAGCGATCCTCGACATTATGATGCCGAAAACGGACGGCATCACCGTGCTGAAAACGCTGAGAGCGCAGGGGAACCGGATTCCCGTGCTGATGCTGACCGCAAAATCCGAGACAGACGATAAGGTTCTCGGTCTGGACAGCGGCGCCAACGATTATTTAACCAAACCCTTTAATACCAAGGAACTGCTGGCGCGGATCCGCGCCATGACCCGCAGTCAGTCCGCCCATTCGGACGCCCTGATAAAATTCGGCAACATCACATTGGACAGCGCCGCCTACGAACTATCATCGCCGAGCGGAAGCTTTCGTCTGGCGAACAGAGAATATCAGATGATGGAACTTTTGATTTCCAACCCGCGCTGTCTGATCCGCACGGAGCGGTTTCTGGAAAAAATCTGGGGGTATGACAGCGACGTTGAAACCAACGTCGTTTGGGTCTATATCTCCTATTTAAGAAAAAAACTGTCGGCGCTCGGTGCCGACATTCAAATCAAGGCGTTCCGCAACGTCGGATACGCACTGGAGGACGCGCAATGATTCAGAAGCTGCGAATCAAATTTCTGGCGCTGGCTATGGGCTTGCTTTTCCTTGTGCTTGCGGTGATTATGGGGACTGTGAATCTGCTGAACTACCGGCGCGTGCTGACCGAAGCGGATTCCACGCTCGAAATTTTGGTGTCAAACGGCGGAAGTTTTCCGGACAGACGCGACCCCGAGGACAAGTTCTTCGACCGGGAAATCCCGCCTGAACTGCCCTTTGAAACCCGTTTCTTTACGGTGCATTTGAATGCGGACGGAGAAATCGGGTTCGCCGATACCGGAAAAATCGCCGCCGTTTCCACGGAAACGGCCATCGCGTACGCAAAGCAGGTCTGGGATTCCCAAAAGCCCAAGGGATTTATCGGCGAATACCGCTACGCCCTTCACGTTTCCACAGAGGGCGGCATGGCCGTGTTTCTGGACTGCGGCCGCGGGCTGCACGCCGCGCGTTCTTTTTTACGGACCAGCCTCGGCATCTCGCTTGCTGGTTTTTCCGCGGTTTCTCTTTTGCTGTATCTGTTTTCCGCGCGGATCGTGAAGCCGATCTCCGAAAGCCATGAAAAGCAAGCGCAGTTCATCACCAACGCAAGCCACGACCTGAAAACGCCGATCACCATTATCGACGCGGATGTGGACGTTTTGATTATGGAGCAGGGCGAAAACGAGTGGCTGCAGGACATTCAAAAGCAGACGGGGCGGCTTGCCGAACTGATTCGGGAACTGGTGTATCTCTCCCGGATGGAGGAAAAGGACAGCCGCTTTCAGATGATCGACTTCCCGCTGTCGGACGTTGTCAGCGAAGCCGCCGCCTCCTTTGATTCTCTGGCCGTCTCCACGGGAAAGTCGTTTACCGTGCAGATACAGCCGATGCTCTCCTTTTGCGGAGACGAAAAGGCTTTCCGGCAGCTGATCTCTGTTTTGCTGGACAACGCGCTGAAATATTCGGGCGAGCAGGGCGTTATCCGTCTGACCCTCGAAAAAACCGACCGTTTTATCCGACTGTCCGTATACAACACCTCAGAACCGATTGCACAAGAGGACATCAAACGCCTGTTTGACCGTTTTTACCGCGCGGATAAATCCAGAAACGCGCAAACCGGCGGATACGGAATCGGTCTGTCTATCGCAAAAGCGATCGTCTCGGCGCATAAGGGAACGATTTCGGCCTCGTCCGCCGACGGCCGTTCGCTGACGGTTACGGCCAAATTTCCCGCGTAGGCAAGCACAAAATACCGCTTCGATTTCTGCATACCGCTTTTGAAAATATACTTGACAAAGCGATACTTTCCCCGTATTTCAAACCAAATCGGGGATAAAAAACGTCATTTTCATACGTCAAACATATCCGGCGGCACGAAAAAAACGTGCCGCCGGATTTTAATCTCTCCGTAAAGCAGGCTCTGCGAAAGAAAAATCGCGGAGGACCCTCCTTTTTCAAGCCGTTATAGCCCGCTTTTGCCCTGTAATCTGTCTGTTTTGTGAATGTTGCGGCATATTTTTGAAAGCGGCTTGATAAAAAAACGCCGATGTAGTAAAATAATACTATACCAGACTTCCCGCCGGTCAAACGCGGCGCCGCGTCTGTTTTTATATGTTTTCGGATGGAGGATGGCTATGTTCGGTTATGTCAGGGCGGCGCGCCCCGAACTCACGGTACGGCTGGACGGCCTGTACCGCGGCATTTACTGCGGACTTTGCCGCGCCATCGGACGCTGCACGGGACAGTGCGCCCGAATGACGCTCTCCTACGACATGGTGTTTCTGTATCTGGTCCGCGCCTCGGTTTTAAAAATAAAGCCGCAGTTTGCGTATGGCCGATGCGCGCTGCATCCCCTGCGCCGGCGTTTATTTCTACAGCCGGACGAAGCGCTCCGCTATGCGGCAAAAGCCAACGCGCTCCTCTTTTACGGCAAGCTCCGCGACGATCTGGCCGATGAGCGCGGCGCGCGCAGAATGCTTTTGCGCCTGCTGAAATTTCCCGCGCACCGCGCCGTCCGGCGCGCCGGACTTCCGGCGCTCGAAGCGGAAATCGCGGCGCGGCTCGCCGAGCTTTCCGCGCTGGAGGCCGAGCGGCTGCCGAGCGTGGACGCGCCGGCGGATCTGTTCGGCAGGCTGCTTGGCGCGGTATTTTCGCACGATCTCTCGCAAAAAGAAGCCGCCGTGGCGCGCGAAATCGGATTTCGCACCGGGCGCTGGATCTACACGCTGGACGCGGCCGACGACATGGAGCGGGACGCAAAGCTCGGCGCCTACAATCCTTTTTTGCTGCTGTACGGCGAAACACTGGACGCCGACCGGCGCTCGATTGTGGAAATGACGCTACGCTATGACCTGCAGGCCGCGGCCAACGCTTACGCGCTTTGCAGCGACGAGGGCGACGGCGATCTCGCGGAAATCACGCAAAATATACTATATCTTGGAATGCCGCAGCGGGCGCACGCCGTCCTTGGGCATGGCAAAGGAGAAGAGCTTGAGCAGAAATCCATATGAAGTTTTGGGGGTGTCCGAAAGCGCGACGGATGAGGAGATCAAAACCGCCTACCGCGCGCTGGCCAAAAAATACCACCCCGACAAATACATTGACGAGGATCTGAAAGAAATCGCCAATGAAAAAATGAAGCAGATCAACGAAGCGTATGATGAAATCAACGCGCTCCGCTCGGGCAAGGGTTCAGGTGCGGCGCACGGCGCAAATACCGCCTACGGCTCAGGCCAATCCTACGGCTCCGCCGGTTCCGGTTCGTCAGACCCGCGGTATGCGCAGATTCGGCGCATGATAAACGCGGGCGCCTTTTCGCAGGCCGAAGCGGCGCTCGACGCCATACCGGTCGCCGCGCGGGACGCGGAATGGAATTTTCTCAAGGGCTGCGTTCTGCTTCGCCGCGGCTGGTATCACGACGCGGCAAAATTTTTCGACACGGCCTGCCGCATGGACCCGTACAACCAGGAGTACCGCAGCGCCCGCCTGAATCTCGAACGCATGTCCGACGCCTATTCCAATGAGGGACGACATGTCTGCGGCACCGGCGACTGCGACTGCTGTCTCAATTTATGCTGCGCCGACGCTTGCTGCGAATGCATGGGCGGCGACTTGATTCCCTGCTGCTGATATGAAAAAAACAAAAAAACTTGTATTTTCCGCAATCCTGTCGGCGCTTGCGGTGGTATTTATGTATATCGGCGCGCTGTTTGACGTGCTCGATCTCTCCGTGGCCGCGCTCGCCTCCATGTGCGTCGCGCTCGTGCTGGTCGAACTCGGCGCGCGCTGGGCATTTTTGGTTTACGCGGTCGCGTCGGTACTCTCCTTTCTGCTTTTGCCGGTCAAAACGCCCGCGATCCTCTTCTGCGGCTTTCTTGGGTTTTACCCGATTGCGAAATCCGTGTTCGAGCGGCGGCTGCACGGCGCTTTGCAGTGGCTTGTCAAGCTGATTCTCCTCAACGTCTGCGTCGGTGTGATGCTGCTCGTACTGCGCCTGTTCGCGGTTTCAACCGCCTGGTTTGAGGCGCTCACCCTCGCGCTCTCCAATTTCGTTTTTATTGTGTACGACATTGCGCTGAGCCGCCTTTTGCGCGCGTATGTGTTCGCCTGGCGCAAAAAGCTGAAAATTTCCTTTTGAGGCAGGCGGGTTTTCCCGCAGACCCACGTATCCGGGCACAACGCCCCGCCGGTATACGCGCCAAAACCGACGGCGCGCGTTTCAAGGCGGTTAAGGTCTCTTTCGCCTCAATCGAACCGTACATTTTTGACCCGAATCATAAAAAACGTCCGCGGGGGCCGGAAATTCCGGCGCCGCGGACGTTTTTTTATGCATAGGGGAAGAAAAAATCAGTTGAACATTTCGCCGTATTTGAGCAGACGCTCGTACTTCGCCTTCGCGGCCTCTTCCGCCTTTGCAAAGAGCGTTTCGGCTCTTTCGGGGAACTGCTGTGCCAGACGGCTGTAACGGGTCTCGCTCGTGATAAAGTCACGGTAGGACGCGGTAGGCGCCTTGGAATCCACAGTCAGCGGATTCTTGCCCTCGGCCTTGAGCGTCGGGTTGTACCGGAACATCTGCCAGTAACCCGCTTCAACCGCGCGCTTCATCTCAAGCTGGCAGTTGGCCATCGTGCCCTTGATGCCGTGCATTTCGCAGGGTGCATAACCGATGATCAGGGACGGTCCGTTGTACGCTTCCGCCTCGGTGATCGCTTTCAGGGTCTGGTTCATATCCGCGCCCATCGCGATCTGCGCCACGTAAACATAGCCGTAGGACATGGCGATCTCCGCAAGATTTTTCTTGCCGATCGCCTTACCCGCAGCGGCAAACTGCGCGACCTGGCCGATGTTGGAGGCCTTGGACGCCTGTCCGCCGGTGTTGGAGTACACCTCGGTATCGAAGACCATGATGTTGACGTTCTCGCCGGACGCGATCACATGGTCAAGTCCGCCGAATCCGATGTCATAAGCCCATCCGTCGCCGCCGAAGATCCATACGGACTTCTTGGACAGATAGTCTTTCTCGCGGAGGATTTCGGGCGCAGCCGGGCATCCGGCAGCGGCAGCAGCTTCGAGCGCGGGAATCAGCGCCTCGGTCGCGGCCTGGTTGGCCTCGCCGTCGTCCTTGGTTGCAAAGTAGGTCTCGATCAGCGCCTTGGTCTCGGCGGGCGTCTGCTCAGCCGCGGCCATTTCCTCAAGCTTCGCCATCAGGCGCTCGCGGATCGCTTTCTGACCGAGCGCCATACCGAGTCCGTGCTCGGCGTTGTCCTCAAAGAGCGAGTTTGCCCACGCGGGACCGCGGCCGGTTTCCCGGTTGACGGTGTAAGGTGTTGCGGGCGCGCTGCCGCCCCAAATGGAGGAACAGCCGGTCGCGTTGGAGATGTACATTCTTTCGCCGAAGAGCTGGGTGATCAGACGCGCATAGGAAGTCTCCGCACAGCCTGCGCAGGAACCGGAGAACTCAAGCAGCGGCTGCTTGAACTGGCTGCCCTTGATAGAGGTCTTGTTGACAAGTTCCTTTTTCTCGGATACATGCGCTACCGCATAGTCGAAGGGCGCCTGCTGATCCAGCTGGGAAGCCTGCGTGGTCATTTCGATTGCGGACTTCTCAGGCGTGCCGTCCTTCAGCGCTTTGGCCGTTACGGGACATGCCTTGACGCAGAGCGTACAGCCCATGCAGTCCATCGGAGAAATCGCCATCGTAAACTTATAATCGGTTTTGAGAACCGGTTTCGCCGTGAATTTGGTCGCAGCGGGCGCCGCGGCGGCCTCATCGGCGGTCATCGCAAACGGACGGATCGCCGCGTGCGGACATACGAACGCACAGTTGTTGCACTGAATGCAGTTTTCGGGATGCCATACGGGAACATTGACCGCAACGCCGCGTTTCTCATAAGCTGCGGCGCCCTGCGGGAACGTGCCGTCCGCGTAATCCATAAACGCGGAAACCGGAAGCGCGTCGCCATCCATCTTGGAAACCGGCTCAACGATGTTCTTGACGAATTTGACAAGCTCCGGACGGTCGCCGGTAGCGGTGCTCTCCTGTGCTTTGATTTCAATCGTCTTCCATGCTGCGGGAACGGCGACCTCGGTCATTGCGTTTGCGCCGGCGTCGATCGCCTTGTAGTTGAGGTCAACCATCGCCTGTCCCTTTTTGATGTAGGACTTGTACGCCATCTTCTTCATATACTCTACTGCCTCATCCTTCGGCAGGATGTTGGCCAGTGCAAAGAATGCAGACTGAAGAACCGTATTCTTAACCTTTGCGTTGCCGATCTGCTTGGAAGCGATCGTCGTGGCATCGATTATGTAGAACTTGACGTTGTTGTTTGCGATATAGGATTTAACCGATGCCGGCAGGTGCGCGTCGAGTTCCTCAGGCGTCCACTGGCAGTCGAGCATGAACGTGCCGCCGGGCATTACGTCCTCAACGATCTTGTAGCCCTTGAGGATATAGGAAGAATTGTGGCAGGCAACGAAGTTTGCCTTGGTGATATAATAAGGAGACTTGATCGGTTTGTCGCCGAAACGGAGGTGCGAGATCGTCACGCCGCCGGTCTTCTTGGAGTCGTACTGGAAGTACGCCTGAATGAATTTATCGGTATGGTCGCCGATGATTTTGATCGAGTTCTTGTTTGCGCCGACCGTGCCGTCGCCGCCAAGACCCCAGAACTTGCAGGAAATCGTTCCGGCCGCGCTGGTATCGGGCGCGGGCTTCTCCAGAAGAGAAAGTCCGGTCACGTCGTCTACAATGCCGATCGTGAAGTTCGCTTTCGGCTGCGCGGCGGCGAGGTTTTCATAAACGGCGAAAACGCTTGCGGGCGTCGTGTCCTTGGAACCGAGTCCGTAGCGGCCGCCGATAACCTCGGCCTTGACGTTTTCTTTATCGAGCGCGGCGACAACATCGAGATACAGCGGCTCGCCGAGCGAACCGGGCTCTTTGGTTCTGTCGAGAACCGCGATCTTCTTGACGGTTTCCGGCATGACGTTTAATAAGTACTTGGTAGACCATGGTCTGTAAAGATGTACTTCCACGATACCAACCTTCCGGCCTCTCGCGTTGAGGTAGTCGATCAGTTCCTCCGCGCATTCGCATACGGAACCCATCGCGATGATAATTTCCTCCGCGTCCGCCGCGCCGTAATAGTTGAACGGTTTGTAGTCTGTGCCGATCTTGGCATTGACCATTTCCATGTATTTGTTGACAAGATCCGGCGTTTCCAGATAGGCAGTATTGCAGGCTTCTCTGTGCTGGAAGAAGGTTTCCGGCTGCTCTGCAGAGCCCATCGTATGCGGGTGGTTCGGATTCAGCGCGTTCTGCTTGAATCTCTTGAGCGCGTCCCAGTCA
>URDS01000053.1 GCA_900546635.1 uncultured Eubacteriales bacterium | reverse complement strand
GAGGCCGAGAACGACGAAGAGGAGTATCGGGCGATTTTTGAGGGACTGGAGCTTGGCACCGAGGCAACGCGCACCGGAATCATCGACAATGCGCGGAAGAGCGGTTATATTGAACTGAAAAAGGACGTCTATCGAATTTTGCCCGGAGGGGAGTTTTTGATTCAGTCTCTGGAGCAGATGGGGATTTCCATGGACAAGTATAAAACCAGCGAACTCGGCCGCGCGCTGAAAAAAATTTATCGCGGAGAAATGGAGATCGACGGCGGCGTACATTTGGCTGAAGCGGAAATTCGCGAAGTGTTCCGCCGACCTCCGTCTGCGCCGGAGGAGGATACCGACGACGGCTTTTTGGGCGATGATGTGTGTGCATGTCCGTTTTGCGGCGGTCGTATCCGGCGGACAAAATTCGGATACGGATGCAGTAGGTATAAAGAGGGATGCCGGTTTACAATCAATCGTGTCATTTGCGGCCGCGTAATTTCCAAATCGAATGTGCAATTGCTGCTGACCGAGGGGAAAACGTCAAAAATTCGAGGATTTGTCTCTAAAAACGGTAAACTGTTTGATGCGGCTCTGCGTCTTGAAGGGACAGATGCAAAGTTTGATTTTGGATGAATGCGTTTGGCTTTGATTTATGGAGACAGTAAGGGTAAAAGTGCTTTTTGAAAAAATAAAATTTTGCGGTAGAGGAAAATAATATGGTAACGTATGAAAGCATTCGAAAGAATGCGGCGGTAAAAAAATATATTGAAGCGGCGGACAGCACGCTTCGTGCGCTGGGCTATACTGAGCACAGCACCGCGCATGTCACGCGGGTAGCGGAAACGGCCGGTCTTTTGCTTGAGCGGCTTCTTTATGACGCTCGCATGGCGGAGCTTGCCCGGATTGCCGGCTATTTACATGATATCGGCAACTTGGTGAATCGGATTGACCATTCGCAGAGCGGAGCCGTTATGGCGTTTCGGATTTTGGATAAAGAGGGGATGGATCCGGCGGAGATTGCCGCTGTGGTTTCGGCAATCGGCAATCATGACGAGGGAACCGGCGTTCCGGTGAATCCGGTGGCTGCGGCGTTGATTTTGGCTGATAAAAGCGATGTCCGGCGTTCCCGGGTTCGCAATCCGGATCAGGCATCCTTTGATATTCATGACCGGGTTAACTATTCGGTGCATGAAACGGATCTGGATTTGGACATTGAGCAAAAAACATTGACGCTGCGTTTGGAAATCGATACGGCGTATGGTTCGGTTATGGACTTTTTTGAGATTTTTCTGACACGTATGACCATGTGTAAAAATGCAGCGCGGACATTGGATTTGAACTTTAAATTGGTCATTAACGGGCAGCCGGTACTATAAGCGCTGAAAATTTTTATCCATGAAATTTTACAAATAAAATACAAGAGGCAATATTCAGACAAAAATCTCGTTTATTTTTACCATTGCCGAATGGCGAGGATTGTGGTATCATGTATATTGTTTGGAATGAACGACCTGTTTTTCCAATTTTGTGATACAATAAAATCCCGGATACTTAAGGAGACGCTATGAGTATTTTTGATGTATTTACTTTGCTTGGCGGACTGGCTATGTTCCTGTTTGGCATGAAAGTAATGGGGGATGCGCTGGAAAAGCGTGCAGGCAAGCAACTCAAAAATATACTCGCAAAACTGACTTCCAGTACTTTTAAAGGCTTTTTGCTTGGACTTGGCGTAACGGCGGTCATTCAATCTTCTTCTGCGACTACGGTTATGGTTGTGGGATTTGTGAACTCCGGGGTGATGAGCTTACATCAGGCCACGGGCGTGATTATGGGCGCGAATCTCGGAACATCGGTTACGGCATGGCTTCTCAGCTTGACCGGTATTCAGGGCGGCGCGTGGTATATTGATATATTCAAACCCTCGGCGTTTGCGCCGCTTCTTGCGTTTGCCGGTATCATTTTGTATATGTTTCAGAAAAACAGCAAACGCAGAGATATCGGGTTGATTCTGCTTGGATTCGCTGTTTTGATGGCGGGCATGGAGACGATGTCGGCTGCGGTGGATCCGCTTTCCGAATCGCCCGCATTCCAAAGTGTTCTCACCGCTTTTTCCAATCCGTTGCTCGGCGTGATTGTCGGTACCGTTTTTACTGCGGTGATTCAGTCTTCTTCCGCTTCGGTGGGAATTTTGCAGGCGCTTGCGCTGACCGGCGTTGTTACGTATGAGATCGCCATTCCGATTATTATCGGTCAAAATATCGGTACCTGTGTGAGCGCGATGATTTCTTCCATCGGAGCAAATAAGAACGCGCGCCGTGCGTCGCTTGTGCATTTGTATTTTAATTTGATCGCCGCCGCGATTGTCATGTCGGTATTCTACAGTGTGGATGCGATTGTTGATTTTCAATTTCCGCCGTCTATTACACCGCTCGGTATTGCCGTGGTGCATACGGTGTTTAAAATTTTTGCCCTTATTCTTCTTATGCCTTGCTCTCGTCTGCTTGAAAAGCTGGCTATTCTTACCGTGCCGGACGGAAAGGACGAGGCGGAAAAGAAACAGCTTTTGGATGATCGTCTGTTGGGGACGCCGGCGGTTGCGATTGAGCGCGCGCGTAAAGTGGCCGTTGAAATGGCAGCTTTGTCTGTTGAGACGCTGCGCAGCGCAATCAATCTTTTAAACGGCTACAATGACAAAGAGGCGCTTTCTATTGCAGAAGGAGAGGACAGCGTTGATAAATACGAAGACACATTGGGGACGTACCTCGTCAAAATCAGCGCCCGACCTCTGACTGAACAGGATAGCCATGAAGTAACAAAACTTCTGCATATTATCGGTGATTTTGAGCGAATTTCAGATCATGCGGTTAATATTTCGGAATCGGCACAGGAGATGTTTGATAAGAAGCTGGAGTTTTCAGAAAGCGCGAAAAATGAGCTTTCCGTAATGATTTCGGCTGTCAATGAAATTTTAAATGCGGCGCTGGATGCTTTCTGCAATGAGGATTTGAATGCCGCTTTTAATGTGGAACCGCTGGAAGAAGTCATCGATACACTGAACAACCGGTTGAAAAAACGCCATGTGGCGCGGTTGCAGAGAGGTGAATGTACGATTGAACTCGGCTTTATTCTTTCGGATTTGCTGACCAATTTGGAACGTGTTTCGGATCATTGCTCGAATATAGCCGGATGCGTTATTGAAATTGAGCATGATACGCTGGATATGCATGAGTATATGGAAAAACTCAAAAGCGAAGGAAATCCCCAATATATCTCCTGCTATGAAAACTACAAGGCGAAATATACATTGCCGGCCAAAGGATGAGCTTGGAATTTATGGGAACAAAAGTATTGATCTCCGGCGCATCGCGCGGTATCGGTTATGCGATTGCGACCGCATTTGCGGAAAAAGGATATTCGGTTACAGCGCTTTGGCATAAAAGCCCGGAACAGCTTTCGACGCCGTGCAGCGGTATTTTTCCGCTGTGCTGTGATGTATCCGATTCGGCATCGGTTGCGAAGCTGCACGAGCAAGTCGGAGAAGTGGATATTTTAATCAACAATGCGGCCATTTCAAAAAGCGCGCTGTTCACCGATATTACCGAAGCGCAGTGGGACGAAATGATGAATGTTGATTTGAAATCGGTCTTTTTGATGACAAAAGCGTTTTTGCCCGGTATGATTCATAAAAAATGCGGAAAAATCGTGAATATTTCTTCGATTTTCGGCGTCGTAGGCGGCGCCTGCGAGGTGCATTATTCGGCCGCTAAAGCGGGAATTATCGGACTGACAAAGGCGTTGGCGAAAGAGGTGGGCCCGTCGGGTATACAGGTGAATTGTATTGCTCCCGGGGTCATTGATACGCAAATGAATGCGGGACTTTCAAAAATGGATATGGCCGGTCTTCGGGAGCAGACGCCGCTCGGACGTATCGGTACGCCGAATGACGTAGCGCGTCTTGCGCTGTTTTTAGCGGAGGATTCGTTTATTACCGGCGAGGTTATTCATATCGGCGGCGGTTTTTTGCGGTGACGTACCCGGCGGACAACAAATGAAAAATTGAATACGAATGGACCGAAACGGCTTGAAAACTGTATATAACAGGTGCAAGCCGTTTTTTGTGATACGTCGGCAAACTTTTCCGATGTTCTTATCGTATTTGTTCATATATGTGCGCTATTTGTATATTCAATATAAAAATGCCCCCTTTCGTCAGGCAAACGCCTTCATGCCTGACAAAAGGGGACGTTTCTGTATTCTGAAATCTTTTAGAATGTGTTAAAATCCAGACGCCGATTATTGAACGCGAAGCACTACCTTGCCGATATTTTCGCCGCGTTCAAGTATGGCGTGCGCTTCTTCCGCTTCGGTAATCGGGAGGATTTTATAGATGGTCGGCAGAATCTCGCCCGACTCGATTTTCGGCCAAATCGTTTCTACGAGCGAAGCCAGCAGTTTGGCTTTAAACGCAGGCGATTTTGAGCGCAATGTGCTGCCGATCAGACGTACGTTCAGCACGTAGAGCTTTTTTAAATCAACTTGCGTCATATCACCGGCAAGCGTTGCAATCATGATCCAACGTCCGCCGTAACGCATATACGGCAAACATTTTCCTTGAATTTCACCGCCCAGACAGTCAATAGCGACGTCAATCGGATGCCCGGAATCTCTTTGTTCTTCCAAAACTTTTAAAATATCGGTTTTCTTTGAATTTACAACAACATCCGCACCGAGATGCTTTATGGAATTTGCGGCTTCATCGGTGATAACGGTTGTAATTACACGCGCGCCGAACGCTTTTGCCATCGGAATAATAACGCTTGCAAGGCCGCTTGCACCCGCGTGCATTAAAAGCGTATCGCCCGCTTTTAAGTTGCCCTCGATAAAAAGATTCAAATACGCGGTGGCAAAAGCTTCCGGTAAAGCAGCAGCCTGTTCAAAAGAACAATTTTTGGGAATGGGCATCAGCATATCATATTTCACGGCCGCAAATTCAGCATAACCGCCGCCGCCAAGCAGAGCGCAAACCCTGTCTCCGGTTTTCCAATGGGATTTTTTACGTGCCTCAGCGCCCATGTCGGTAATAATGCCCGCGATTTCGAGACCCATCCATTCGGGGCATCCGGGCGGAGGCGGATAATCGCCCGCGCGCTGCATCAGATCGGCGCGGTTGAGCGCCGCCGCATGGATTTCCACCAAAACTTCATCCTCTCGGATTTGCGGATCGGGTACGTCGCTCCATGCAAGCGAACGGTCATTTTGTACTAATATTGCTTTCATTGGTATTGCAACCTCCTTGAATAAAATGATTTTAAAAATGTCAACTTGCCTTTGATTATAAAGCCTTCTTTTTCGGTTGTCAATCAAAATGTGAAAAATATAATACGGCCGCAATGTCAATATTTTGCACAATCCTGTATAAAAAGTTTAAATAAATCCAGCGCGATTTGAGTCTATATAAATATTATTTGAAACACAAAAAAGAATCAAATAATAAATCGGTGTAAAAAATCAAACAAAAATCAAATAATTTTATGCACCGGTATTCTTTATTTTTGAAAATTGAAATGGTATTGCCGTTTTTATTTTTCGGCAGCGTCAGCGCGGTTCGCCGCGATGAGGGGCAGCGGAGATTCCGAATTGCCTAACATATTCCGTAGGGGTATAGCCGGTCGCTTTTTTAAAGGAACGGGAAAAATGATATACACTCGCGTATCCGGTCATTTCCGCTATAGTTGTAATCGAGAGATATTCGCTGCACAGCAGATCTTCGGCTTTTTTGATACGGAGATTTTGTATGTACTGTTTCGGAGATATGTCATATTTCGCTTTAAACATCCGCCGAAAATAGATTTCGCTGATCAGCGCTTGTGACGCCAGCATTTCGTTGTTCAGTGTAGGATCCGTAAAATGCTCTTCAAGATATTTTACGGCAGGGGTTATCACATTGAAAATATTCTTGTCCTTGGCCGTTATTTCGCTTTTATACAGACGGTACAAAATTTCATACAGCATTTTCATTGCGTTTAAATGCCCGCTTTTGGGTTTGATGACAGAGATTTTTTCAAGCTTGGCAAATTCGCCGCTGTAGCTGTCTGTGCTGTCAATTTCAAAACTGATGAATGTATCGGGAGAAAAATCCGGCGTTGTCAGAAAATTGATGAGCGGAAATTCTCCGGGCTCGGAGCATGACGACGTATAGCTGGCTCCCATCGGAATAATCAACGCATGGCGCTGGTCGGAAATATATTCGCAATCCTTATGCCGATAGGTCATTTTCCCGGATTTTGCAAAGCAGAGCGCATGTGATTTTCGGGCATATTTGTGCCGTATGAGAAACTTGGGGTTTGTAACGGTAAGGGCGCTGATGATTTTTGTAATGACGATCTGGCTGATGTCTGTCATACTTTCCTCCTTGAAAGGCCGGACGGCTTGTATTTGGTATAAGTATATCGTTTTAGTTAAATAAAATCAATATATTTATTCAATTATCACCAAAAGAGTATCGATTTTGTTAAAACAGTGCCGTTTTATGCATTGAAAAAACTTATTTTCCTGTCTATCATAAAAATGTAAATGTTTACAAATTGAGTTTTTAAAAAGGGATGGTGGATTGATGAAACCGACATTTTTAGGACATGACCGACCGTTAATTGTGAATATGATATTAGCGGAGACGCCGGGGGAATGCATAATCAACGTACGCAATGCGCTGTATGACGGAGCGGAGGCTTTCGGCGTTCAACTCGAAAGACTGCGTCCCGAATATCGTACGGAAGAGCATTTTCGTCGTATATTTTCCTTTATGGAGGATAAACCGCTGTATGTAACCAATTATCGAGGCGGCCATAACCGTGAAATGACAGATGCGGCGCGTATTGAGGAATTGAAGCTTGCGCTCAAATGCGGCGCTACGTTGATTGATATTCCGGGAGATGAGTTTTCTCCCGCTCCGCTGGAACTGACAAAAGAACCGGAGGCGGTCGAACGGCAAAAGCGGTTGATTGAAGAGATTCATCAGGCGGGCGGAGAGGTGTTGATGTCCTCGCATATCCATCGCTTTTTACCGCAGGAGAAAGTCGTGGAAATTGCGCTCGAACAGCAGAGCCGAGGCGTCGATATCGTCAAAATGGTAACTTCTTCGGATACCGAAGCGCAATTGATGGAAAATTTAAATACGATTCAAGCGCTGAAGCATGAACTGAAAGTGCCGTTTTTATTCTTGTCCGGCGGGCCGTATTGCAAGATGCACCGTGTATTCGGTCCCTATTTTGGCGTTTGCATGTGGCTGTGCGTGCAGAAATACGATACATTTTCGTCCAAAGATCAGCCTTTACTGCGTGCGGTTCATACGATTGCAGCCAATTTTGATTATAAACCGAATTTACGCACATAACGGGTTGTTTTTGAACATAGTATTTGATTTTAAAGCTTATTTGGATCATTTTACGATGCTCAATACCTGCTTTTTGTTGAGAGAATAGTGCTTTTTCTTTGTATTATCCTATCTTTTATTTTAGGCCGCTATGTGGTATTATAACAATACCAACAATATTGCTGTTTACAAACGAGCGGAAATTGTCAAATATTACACAAAGATGTGCGGCTGAGATTTATAAGGTATAAAAATTTTGTTTGAGGAGAACGAAAATATGATCATAAAAGGGAACAATCGTTTATGGATTGTACTTGCAGCGACCGTTTTGCTTTGTACTATCTTTAGTATGACGATCTGCGGCGCGGATGCGGATCCTACCGTATATCTTGATGCCGCGCATGGCAAAGATACAAATTCCGGAAAGACATCGGCGGAGGCGTTTGCAACAATGGATGCGGCTGTAAACGCGGTGGCTGACGGCGGACAGATTGTTCTTGTATCGGATTATGTGATTAAAAATCATTATACCGAGCCGGAGCATTCGGGCGAAATTGTGATTACCGCAAAAGATTCAAAGCAGGAATATGCGGCGTCCCTGTCATTTGCCGTCAGCGGAGAAACGCATTACCGGCTGGGCGGCGCAGTTGTGTTTCGCGATATAAATATCGATATGACAAATTTTGTTATGTTTGCCGCACAGTTTCATCCCATCACGTTTGATACGGGTGTGACCGTACATAACGGCGGCAGGTATGCGTTTGTCATAGGCGGATATCAAACGCCGAGCGGTGCGACACTGCCTCAAAATTTAGATTCTCATATTACAATCAACAGCGGAACTTTTTATAAAGTATGCGGCTTTACCCGAACCAAAGGCGCGGCTTCCTTGGACTTTACGGGAACGTCGCACATAACGGTCAACGGCGGCAATATCGGTGAAATATACGGTGCCTCGCTGTATAACCATTATTCCGGCAGCACGGTCATGAATATAAACGGCGGTACGGTTTCCGTATTGAATGCCGGCGGCGATGTGACCCGCCGTCTCAACGGCAGCGCGACCATTACGCTTTCGGGCGGCACGGTCGGAACGGTCAATATAAACAATGTGGTCGGAGATGCTACATTGACGCTTTCGGGCGGTAAAATCGGCGCAGCTGCGCATATCTATGCTTCGGATGCGATCGAGAAGCTGGCCGAGAAAGCAAAGTCGGTAAAAACATTAAAATGCAATTCGATGTTTTATGATGCGGCTTTGGTAGCGCGTCTGCGCACTGTGTTTGATGTGTATGAAAATTTCGCCAAACTGTATGTCAAAGCGGGCGCTGACGGCAAGGGATTGTCCGAGACAGATCCCTGCGGAAGCTTGAAACAGGCTTTTGAGCAGTTACGCGAGTGCGGCGGCGATATTTATGTAATCGGTACTTGCGCATTTGACCTTACGGAGAATCCCGGAAAAATCGGCGCGCCGATCCGGATTATCGGAGCCGAGCAGGGGAATATTTCGATTGCCGCCAATTCCGCCTTTTCATTTGAGGGGGATATAATATTTGATGATATTACGCTTTCCGGCGCCGGTGCGGTTAATTTACGGATAAAAGACGGTACGCTGGCATTCGGCGAGGGATTTGCGGTGTCCGGAATGACGCTTTCCCTGTCGGGCGAGGGTGAATCTTCGGAAATTCAGATTGCGGGCGGCGCTTTTGATCAAATTGTTTCCGGCGCGACAGGCGGCGAAAAGCATGTTGTTACGATAACGGGCGGTTCGGTTCGTAAGCTTGTCGTGGGCGGCGATTCGGCTGTTTCGGCGGCAGATCTCTCTATTTCCGGCGGCAGTGTGGATACGATAGAAATTAAAGATTCGTGTGTAACAGAGAATTTGGTTGTTCGTCTGCGCGGCGGAAAAATCGGAAACGTCACGATAGGCAAATTGCAATGCGAAGTGATTTTGGATTTGGGAAAAGCGGAAATCGGCAACATTACAATAACGGAAACACTTCCGAACGGTGTGCTGTTGTGCGACGCTGATGCCGATCAGGCGTGGATTTCAAAGCTTGAAGCAAAATTCCCCGGAAAAATAGATGCAAATCGGATATATCTTGCGGATGGCGGTACCGGAGACGGCAGCAGCGCGGCATCGCCTGTAGGCGATTTAAATAAGGCAATCACGCTTTTGGGCGGAAGCGGAACTGTTGTTGTCTGCAATACATATACCATTGAAAACAGTTATTCGATAAGGACGCATACAGGCAAGATCACGCTGACTTCCTACGATCACATTTCGGATTTCAGAGAGCAGGGCGCGTGTATTCGACTGGGAGCCAATCTTTCACTGGGCGGCGAAACCGTAATCGAAAATTTGAATTTTCAGGCATCGGGCGCGGCTGTGATTTATGCAAAAGGGTATGCGCTGACCATCGGAAACGCCGTTGAAACCGAGCTCACGGACGGCAACACCGAATATATCGGTCTTGTCGGCGGTCATAATACAATGCTTACCTCGTATACGACCAATCTGACAGTCAACAGCGGCAACTGGGGCGCCGTTCGCGGCGGGTATAATTCTACAAAATTAATCGCAGAGGGTATTCATACGACGCTTACAATCAACGGGGGCGTTTTTCATAAGTATATCGCGGGTGGTTCCAGAGGCAATACCGGCGGTACGGTGGATATGACCATTACCGGCGGAACCTTTTACGGCGGTGTGTTTGGGCTTTATGAGGAGGACAGCGCCGGATATAAGCTGGACTACGATATTACCATGCGGATCACAGACGGTGAATTTTATGGTATGATCGGCCCCGCGAAAAGTCAGAAAACCGTTCTGGACGGGACATTTTCGGTTTATCTTGGCGGCGGATCTTTCGGTCATTTGACTGATTTGCGCGGTACAGAGGTTTATTCGGGCGGCATGACCAGCACGTTATCGATTTCGTCCGATCTGGACATTTCCGCAAAAGAAGAAGGTTCGCTCACATTTACAAACTATCTGCGTCGCGGAGCGGATCCATGGCTGTTCTACTACGATGGTTTCTATTATTATACGGAGACGGCCGGAACCGTTATCCAGCTTTACAAGGTGGCCAATATTTCGGATTTGAAGACTTCTGCGGGGACGGGGTATCAAATTCTGAAACCGACGGTGGGAAAAAATCTGTGGTCTCCGGAGATACACTATTTTACCGCCGAGGATGTAGGCGCTGAGAATGCCGGTTGGTATATGTTCTTCGGATATGACGACGGAACCACGGCCAATCAGCGGCAGCATGTGGTCAAATGCCTGGATGGGGACAATCTGCTCGGCCGCTGGGGTGACCCCGTTACCGGAGAGGTGAATGTTCCTCGGAAAGTGAACTTTGTAGACAGTCCGTCGTATAACCGCGATCAGCTTTGCGGCGGCAGTTCGGCCATTGTGATAAACGGCAAAAAATATTTGACCTTTATCAGTGAGCTTGGCCGCGGAACTGCGGATTTTCACCAGACGGTGAATATTGTAGAATTTGAAAATCCGTGGACAATGGTCGGAGAACCGACTACGATTTGTGTTCCTGAATACCCTTGGGAAATGGGCGGATACGGCGAAGATACCTCTTCACCTGGACAATGGTATCCAAAAGTGGTAGAGGGTGCCTCTGCGGTATACGGTGAAAATGGGGAAGTTTATCTGATGTATACCGGAAGCGGTTATTGGACGATTTATTATCAGCTTGGATATTTGAAGTTCCTCGGCGGCGATCCTATGGACGCAAAGAATTGGCAGAAAAATCCTTCTCCGATTTTATCTTTGTCTGCTTCAATAAACGGATGTGGGCATGGCTCGTATATGACGGATGAATTTGGAACCCGCTGGATTGCGTATCATGCGTATATCGGCAAAGATACATCCTCGAAACGGCATATCTTTGTAGAACCGTATTATGCGGATGCAGACGGCGTTCGGATCGGAAACGGTACCGGGCATCCGGCTCCGATTGAAACCGAATATACCATTCAAATGAACAGCACGCCTCTGGAAAAGAAAATTTCCGGGTTTGATGCGGTTGAAAGGAGCGCTTTCCGTCCTTCTCGGGTATACGAAGAGCAGTTTGCGGATGTTACGGCTGATAAGTGGTTCCATTCTTATGTAAAAACCGCTTATGCGTATGCTTTGGCCAACGGTACCGGTAAAACAACCTTTTCTCCGGATTCTGAATTTACGGTGGCGCAGGCGTTGACTGCTGCGGCGAATGTTCATACCGTATATTCTGGGAAAAGCGTTGCCGCTGCTGCGGCCGGTGACGCGTGGTATATGCCGTATGTCAAGTATTGCGTTGAAAACGGAATCATCACGGCGAACTTGTTTTCCGATTATAACAGAGCGATTACACGCGGCGAAATGGCGGTTGTATTTGCCAATATTTTGCCGGATGGCGAATATGCGGCGGTACGCAGCGGAAATATACCGGATGTTCCCGCTACGCTCGCATGTCACAAGGCTGTTTTAAAACTGTATAACGCGGGGATTGTAGACGGTGATTCCGGCACGGGAAATTATCGTCCCGATGACAAGCTAAGACGAAGCGAGGCCTGTGTGATTTTTACAAGGATTGCGGTGCCGTCGCTTCGAGTAAAGTAAAATATTTACAGTTTTTGTTTTGGACACATATTGATTTTGTAGATCTGTTATTGTAAAATTTCCCTTAAATCATTTAGGGGATAAAATAGGAGGAAGAAACAATGGGCAGAAAGATGAGAATGGTAAGTGCATTTTTGGTACTTTTGATGTTGACTACCGCATTTTGCTTATCGGGTATGGCGGCGGGGGAAACCGAAATCAAAAGCGCAGATGAACTTGCCGCATTGATGAGCGATCCGGGAAAATGGTCAGGTACATATCGGCTGAGTGCGGATATTGATCTTTCCGGAAAAAAGCAGAGCCCCATCGGCTCTTACGAAACGCCGTTCACCGGCAGCTTTGACGGCGCTGGGCATACCGTGAAAGGACTGAATATTGAAAGCGACAGCGGTACGGTCGGATTGTTCGGCGTCATTAGCGAAGCTTCGATTTCGAATCTTACGGTAGAGGGTACGGTTACCAATCTGTATCCTGCGGCGAATGCCGAGACAAAAATTGATGAAAAATATCCCGGCACGGGCGGTATATGCGGCGTTGTTCTGTCCGGCAGTTCGCTGACAAATTGCATTAACCGCGCGGCGGTCAACGGCGCCGGCAACACCGGCGGCGTAGCGGGTATCGTTTATAACTTCGGCATGTCCTCCGTAACGCTTACCGGCTGCGAAAACTACGGCGTAGTAAAATCCTCGGTTGGCAACACCGGCGGCGTATTTGGTCGTATCTATGTTTCCACCGCGGCGACTCCGGCTGTGACGGCAAGTAAATGTATTAACCATGTAGATGTTTTGGCAGAATCCGAGGACAGAAATCGCGTCGGCGGAATTGTGGCCTATGTGCGTTCTGAAGCCGGTATTATTCTGATTGAAAATTGCGAAAACAAGGGTAATATTACCGGAAACAATAATGCCGGCGGCAGTTCAAACGGATCTTTCGCGGGCGGCGTTATGGGCAGATCCGAAACTCAGCTTGATTCTTCTTCCGCAGTACAGCTTGTAAAGTGCCTGAATACAGGTACTGTCACCGGTACGCATGTGTCCGGCGGTATTGCGGCTTATATGCAGCGTTCGGACGTGTGCAGCGAAAGCGCGACCAAAATAGAGCAGTGCTACAACAGCGGTGATGTAACAGGCACAAATTATGCGGGCGGTATCGTAGGTTATATACAGAATGCCTGCACAGCTGACACGATGTCTGAAGTGCTAAATTGTCTGAATACAGGCGCTGTAAATTCGGATGTGTGTGCCGGCGGTGTGGTTGGCCGTCAATATGGATTTAATATTAAAAATGTATATGTTTCCGGAACGGTATCGCCCGCAGAAGCGAGCGGAGCGTTTGTCGGAAAAGCTGAAGGAACCGTATACTGCGAGACTGACGCGGCATATTATCTGGACACGGTGGCCTCCAATACCGTAGGCGTTGTAAATCTTCTCTGCGTGGAGCTTGGCGTTAAGAAAGTGAGCGCGGCGGATGCGGCGAAAGCTGAAACATTTTCTTCTTTGGATTTCAAGAATACATGGACAATGGGAGCGTCCGGACCGCAGTTGACTGCTTTTTCCGGCGGAACCGATACCGATAGCGCTTTTTCGGCGGTTCGGACCTATGGAAATCAGTTTAAAGATGTAACAACGGATAAATGGTTCTATAAATATGTCAAAACGGCTTATGAATACGGTTTGGCAAACGGTACAAGCACAACTGCTTTTTCACCGGATAGCAAATTTACGGTAGTGCAGGCGTTGACAGCCGCTGCAAATATTCATGCCGCATACAATAAGAGCAAAGTTTCGGCTGCGGCGGCAGGCGAGGCATGGTATACGCCCTATGTGAATTATTGTATTCAAAACGGCATTATTACAGATAAGCAATTCTCCGATTATAATCAAAACATTACACGCGGCGATATGGCGGTTGTATTTGCCAATATCCTCCCGGACAGCGAGTATGCGGCGGTACGCAGCGGAAGCATACCGGATGTAACCAATAAGCTTCCTTGTTACGCGGCGGTCACAAAACTGTTTAACGCCGGTATTGTCGGCGGTGATTCCGGTACGGGCAAATTCCGTCCGAACGATGAAATTGTGCGCAGTGAAGCATGCGTTATCTTCACTCGTATCGCGGTTTCGGCTGAGCGTATAAAATAAAATTCCCTATCCGGGACAATCAAAAAGGCGGCGAACTGTCATTTGATTGTCCCGGATAAAAGGCATAATTCGATCTATGAGGTCAAATCGTCTTTGCGGAGGAAAACTATGAAAAATCGAAAACTGCTTTTTTTGGTATGGATAGCGCTGACCGCATTTTTTTGCATCGTAACCTCTTCAGCAAGTGAAATTGAAATTGCGGATGCAGAAGCTTTAATCGCCGTAATGAATGATTCGGCTGGATGGTCGGATTCTTACCGCCTTACTGCGAATATCAATCTTGAGGGAAAAGCCCAGAAACCGATCGGAACGTATACGACGCCTTTTTCCGGTTCTTTTGACGGCGCGGGCTTTACTATCAGCGGTTTGAATATTGAGGCAGAGGGGACTGTAGGTTTGTTCGGTGTCATCAGCGGCGGCAGCGTTTCCGATCTCACGATTGAGGGAACGATAACCAATACGTTTGCCGCTGCAAATGCCGAAACCAAGTTTGAAGGTAACTATCACGGTACAGGCGGAATTTGCGGCGTAATCTTGTCGGGTGGTTCGCTGACGAATTGTATTAATTATGCGACAGTGAATGCTCTTGGAAACAGCGGAGGCGTGGTAGGCTTTGTTTTCATTAATGGTTCGTCAGAAACGGCGACGTTTACCGGCTGTGAAAACTATGGTATATTAAATGCTTCTTTAGGTAATGCCGGAGGTATATTCGGTCGCATACAGATTAGTAAAAGCACGGCGTCTCCGGCAGTGTCTGTGAGCGATTGTGTCAATCATATGGACATTACGTTGAATGCAGAGGACAGATGCCGCGTTGGCGGAATTGCTGCATATGTACGATCCGAGGCCGGCATTATTCTTATTCAGAACTGTGAAAACAAAGGCAATATTGAGGGCGAGAATGCTTTGACATCAGGTGGCTCGCTCGACCATCGACCTCATGCGGGCGGTATAGCAGGAAGAGTAGAGGTTACGAAGGGGACTTCCGCCGCCGTGCAAATTAGGCAGTGTATAAATTCAGGAAATATTAATGGCGCCAACCATTTAGCCGGTGGAATCGCAGGCTATATTTCGCGTAATGTTGCATGTGATGATAGCGTTACAACCGTAGAGCAGTGTTATAACAGCGGAGATATAACCGCAAAAAACTATGTCGGTGGCATTGTTGGACAAACTTCGAGCGGTGATTGTGTAAAGTATCCTTCTGAAATTCTGAATTGTATGAATGTTGGAAAGATAGATTCCGACAATTATGCCGGTGGTATTCTCGGAGAACAGAAATTGTTTGACATCCGAAACTGCTTTACTTCCGGGACAGTGTCGTCCAAAAAATCAGAGTGGGCCGGTGCAATTACCGGTCGGATGTATGCGCATACTTTTGATTTGGAAGGCGTTTATTGCTTGAAAACTTCTTCAAGCAAGGCAATCGGCGTAGACACTCCCCAAAAAGAAGATGTCATCATTAAAATTGATACAGATGCTGCCCTTAAAGCTGAAACCTTTGCACTTTTGGATTTGCAGAATATCTGGAAAATGGATAAGGCGGGGCCTATACTGCAAATTGTCGCTGAACATCACGAGCATTCATATGACGATGGTGAAATTGTTGTGTCTGCTACCTGCATAGACAAAGGTGTAAAAAGATTTACTTGCGATGTTTGCCGGTATTCTTATACTGAGGAGTATGACGCACTTGACCATGATCTGAAAGAGACAGAGGCAGCCATAGAGGCGACCTGCGAAACACCGGGTAAGACGGCTGTGTTGGTTTGTCAGAGAGCGGGATGTACATATACCGAGGGCGGAGAGGTAGTTGACGCGCTCGACCATGATATGGCGGAGCGAGAAGCGGAGGTTCCGGCAACCTGCGAAACGCCCGGAAAAACAGCGGTTCTGGCTTGCCAAAGACAGGGCTGCACGCATACCGAGGGCGGCGAGGTAATCGACGCACTGGATCATGATTTGATCGAAACCGC
>URDS01000052.1 GCA_900546635.1 uncultured Eubacteriales bacterium | reverse complement strand
GCGGCGCATGTCCGCCTTGTAAACGTATTGTATTTGCAATTCTTATCTTTATCGATAAGCTCAAATGAGCGGGAACTCCCGCTCATTTTTTGATCTCCGCCCGAAACCGTTTGGAGACGGCGATGCGTTCCGCCTCGTCCAAAATGGCGTACAGGATGTATCGTCCGCACGATGTGATGGATGCGTTTTCGATTTTTGCAAATTCATCGTCCTTGTAACGGGTATCCCAGTTCTTGCGTTTGAAAGTCAGATAGTTTTGAAGGCTGGCCTGCGCGTCTTCTTTATTTGCGTCTGCGCGTATTTTAAATATGCCGATTTCGTTGTACTCGGTTCCCGCAAACGGATACAGGACGATATATTCTTCAAACGGTTCTAGATCGCCCATACAGTATTCAAGATAATCCCGGCTGGCTTGCGCCATATTTTCAAATCCCTTTATTTCTTCTCCGACACTTTGCGCCAAAAGCTGTATCGGAATGTCATCGCGAATCTTTGTACAGGAGGGGAGCAGCATGAGCAGTGTCAGAAAAAACAAAATAAATTTACGCATAAACAGCCTCACTCAAACTTGTGTGTGCAGATATAATTCAGTTCGACATCCAGACCGAGCGGCGTCAGGTGGCAGCCGTCGCTTGCATATTCTTCTTTCAGATAGCCTTCGTCGTCTGTCAGGGCTTCTTCTGTGTTTAAATATTTGACGCCGCAGTGTTTTGCGGTTTCGATGATCCATTTGTTCCCCTCGCGTATCGCGGCGTTGCTTGCGCTTTTGTAAGTGCGGCAGACCGGAAACATAGACTGCAGAATGATTTTGGTCTGCGGACTTGCATTTTGTATGGAGGTGACCAGTTTTACATATTCCGAAACAAAATAGCTTTTCTCCACAATTTCAACGCCGTTAAATCCCAGAGAGATGAGAATTATTTCAGGCTGTTTTAACGCCGCGGCTTCCGCGCAGGTCATTTCCGCCCCGGTATCGGGATAGAGAATCCGCTGGTTTTGCATATCCCAGACAGACATTGTACGTCCTTTTGGCGTCCATACCTGCGTTGTTTCCGCACCGCCTTCAAGCATGGCGAAATGCTGGAGACCGTACGTGCGGGAATCGCCGATAAAAATGATTTTGTTCAGGTATTCAGCGCCGCCGTGCTGTGTTTCACGCAGCAAAACGTCGGCTGCAGGAAGGCAGTCGGTTGGATTTTGCAAATTTGCCGGCGCGTATGCGCTTTCCGCTGGGCTTTCGGGGCAAAATCCGAAAGAAAATGCCTGTACGGGTTGATCGTACAGGCGTCTTGGGTATTTTGCCGCGGAGATGCAAAACAAAAGCAATATAAACACCGCAATATTTCGTCGCAGCGTAAAGGCGAGCCTTTGCATAAAGACACCTGCTTATTCAAAAAAGTGTGTCTTTTTACATCCTGATTTTTTGGATTATTTGTTTTTGAAAATACTTTGATAGCTTTTTTGATCCTGGGCGCTGCGGCGTTTCTTTTGTTCAAGCACCGCAAATATAACGGCAAATACGGCATAAACCAGCGTGACGCAGACAAAGGCGATCAGCGCGCTTGCAGCGCTTTGCACAAAGCCGCCGATGAAAGCGAATACAAAAAATGCCGATGCAAGGATCAGGATGTAGTGGATTAAAATGCGGATCGGCAGCGACAGCGATTCGATATGTAAAATGCGGCTGCACAGCGCAATCAGAACGCAGAGCGCAAACAGCAGAACAAGCGCCTCCAGCGTAAACGTAATGGTAGCGCCGACTAAGGCAAGCCCGGCCGCATACAGTAAAAATACGGACACAGTAAACAGTATACAGGCCAGTGTCAGCGCATGCTTGATTTTTTGTAACATACAAGATCCCCCGCAAAACACGATTTTCATTTAGCATAACACATTTCTATCAAATTTTCAATATAAATTTGATGTTCCCGTTGGCGGTGTAAGTCAGAGAACGAATGTTGCGATGCCGCGCATTTGCGGATTGACATTATCTGTTCAATATTATATAATATACATATGTTTCAAAAATTATGAATGGGGAACGATATGCTGAACAGACGGGAGTCCAGAGAAGCGGTATTCGGATTGCTTTTTGAGAATGAATTCGGACTGTACGAGGATAAAAACGAACTGTACGAAACTGCGATTGCCGCGCGGGAACTGGAAGAAAACGAATATATAAAGACGGTCTTTTTCGGCGTTTTGGAAAAGAGTTCGGAGATCGATGCCTATATTGAGAAATATGCCAGAGGCAGATCGATGTCCCGCATTTCCAGAGTGGCGAAATCCGCTATGCGTATCTCAATTTATGAAATGCTGTATATTGATTCTATGCCGTCGAATATTTCGATCAACGAGGCTGTGGAATTGACCAAACGCTATGACGATGAAAAGGCGCGCGCCTTTGTCAACGGGATTTTGAATGCGGTAAAAGAGGAACTTGGCAGATGAATCGCTGTTTTGTCGGCGTGGATACCAGCAATTATACGACTTCGGTCGGGCTTGTGGATGAGAACGGCCGGGTACTTGCCAATGTGCGTCGGCTTTTGCCGGTCGGAGAGGGAAAATGCGGCTTGCGTCAGAGCGATGCGGTGTTTGCGCATATAAAACAGTTGCCGGCCGTGTTTGACGAGGCGGCAAAAGCGCTTGGAGATCGTATCCCGGCGGCGGTCGGATGCAGTGTAAAGCCAAGAAATGCGGAAGGGTCGTATATGCCCTGCTTTTTGTGCGGGGAGGCGGCGGCGCATGCTTTTGCGGCGGCGCGGGGCTTGCCGGTGTATGCGTATTCCCATCAGTGCGGACATCTTGCGGCGGCGCTGCTTTCGCAAAACGCCTGGGAGATTACAAAAGAGATGTTTCTCGCGTTTCATGTTTCGGGCGGAACGACCGAGATTCTGAAGTGTACTTCGGGGCCCTGCGGATTTGATACCGAAGTCGTCGGCGGGACAATGGATCTGAGCGCAGGGCAGGCGATCGATCGCGCGGGCGTCATGATGGGTATGCCGTTTCCCAGCGGGCGCATGTTGGAAGCCGCCGCCAATGAATTTTCGGGAAAATTGCCGTATGCGAAAATCAGCACAGACGGCCTGCGCTGCAATTTTTCGGGGCTTCAGAATCTGTCGGAAAAGCTGTACCGAGAAAGCAAAAGCCAAGAGATGACAAGCGCCTTTGTGCTGGATTTTATCGGTCGCACCCTGCTTGAGACGGCGCGCGCGGCACGGGAGCGCTTTGGCAGCCTTCCGATCCTTTTCGGCGGCGGGGTTATGAGCAATCAGCGTCTGCGCGCCGTACTTGCGCCGCTTGGCAAAACCTATTTTGCCGAACCGGCGCTTGCCGCGGATAATGCGGTGGGGATTGCCGAGCTTGCCCGGCGTACATATCAGCAGAGGGAGGAAGCATAGATGGATACATTTGACGATCTGTTTTCGCTTTCTGCGTCGGCGGACGGCGATGCGGTCACGGTTACGCAGTTGAATGAGTATATTCGCGCGCGGATGGACGCGGACGCCTTTCTTTCCCGCGTTCTGGTGAAAGGGGAGATCTCCAATTTCACCAATCACTATAAAACCGGGCATTTTTATTTTACAATCAAAGACGAGGGCGCGCTGATCCGGGCGGTTATGTTTCGTTCTTCCGCGTCAAAGCTTGCGTTTGTGCCTGAAAACGGCATGAAAATTTTGGCGCGCGGTCGGGTTTCGGTGTTCCCGCGCGACGGGCAGTATCAACTCTATTGCGACAGTATGCAGCCGGACGGTATCGGCGCTTTATACTTTGCGTTTGAGCAACTGAAAAAGAAGCTTGCCGCCGAGGGATTGTTTGATGAATCGCGTAAGCGGCCGCTCCCGAAAATTCCGACGCGGATCGGCGTTATTACGTCTCCGACCGGCGCGGCAATTCGGGATATTATCAATATTTTGGGACGCAGGTTCCCCTATGCAAAAGTTCTTTTGTATCCTGCGCTTGTGCAGGGGGCAGAGGCGGCGCCCTCATTGATTGCGGGAATGGAATACTTTAACCGCACCAAAAGCGCGGATGTGATTATCATCGGGCGAGGCGGCGGTTCTATTGAGGATCTTTGGGCGTTTAACGATGAAAAGCTTGCCAGAACGGTTGCCGCATCGAAAATCCCGGTCATTTCGGCGGTAGGCCATGAAACCGATTTTACCATCTGTGATTTTGCCGCGGATCGCCGTGCGCCTACGCCCTCCGCGGCGGCGGAACTGGCCGTGCCCGAAACGCATGAGTTGATGCATAAAATAGACAATATTATCGGCAGGATGTCGCTTTTGGTCGGCCGTCAGGTGGCGCATGGCCGCCAGGTATTGGATTTTTATGAAAAACAGGGGCTTTTTGCGCATCCGGAGCGGATGTTCGAGGATCGCAAAATGCGGCTGCTGCTGCTCGGACAGCGTCTGGACGGGGCTGCTGTGGGAACGCTTGCGGATACCCGGCATCGCTTGGCGCAGAATACGGCTAAGCTTGAAGCGCTCAGCCCGCTCGGAATCCTGACGCGCGGCTATTCGGTGACGACGTTTGACGACGGCCGGCTGCTTTCTTCCGTGGAGGATGTTTCGGTCGGCACACCGGTTTTTGTTCGTCTGCGGGACGGCGTCGTGCGTGCGACTGCGGACGAGATTATTGCTTTGAAGGAGAACAAAAATGGCAGAGAATATAACGTTTGAGGCGGCTATGGCGCGGCTTGAAGAAATCGTGCGTATGCTTGAAAACGGCGGAGAGGGACTGGATCAGTCTCTCGGGCTGTTTGAAGAGGGAATCGGACTGGTCAAACTTTGCAACACAAAGCTTGAAAGCGCCGAGCAAAAGGTAAAGATGCTGTCTGCCGGAGAAAACGGCGAGATGAAAGAAACCAATTTTTCGGGAGGCGAGCGGTAATGGAAGCGCTTCAAAGCCGGATTGCGGAAAATGCAAAGCTTGTGTCCGATGCGCTTGCCGGCTATTTTGCGAGCCGCAGTGAAACGGAGTTGTATCAGGCGATGGCGTACAGCGTTACAAACGGCGGCAAACGGATTCGTCCGTTTTTAACGCTTGAATTCTGCCGGCTCTTCGGCGCACCGGCGGAGCGCGCGCTGCCGTATGCCTGCGCGATTGAAATGGTGCATAACTTTTCATTGATTCACGATGATCTGCCGTGCATGGATAATGACGATTTGCGGCGCGGCTTGCCGACCTGTCACAAAAAATTCGGCGAGGCGCAGGCGCTGCTTGCGGGAGACGCACTGATCTTTTCCGCTTTGTCTTTCGCGGTGTCAGCGCCGGAACAAAGCGCTGAGGCGAGGGTGCGGGCTGTGCGGATTTTGTCCGAGGCTGCGGGGGCGGACGGAATGTGCGAGGGGCAGATGCTCGACATGGAAAGCGAAGCGAAACGGATTCCGTTCGAACGTCTCTTGCAGCTTCATGCCTATAAAACCGGGGCGCTGATGCGCGCCGCCGCGCAGCTTGGTGTGACCGCCGCCGGCGGAGATTCGTCCGCGCTGACAGCCGCGGGACTTTACGGGGAAAAAATCGGTCTGGCCTTTCAGATTGTAGACGATATTTTGGACGCCACTTCGACGACGGAAGCGCTCGGAAAGCCGACCGGGAGCGATGCGAAAAATCAAAAAACAACTTTTTTGTCTTTTATGAGCGTCAAAGAGGCGGAGGCGTATGCAAAGCGCGTATCCGAGGAAGCTTGCTCGGCGATTTGCGGGTATTCGGGTGCGGAGACGCTCTGCGCTTTGCCGGAATATCTGCTTTTTCGGAAAAACTGATGCGGCTGGATGTATTTTTAGTGGAACATGGGTATGCGCCCAGCCGCCAGCGCGCGAAGCTGTTGGTTGACTCCGGCTGTGTTTTCTGCGGCGGTATACCTGCCAAAAAAGCCGCGCAGGCGGTTGCGGATACCGACGTGATTGAGGTAAGAGGCACGCTGTTTGACTATGTGAGCCGCGGCGCGCTGAAGCTGAAAGCCGCGTTTGAAGCCTTTTCACTTTCGGCAAACGGCTGTACGGCGCTGGACATCGGCGCGTCAACCGGCGGATTTACCGAATATCTTTTAGAGCGCGGCGCGCGTCTTGTGTATGCGGTGGATTCGGGCAGCGGGCAGCTTGCCGAAAAGCTTTTGCGGGATACGCGCGTGATTTCCATGGAAAAATACAACGCGCGTCTGCTTGATCCGAAAGATTTTCCGCAGATGCCCACATTTGCAGCGATGGATGTTTCCTTTATTTCTCAAACGCTGATTTTGCCGGCGGCCGCGCGCGTTTTGGCGTCGCGGTCTGTACTGGTCAGCCTGATTAAGCCGCAATTTGAGGCGGGACGCGCCTATATCGGAAAGGGCGGCATTGTGCGTTCACCGGCGGCGCGTGTTTTGGCGATTCAAAAGGTTTTGGCCGCGGCGGCGGAGAGCGGATTCGCTTTTTGCGGACTGACGCGCTCGCCGATTACCGGCGGCGACGGCAATGTGGAATATCTTTCCTGCTTTTCAAAGGGCGATGCTTTGCCGGCGGTTTCAGGGACATTGGACGATTTGATTTTGCAGACGGTCGGACAAAAATAAATTTATGAGGTGCAATATGAGACGGGTGGCGGTTGTGCCTACGATTCGCATACCGAATGACAGGCTTTACACGGAACGGACGGTCGCCAAATTGCTTCAATGCGGTTTTGAAGTTTGGATGGATCGGGCTTATTCAGATACCACTTTTTCGACGGGCGCGCGCTTTGCCGAGGGGGAAGCGGTGTATTCCAATGCAGATTGGATTGCGGTACTCGGCGGAGACGGTTCCATGCTGCGCGCCGCGAAAAGCGCTGTGCGGTATGATCTGCCGCTGCTCGGAATCAATCTCGGACGTCTCGGATATACGGCGGAACTTGAAAAAGATGAGTTGGAACTGCTTGAAAAAATCGGCAAAAGCGAGTATATTATAGAGAGACGGATGACGCTTTTTGTGGAGCGGGTGGAGGCATCCGGCAGACAGACGCTTTGCGAGAGCGCGCTGAACGACGTGGTGGTAGCTCGGGGCGGCTATTCCAAAATTGTGGATCTCAAGCTTTGCGCGGACGGAAAGGCGGTTCGCACCATTCGTTCGGACGGAATTATTTTTGCAACGCCTACGGGATCGACCGCCTATTCGATGACGGCGGGGGGGAGCGTTCTCGATCCGACGCTGGAATGCATCTGCGCTACGCCGATTTGTCCGCTGTCCAGATATGCGCGTCCGATTGTGTTTTCGGGAAGCAGCGTATTGGAGGTTGAAAATGTGGGCGACCGCGGCGTTTTTGTCGGTGTTACGGTAGACGGTGCAGAAGCGTTTCCGCTTGCGCAGGGAGAAAAAATCGCGATCCGGCGTTCGGATCTGTATGTGCAGATGCTGGTGTTGAAAAATGACGGTTTTTTCGGTGTGCTGAACAACAAGCTTTCCAAGTATGAATTGAAAAACTGAAATCGGGGTGAAAATGTGAAAAGTCAGCGGCAGAAGAAAATTTTGGAACTGATTGCGGAATATGAGATCGAAACGCAGGAGGAACTGATTTTTTATCTCAGCAAATTCGGGTTTGAGGCGACGCAGGCAACGATCTCACGCGATATACGCGAACTCAAGCTGACCAAAGTCACCAGCAGCGCGGGAAATTATAAATATGCGGTGCAGGGGGATCCGGTTATGCCGAGCAATACCCCGAAGTTTAACGGCGCCCTGATCGACTCGATTACAAAAGTGTCGGCTGCAAACAATATTATCGTGTTGAAAACCTTTCCGGGGTTGGCGAATGCGATCGGCACCGGCATTGACGCCATTCATTCTCCGGATATTCTCGGCTGTGTTGCCGGGGACGATACGGTGATTGTTGTGCTGTCCTCGCAGGAGGCGGCAAAGGACGTAAGTGATAAAATCAAACATATGATGCGTGCGGTTTGATAAAAAATTTCAGGAGGTGCGTATATGCTGGCTTCACTGCATATTGAAAATATTGCGGTTATCAAATGCGTGGATATTGATTTTTCCGCCGGCTTTACGGCTTTGACTGGAGAAACCGGCGCGGGCAAATCGATTTTGATTGACAGCATCAATTTTCTTCTCGGGGCGCGCAGCAGCCGGGATATTCTTCGGAGCGGCGAGGAGCGGGCGTTGGTCAGCGCGGTTTTTTACGATTTTACACCGGAGGACACGGCCGCATTTGCAAAACTTGAAATTGAGCCGGATGAGGACGGGAACGTACTCATCAGCCGTACAATGAACGGAGAGGGACGCACCCAGAGCCGAATCAACGGCCGCCCGGTAAATTCCTATACGCTTCGGGAGATCGCGCCTAGGCTTTTGAACATCCACGGGCAGAATGACAGTCTGCAACTGCTGAATCCCGAGAACCACGTGTTGCTTTTGGATGCATATGCGCAGAACGAGCGTTTAAAATCCGCGTTTTCGGAGTGCTTTGCGCGTTTTCGGGCTTCGACGCGCGCATTGGATGCGCTCATTGCGGATGACGCCGAAAAGGCCAAGCGAATGGCCGATCTTATAAAAGATATTCAATTGCTGGAGTCGGCAAAAATCGTTCCGGGCGAAAAGGCAAAGCTGCTGACGCAAAGAACTCTGTTGCAAAATGCGGAAAAAATATCCAGGCAGACCTCGTTTGTTTACCGCGCGCTGAAAGGCGCCGAAAAGGCCAACGCCGCGTATATTTTGGAGCGCTGCGCCGCGGCGCTTTCGCAGATTGCCGATACGGTTCCGGATGCGGAACCGCTTGCCGCGCGGCTGCGGGATATGAAGTATGAAGCCGAGGACATTGCCGAGACGGTTTTTGATTTTACCGGCGGGCTTGATGAGGATCCCGGCGCACGTCTTGACCAGATTGAAACCAGGCTCGAACGCATTGAAAAACTGGAAAGGCGTTTTGGCGTAGAGGAAGCGGGACTCGCCGCTCTGCTGATACAGAAAAAGAGCGAATACGCCGATTTCTCATCTATAGAGGAAACGATTGCCGATGCAAGAGCGCAATGCGCGCTGGATGAAAAGGCTGCTGCTGCTGCTGCTGAGGCGCTGACCGCTTCGCGGCGGAAGGCTGCGGATGTGTTGGTTCCCCTGATTCGGCGGGAACTCGAATTTTTGGATATGGAAAAGGTCACGTTTGAAATTGCGGTCGACCACGGCAAAGTCATGACGGCAGCGGGGGCGGATACGGTGGAGTTTTTGATTTCGGTCAACCCCGGAGAGCCGCCGAAATCCATTTCAAAAATTGCGTCCGGCGGTGAGCTTGCCCGGATTATGCTGGCCATAAAGAGCGTCTTTGCCAATGCGTTTGCCTTAAAAACGGCGATCTATGACGAGGTGGACACAGGCGTGTCCGGAAAAACGGCCCGAAAGATCGGGATACGACTGAAGCAGAGCGCGCGCACAACGCAGACAATATGCGTGACGCATTCGGCGCAGATTGCGTCTTTGGCGGATCATCATATGCTGATCCGGAAAAATTCAGAGGCCGGCCGCGCCGAGACAACGGTTGAACCGCTTCGCTATGACGCGCGCGTGCGGGAGATTGCGCGGATTCTCGGCGGTGTTACGGTCAGCGAAAACATGCTGATTTCGGCGCGGGAACTGATTGACGAAGGAAAAAATTATTAAATTTATCATATAATTGTAAGGTTACAGGAGCAAGAAAATGACAGTATTTGAAGAATTAAAGGCCAGAGGTCTTTTGGCACAGTTGACGGACGAGGCGGAGATCCGTGATTTAGTCAACGCGGGCAAAGCGAAGTTTTATATCGGGTTCGACTGCACGGCGGACAGCTTGACGGCGGGGCACTTTATGGCGCTGACGCTGATGAAACGCCTGCAGATGGCGGGCAATAAGCCGGTCGCGCTGATCGGCGGCGGTACGACGATGATCGGAGACCCGTCGGGCAGAACCGATATGCGTAAAATGCTGACCAGAGAAGACATTGAGCACAATGCGGAATGTTTTAAAAAGCAGATGAGCCGTTTTATCGACTTTTCCGAGGACAAGGCGATCATGGTCAACAATGCCGACTGGCTTTTGAATTTGAATTACATTGAGCTTTTGCGCGAAGTCGGTGCCTGTTTTTCGGTCAACAACATGCTGCGCGCGGAGTGCTATAAGCAGAGAATGGAAAAGGGACTCAGCTTTTTAGAATTTAACTACATGATTATGCAGAGCTACGATTTCTATGTCCTGTACCAGAAATACGGCTGCAACATGCAGTTCGGCGGCGACGATCAGTGGAGCAACATGCTCGGCGGTACGGAACTCATCCGCCGGAAGCTCGGCAAGAACGCCTATGCCATGACCATCACGCTGCTGACCGATTCGCAGGGAAATAAAATGGGCAAAACCGCCGGAAACGCGGTTTGGCTGGATCCGAACAAAACGTCTCCCTATGACTTTTTCCAGTATTGGCGCAATGTGGACGATTCCGATGTCATCAAATGCATGAAGATGCTGACCTTTATACCGCTTGAAGAGATTGCGGAGTATGAAAAACTGTCGGGCAGTGATTTGAATCGCGCAAAGGAAAAGCTGGCGCATTCGCTGACCGAATTGGTTCACGGCAAAGAAGAAGCGGATCGGGCGCTGTCAGCGGCGCGTGCCGTATTTGCCGGCGGCGGTCTGTCGGAAAATATGCCCTCGACGCAGCTTGCGGAGGAAAACTTTACCGACGGAAGCATCTCGGTAATTGATATGCTGGTTTTGTCCGGGCTCGCTCCCTCTCGCGGAGAAGCGAGACGGCTGGTTCAGCAGGGCGGTGTTTTTGTTTCGGATCGCAAGATCGAAGCGATCGACGAGCGCTTTGAAAATCCGCGTTTTGCGGGGACGGTGTTGTTGTGAAAAAAGGAAAGAAAACCTTCCATCGCTTTGTATTTTAAATTTTAATCGAGGCGGAATTATGTCTATAAAAACCTTTGAGGGCGCTCTCCTTGAATATTCGGAAAAACACGGCACAAGAAAGTTTTTTATCCGGCGCGATTTCCCGCTGAGCCGGCTTACTTCTTTTCGGATCGGCGGGAATGCGGATCTTGTCGTTTATCCGATAGACGCCGAGTCGTTTGTGTTTGCCGTAGAACAGGCGCGCCGGACGCAGACACCGTATTTGGTGCTCGGTAACGGCAGCAACACGCTGGCTTCTGATAACGGATACCGCGGCGTGGTGCTGGTCACGACCGACATGCGCCGTGTGGAGGTCGCGGGCGACCGTATTCGAGGCGGCTGCGGCGTTTTGCTCGGAAGCATCGGGACGAATGCGGCGTGTGCGCATCTTGGCGGCGCGGAATTTGCCAACGGGATTCCCGGAACGCTCGGCGGCGCGGTTTATATGAATGCCGGCGCCTACGGCGGGCAGTTTTCGGATATTGTTTTGGAAACGGACTGCTATGATCTCGATACGCAAAGCTTTTTGACGCTGCGCGGCGATGCGCATGCTTTCGGGTACCGTCAAAGCGTCTTTATGGAGAAAAATTATATTATTTTGTCTGTCCTTTTGCAGTTGCAAAAGGGAGATGAGACGGGAATACGGGAGCGGATGCGGCAAAATCTTCAAAGCCGCCGCGAAAAACAGCCTTTGGAATATCCGAGCGCCGGCAGTACGTTCAAGCGTCCGACGGGGAATTATGCCGGAAAATTGATCGAAGAGGCCGGGCTTAAGGGTACGCGGATCGGAGGCGCGATGGTTTCGCCGAAGCACGCCGGATTTATCGTCAATACCGGCGAAGCGAGCGCGGCGGACGTGCTTTCGCTGATCGAACTGGTTCAAGCGCGCGTATTGGAAAGCAGCGGTGTGGCGCTGGAATGTGAAATTCGGTTTATTGGAGAGAGGTAGATGTCTTTTTCCGCAGAAGTAAAAGTCGAGGCGCTCGGCGTACCGATGAAAAAAAATTGCTGTCGCCGCGCGTTTATCCTGGGAGCGCTTTTCCTCGGCGCCGCCCTGCAGAATGACAGGATTACGATATATGCCGACGGTGCGGCGGTTGAAACGTATACAAAGCTGATTTCCGAACAGTTCGGCCGCACGTCCGAGGTGACGCGGGGCGAGCGGCGGGGAACGCGGCTTATGTCCTTTCAGTCGCATACCGCAGCGCTGGCGCTGCGTCAGGCGGCGGAGGCTGGATTTGCGCGTCTTTTGAAATGCCCGGAATGTTTGTCCGCTTTGGTACGGGGGCTGTTTATCGGCGGCGGAACGGTCAATTCTCCGGACAAGCAGTATCATCTGGAACTCAAGAGCCGTATGCGGGCGGAACTCGGTACTGTGTCGGCGCAGTTGGAGGTGTGCGGATTTTCGTTTAAAATCTCGCATCGGCTGGGCGTTGAAACGCTGTATATGAAAGACAGTTCCGGCATAGAGGATTTCTTGTTTTATATCGGCGCAAACCGAAACGCATTTGCGTTTATGAACGCAAAAATCGGACATGAACTGAAAAATGAGGTCAATCGCCGCAGCAATTGCGATACGGGCAATATTGCGCGCTCGACTGCGGCTTCGGCGAGGCAGCTTGCCGCGATTCGTTTTCTGATGGAGCGCGGCGGTGTGTCGGAACTCGGCCCCGAACTTGAGTATACGGCAAGTATGCGGCTCAAATATCCCGAAATGTCGCTTTTGCAGCTTGGGCAGATCATGGTGCCGGCGGTGAGTAAACCGGGGCTGTATCATCGCCTTGAAAAAATCTGCACGTACGCGGAGAATATAAAAGAAACGGAAGAAAATCTGCACTGAGGAGGGAACCGGCAATGAATTTTGTGCATTTGCATCTGCACAGCGAATACAGCCTGCTTGACGGCGCGTGCCGCATTGCCGATATTCCCAAAGCGGCGCGGGCGGCGGGACACACGGCGGTGGCCATAACCGACCACGGCGCGCTGTATGGGGCGGCGGCTTTTTATAAGGCCTGCGTTCATGAGGAAATCAAACCGATTATCGGTTGTGAAGTTTATGTAGCGCCGCGTACCCGTTTTGATAAAGAAGGGCGGCGGGACGCTTCCGGAAATCATCTGGTTCTTTTATGTGAGAATAAAAAAGGCTATGAAAATCTGATTTACATGGTTTCCAAGTCCTACACGGAGGGCTTTTATCAAAAGCCGCGTGTCGATTTGGAACTGCTTCGCGCGCATGCCGAAGGATTGATCGCGCTTTCCGCGTGTCTGGGCGGCTTTATTCCCAAGGCGATTCTCAGCGGCGATTATTCGGGCGCGCGTGCGCATGCGCGCGCGCTTGAGGAAATTTTCGGGAAAGGAAATTTCTTTCTTGAACTTCAACAGCACGGACTTGCGGGGCAGACTGAGGTCAACGGGGAACTGATCCGCATGTCGGAAGAACTCGGCATTCCGTTGGTTGCGACGAATGACGTTCATTATCTGCGAAAGCTGGATGCAGAGCATCAGGCGGTGATGATGTGCATTCAAACCGGAAATGTGCTGAGTGACGGCAAGCCGATCGGTTTTGAAACCGATGAGTTTTATTATAAAACTACCGCGGAGATGGAAAAGCTGTTTGCTTTTGCTCCGTCGGCCCTGGAAAATACGGGCAAGATTGCCGAACGGTGCTCGTTTGCTTTTGAATTTGGGAATTTGTATCTGCCGAAGCTGGATACCGGGGAGCAAACGCCGGCGCAGCGGCTTCGCAAGCTGGCCTTTGACGGCCTTGAAAATAAGATACGGGAAAAATACATCGTTTTGGATCGGTATACCCGGGAGGATTATCAGCGGCGCGCAGAATATGAATTGGATGTCATCGAAAAGATGGGCTTTACCGACTATATTCTGATCGTGCAGGACTATGTTGCATATGCGAAAAGTCACGGCATTGCGGTAGGACCGGGACGTGGTTCGGGCGCAGGCAGCCTTGTCAATTATCTGATCGGCATCACCGACGTGGATTCGATTCGATTTGATCTCCTGTTTGAACGTTTTTTGAATCCCGAACGTGTCAGTATGCCCGATATCGACGTCGATTTTTGCTATGAGCGGCGGGATGAGGTGCTGGCCTATGTTTCCGAGCATTACGGAGCCGATCATGTGGCGCAGATTATTACGTTCGGAACGATGGCCGCGCGCGCGGCTATACGCGATGTGGGACGCGCGCTCGGTATGTCCTATGCGGAGGTGGACGCGGTAGCGGGGCTTGTGCCGCGCGGCCCCGGGGTAACCTTGAAGGACGCGCTTTTAGGAAAAGAACTGAAAAAGCTGTACGAGAGCGACGCGAATGTTGCGCGGCTGATCGATATTGCCCGCGCGCTCGAAGGTATGCCGAGGCATGCTTCGACGCATGCGGCCGGGGTGGTGATTACGGATCGCGCGGTATCCGACTATGTTCCGCTGGCGGTGAACGGGGATACGGTTGTCACGCAGTATGATATGGATACGGTTGCCGAGATCGGACTTGTCAAATTTGATTTTCTCGGACTTCGGTATCTGACGATCATCGCCGATGCGGAGAAATTGATTCGGCAGGACAACCCCGCGTTCGATATTCAAAAGATTCCGTTTGACGATGAGAAAACCTATGCGCTGATTTCAGCCGGTCAGACGGACGGTGTTTTTCAACTGGAGTCGGCGGGGATGAAGCGGGTTTTGGTTCAGCTTGCGCCGGATTGCATAGAGGATATTATTGCGGTCCTTGCACTGTATCGTCCGGGGCCCATGGACTCGATTCCGCAATATATCGAACGGCGGCACGGGCGCGAGACGGTCGAGTATCACAATCCGGTGCTTGAAAAAATTCTGTCCAATACCTACGGCTGTATTGTCTATCAAGAGCAGGTCATGCAGATTTTCCGTGAGATTGCGGGATACAGCCTCGGACGGGCGGATATTGTACGCCGTGCCATGTCAAAGAAAAAAGCCGCAGTCATGGAGAAAGAGCGCCAGAACTTTGTTTATGGTAATGAAGAAGAGGGGGTTCCGGGATGTATTGCAAACGGGATTTCCGAGCAGACGGCAAACAAGATATATGATGATATGATCGATTTTGCAAAGTATGCATTTAATAAATCCCATGCAGCAGCCTATGCGGTTGTTTCTTATCAGACGGCGTTTTTGAAATATTACTATCCGGTGGAATTTATGGCTGCGCTTATGACATCGGTGATTGAAATGCCGACAAAAGTGGCAGAATATATTCAGGTATGCCGACAGATGAATATTAAGATCCTTCCGCCGGATGTCAATAGAGGTGCATATGGATTTTCTGTGGATAATGGCGCGATTCGTTATGGGCTTTCTGCAATCAAGAGTGTGGGCCGCCCGGTCATCAATGCGCTGGTAGAAGAAAGAGAAGCAAACGGCGAGTATCGTTCTCTGAAAGATTTTATCGAGAGACTGACAGGAACAGTCAACAAGCGTGCAATCGAGAACTTTATCAAAGCCGGTGCGCTGGACTGTCTGGAAGGCAACCGCCGCCAGAAAATGCTTGTTTACGGTCAGATCGTGGACAGTATTGCACAGGAAAAGAAAAATTCTTTTGCCGGTCAGATGAGTCTGTTTGACTTGGTAAGTGATGAAGAAAAGAAAGAATATGAGATCCGGATGCCGGATGTGGAAGAATATGACAAAGAAATGATCCTTGCTTTCGAGAAAGATGTACTCGGAATCTATCTGAGCGGTCATCCGCTTGAAAGATACCGTAACATCATGGAAAAAATGATATCCGCGAAAACTACGGATTTCCAACCGGATGAAGAATCCGGTATACCGAAAGTGTATGATGGACAGAAGGTGATCATTGGTGGAATGATCACGGAAAAGACGATTAAATACACCAGGAACAATAAGGTAATGGCATTTCTTACTGTGGAGGATCTGCTTGGCACTGTCGAGATCGTGGTATTTCCGCGTGATTACGAGAAATGGCAGTCAATGCTTAATGAAGATGCACGTGTATTTGTGCAGGGGCGTGTCAATGCAGAAGACGACAAACCGAGTAAGCTGATCCTTGAAAAAGTCAGAGCTTTTGAGGATATGCCGCAGGAGCTTTGGATTCAGTTTAAAGACAAAGCCGAGTATGCCGAAAAAGAGCAGGAACTTCTTGAGACGCTGAAAGGATATGCCGGTGTTTCGGCAGTTGTGATCTATCTGAAAGATGTAAATGCGATGAAGCGCCTTCCGGCAGGATATCACGCGCGGATCAGCGATTCCCTGACAGGTGAACTCAGGAAAAAATATGGAGAATCCAACGTTAAAGTTGTGGAAAGAGTATTGAAAAACTTCTGAAAATGCTTTACACTATACAACGAATATGTGTATAAGATATAACTAAGATTTCCTATTATAATATGAAATTTAAGATACAGATTATAATTTGAGATCTGGAGATGGAGGAATGAATCATGGCAGAGAAACAGATAAAAACCATCGGTGTACTTACAAGTGGCGGTGATGCTCCGGGAATGAACGCTGCAATCCGTGCGGTTGTAAGACGAGGACTGAGCAGCGGACTGAATGTAAAGGGTATTTACAAGGGATACAACGGACTTCTGAATGAAGAAATCGTTGATATGTCTGCCAGAGATGTATCAGATACAATCGAACGTGGTGGAACAATCCTTTATACAGCAAGATGTGCAGAATTCCGTACACCGGAAGGTCAGCAGCGTGGTGCTGAAATCTGCAAAAAACATGGAATCGACGGACTGGTAGTTA
>URDS01000051.1 GCA_900546635.1 uncultured Eubacteriales bacterium | reverse complement strand
CCGCGTCCCGCCGGATGCTGTCTAAATAGTCTGCGCGCGGAACCGGCGCAAACAGGGAACGGGCTTCTTCTCCGTAAAGCGTGACGCCCGTTTTCCGCACGACGGTAAAATGCGCGGCGAGATCGGGGTCGGTTCCGCGCATGGCCTTGCAGTATTCATCGGGGGCGGCCAGAAACGCTTTTTTGTGCGTTTTGGAATAATGCAGTTCATAGGGCGTCGGGTAGACAAAGCGGCGGCAGTACTCGGCGAGCACGACGCTCATTTCAAATCCTTTGCGCGGCGCGTCTGCCTCAAGGCGAACAAGACGTTCGAGTATGGTTCTTTTCTCGGTGAGGGAGGGGGAACGCTCGGTTACCGTGAGAAAATCGATGTCGCTTTGCTTCGGGTTATAGCAGCCGAACGCAAGGGAGCCGTGGATATAAATCCCGATCAGATTTTCCCCCAGAATTTCCCGGTGCAGATAGACGACTTCGTTTAGGATTTTTTCTGCTTGCATGATGTGCTCCGTTCGTTTGTACAGACAGACCGCATGGCTGACGCGCCGGCCTTTGCGGCAGTTTTCCCGTTTAAAAAACCGACCCGCAAAAGCGGGTCGGCGAATTTGCAAAAAGCGTATTACTTCGCGTTGACAGCGTCCTTGAACGCCTTGCCCGCGGAGAATGCAGGGTACTTGGAAGCCTCGATTTTGATCGCTTCGCCCGTCTTCGGGTTTCTGCCCTCTCTGGCTTTGCGCATTTTGGTTTCAAATGTACCGAAGCCTACAAGCTGAACCTTTTCGCCTCTTTTCAGCGTATTTTCAATCGCGCCGATTACTGCGGAAACGGCCGCCTCCGCGTCTTTCTTTTTCAGACCGGCTTCTTTCACTACCGCTTCGATCAATTCCGTCTTGTTCATGTCCTGTTTCGTCCTTTCGAAAATATAAAAATAAGTGTTTGTTTTTCTATACAATTGCTAATGCATATTTTACCATGCCTGATTCCGAATTTCAAGCATTTTTTCAAAAAAGTCTATATTTTATGCGGCTTTTTAGCTATTTTCACTATTTTTGTGCAATTTGACCACATCCCAAAGCGTATCCAATTCCTCCATTGGAATCTCAGACAGGGTTTTACCCGATGCGAGCACCGTTTCTTCAACGGCGGCAAAGCGCGAAATGAATTTATCGGTCGCCTGTCCGAGGGCGCGCTCGGCGTCAACGCCGTATTTTCGCGCGGTGTTGACGGCTGCAAATAAAAGATCGCCGACTTCCTCTGCGCGCGCTTCGTCCCCTGCGGCCGTGCGCACCTCCAAAAGCTCCTCCGTGACCTTTTTTGCGGCGGACTCGGCGTTTGGAAAATCAAAACCGGCCTTTGCCGCTTTTTTCCCGACCTTCTGCGCGCGCATGAGCGCGGGGAATTGCTTTGGCACGGCGCGCAGGGATGCGGTTACGGTATCCCGGTGCTTCTCCTTGGCTTTGAGCGCTTCCCAGTTGTCCAGCACCTTTTCCGCCGTATCCGCCTGTACCGCTCCGAAAATATGCGGGTGCCTGTAGATCAGTTTTTTTACGATTCCGTCCGAAACGTCTCCAATGTCGAAGCAGCCGGCTTCCTTTTCCATTTGCGCGTGGAACACGACCTGCAAAAGGACGTCTCCGAGTTCCTCGCACAAGAGTTTTTTGTCCCGGCTGTCGATCGCTTCAATGACTTCGTAGGTTTCTTCGATAAAATTTTGCCGGATGCTCTCGTGCGTCTGTTCTCTGTCCCACGGACAGCCGCCCTCGCCGCGCAGCAGTTCCATAACGGCGCAGAGGTCGCCGAAATCATAGCGGTCTTTTTTCAGCAGTTCTTTGATTTTTTCGTTCATGTCTGTTCCTCTATTTGACAAGCCTTGCGCGATGCAGCAGGGCGTAAATTTTCTGTCCTTTCGGGATAAAGGCAAATTCCTCACGGGTCAGCGCGCCGGTCAGGAGAATGAGGGCAAAATAGATCAGAGCGGCCACGCCTATGGCCAGCACCGTGGAAAGCCGCTGCGAACCGATCAGCCGGATAAAAAGTCCGTAGGAGAAGAGCGCGCCGGCTCCGCAGCATGCGGCGGCGATCAGAGGCTTGAAAAAAATCTTTCCGATGCTCGGACGGAAATCGGCGTGCCGCGCGCAGAAATAGAAATTCATCAGCATGACGATGATGTAGCAGATGTCGGTTGAAATCGGCGCGCCGTAGATGCCGATGTTTTCATTGCCGATCAGGATGTAGCTCGCGATCACTTTCACGCTGGCGCCGGCCAGCATGGAAATCAGCGGATAGGTTTGCTTTTTCGCGGATTGCAAAATCGAGTTGGTCATGGCCAGCATACTGACGAGGAAAGAGGAAACGGCGAGAATGGAGAGCAGGGGCGCGGCCATATGCGCGCTGCCGTCTTTTGCGCCGTAGATCAGCGTCAAAATCGGCTCGGAGAGCGCCGCCATCCCCACCGCGCAGGGAATGGACAGAATCGCGGCGATTTTCAGCGAGGCGTTTGTTACCGACTGAAGACGCCCGAAGTCTCTCTGCTCGCGGATCGCGCTGAGCATGGGCACGAGCGAATAGGCGATCGGATAGATCAGGACGGGCGGCAGATTGAACATCGGAACCGCGAGCGTCGTGTAATTGCCGTAGAGCGTTGCGGCCGCTTCCGCCGTCAGGCCGATGTCCTGCAGCCGCCGGGAGACGACCATGAGGTCGATCAGGTTGGCGAGCGACATGACCGAGGAGGAAAGCGTCACCGGTATGGCGATGACCACCAGTTCGCGGAGCAGGGATTTTGTCCGTCCCGCGGGCATGGTATAGCTGTTGGGCAGCATATATTCGGCGTTGACGGCGTCGGTTTTATAGAACAGCTTGGTCACCCAGATAAACACCATGCCGACCAGAACGCCGACGGTAAGCCCGAAGATGGTGTAGGCGGCCGTGACATGCAGCGGATGCCCCTGTTTGATTGACCAGGCCGCAAGCAGAATGCCGATGAGCAGCTTGCCCGCCGATTCGATCAGTTGGGAAAGCGCGGTCGGCCACATGATCTGGTGCCCCTGAAAATACCCGCGGAACGCGCTTGTGATGCAGACGAAAAACAGCGTCGGCGCAATGGCGATGATGCAGAGGTAGGACTGATCCATGCGGATAAGACCCGCGAAAAAGCGCGAGCCGAAAATCAGAATCAGCATACCGGCGGCGCCGATGATGAAGAACAGGATCAGAGAAATTTTCAGAATCTTTTTCACCTGATTGAAGTTTCCGCGCGCCCGGCTTTTGGAGATCATGACCGAAATGGCCACGGGCAGGCCGGCGGTGGAAATCATGTAGAACCAGGTATAGATCGTGTAGGCGGCGTTGAAATAGCCCATGCCCTCGTCTCCGAGGTAGTCATGGAGCGGAATTTTGAAGAGCAGACCGATGGCCTTGACCAGAATGTTTGAGATTGTCAGTATGAGTACGCCGCTGACAAACATTTTCGTGCTCTTTTTTTCGGGTTTTGGTGTCGTATTCAATGAAAAACCTCCGTTGTCAGCCGATAAACTCGCGGAAAACCGAATTTTGCGGCACAAAGCGTTCGTCAATGGATTCCACGGCTGAAAGCTTATGCAGAATCCGATCCGCCTGATTTTGGTATTCGCCCTTTGCGCCGAGGTCGGAGAGTATCGAGCGCACATAGGGCTTGATGACCTGAATTTCATAGGGCATCAGCGAATCGATGCGGAAATGGCATCCGGAAAGATTCGGGTAGATGTGTTCGTCCTCGTTTTTGCAGACGCTCGGCCAGAGCGAAAAGGTGAACTGCGCGCCCGCGCCGCGGAATTTAAAATCCCGCACAAGCCGGCGCAGAAATCGGATTTCACGCGGATCGAAGATCGCCGTTCCGGCAAGCAGGGACTGCTCTACCGAGATGAACAGCGAGCAGCAGCCGTAAGGCGCGAGGTATTTTGTGAGCGCGGGGTATACCGCCTGAATGCCCTCAAACAAAAATACGTCCTCTTTTGTGCATTCGATCTGCAGAGCGGAGGTTCGCCGCCCTTCTTTAAAATCGTATACCGGAAGCTCTACATGTCCGCGCGCGGCGATCGCGCGCACGGCGTTTGCAAAGCAGTCGATGTCGATGGTATCGGGCGAGTCGTAGTCGATGCCCTTGCCCTGACGCAGACTCCGCAGCCGCAGGTATTCGCGGCTGTAATAAAAGTTGTCGATTGATATGACATGCAGCCGCCGTCCCATATCGGAAAAGGTTTTGCTCAGCAGCGCGGCGGCGGTCGTTTTGCCCGAACAGGTCGGGCCGCACAGCGTCAAAATGTCCCGCCCGTGCGCAACGGCGTACCGGCCGGCCGCTTCAAGCTGGCAGGCAAACCGCGCTTCGCAGTCGGCGATATAGCGTTTGATCTCCTCATCGGAGTCAAAACGGAGCTTTGCTTCCCGCATTCTATCACTCCCCTCGGAAAAATTCAAATACCCGCTCTTCATAGGAGGGGACGCCGCGCGCCGGGACGCCGCAGCGGATTTTTTCAATATCTCTTAAATATTCGTATGGATATTTCGGTGCAAATATGCGCCGAATGCGGTTTTCCGTGCCGGACAGACCGCTTTGAACCAGCTTTGTGACGGCGCCCGCGCCGACGCCGAAGATCGAATGCATTTCCTCCATCATGAAGATGTTGTACATACATTCGTGCCCCGCGGTGGAAAAGCCTACGTTTTCGAGGTTCCCGACCGCGTTTTTCTGGCGGTACATATAGTATGGCTTGTACGCGGCGTTTGCAAGCATCAGTTGCGAATATTGAATGCATTTTGCGGCGGTCTGCGCGTCGGGGCTGTAGAGCGCGCCCGCGGGACGGCTCATATCCGCGGCGCGCTTGAAGCAGAACGCATGCACGGTGATGTTTGCGGGCGCGAGCGAAATGATCTTGTCGAGCGACAGCGAAAAGGTCTTGAAATCGTCGCCCGGCAGACCGACAATCAGATCGGTGTTGATCTCCCGGATGCCGCTGGCCGCCGCCTGCGCATAGGCGCGGTAAAAATCTTCGACCGTGTGCCGTCTGCCGATCGTTTGGAGCACCCCGTCGGACAGCGACTGCGGGTTGACGCTGATTCGAGTCACGCCGTATCGCTTTGCAGCGGCAAGTTTTTCGGATGTAATGGTGTCCGGACGCCCCGCCTCCAGCGTAAATTCCATCAGTTTGGAAATGTCCGTGCTTTCGGCGACGGAGGAGAGCAGGGTTTCAAGCTGCCGCGCGTCGAGCGTTGTCGGCGTGCCGCCGCCGATATACACCGAGGCGGGCGAAAGACCGAGCTTTTCGATCAGCGAAAAGGTACGGCGCACGTCCTCGACAAGGCGCGCAAGGTAATCGTCGAGCAGAGAGAGCATTTTGTGCGACGCCGAGACGAAGGAGCAGTAGGCGCAGCGCGTCGGACAGAAGGGCACCGAAATATACACGCTGCACAGATTGTCGGGCAGGCCGCGCGTGAGCCGAAGCTCGGTCTGCGCGACCGATGTGGCCAAAAACGCCTTTTTGGGATTGAGAAAATATTCGCCCGCGAGCAGCTTGCGGGTTTTCATAACGCCGAGACCGTTTACAAGATACTGCGCGGCGACCTTTGCCGGCCGCACGCCGGTCAGCACGCCCCACGGCGAAATGTAGCCGAAAAGTTCTTTTGCGGCAAGGGTCATGGCGTGACCGGAGGCGATTTTTTTGACCCGCCCGCGCGGAAACAGTTCGGAATAGGCGACAAAGCTCTCGCCAAATCCCTTTTTGTCCCCGCAGCAAAGCTGTACGCTCGAATAAACGCCGTCCTCGCGCTCGCGCACGAGAATATCCGCTCTCGGCGCGTCTGCGCGGTCGGCTTCGGCGGCGCCGAACTTCTCGCCGGGAAAATAAATCAGGCAGAGCGTCTGCGCGTAATATGGATTGAGATCTCCGTCAATTTTCAGAATCATGCTTTTTCCAAATCCTTGAATCCATCAGTATTGTGACCGGTCCGTCCGCCTCCAGCGAAATGCGCATGTGCGCGCCGAACCTGCCGGTTTCGACCGAAAGGCCGGAGCCGCGCAGCAGCGAGCAGAAACGCAGATACAGCGCCTCGGCTTCATCAGGCGGTGCGGCTTTTGAAAAGGAGGGACGGGCGCCGTGCGATACGTCGGCCGCAAGCGTAAAATTCGATACGACCAGGATTTCGCCGCCGATGTCGGACACCGAGCGGTTCATCTTTCCCGCATCGTCGGGAAAGATGCGCAGCGCGGCGATTTTCTTTGCCAAGACGGCGGCGTCCGCTTCGGCGTCGCCCGCGCATACGCCCAGCAGAACAAGCAGCCCGCGGCCGCAGCGCCCGACCGCGCGGTTTTCCGCCGTGACCGAAGCGGACGCGGCGCGCTGAACCACCGCGGTCATCTGCCGATACCCCGCGAGACCGAAATGACGCTCCGAACGCTTTTCAGGCGGGAGACGATGGAATTGTAATGTCCGATATTTTTACAGCCTACGGTGAGGTTGACGAGCATCATGTCGCTGCCTTTTTTCTGGGTGTTGATGCCGAGCAGCGAGACCTTCATATCGGCCAGCGCCGCCGTGATGTCGGCGAGCAGGGAAATGCTGCTTTCGGCCGTGACCGTAATCAGCGATTCATAAAGGCCGCCCGCGCCCTCATCGGCGCTTCCGTATGTCCAATGCGCGTTGATAAAGCGGTCGCGTTGTTCGGGGTCGGCCTGGCCGCGAAGAACGTTTTGACAGTCGATCTTGTGGATCGAAACGCCGTAGCCCCGCGTGATAAATCCGATGATATTGTCGCCGGGGAGCGGATTGCAGCAGCGCGCAAATTTGGTCACGCAGCCGTCCTCCCCGTCCACGATTACGCCGCCGGTGGCTTTCATCTGCCGGCTTCCGGTCAGCTTGATTTCCTCCGGGTGCAGTTCGGTCTGGGGCTCGCGTACGACGCGGTCAAATTCGTCGCGCAGCTTGGCGGAAATTTTGGACAGCGGCATACCGCCGTACCCCAGCATGTTGTAGAGATCGTCGGTGTCCTGCATACCGATGCGCCGCGCGACGTTTGCAACGATTTCAGCCTGCTGTTCCTCGGTATAGGCGCGGCCGAACCGGCGAAATTCGCGTTCGATCTCGTTTTTGCCGAGCATGATGTTTTCGGTTCGCTTTTCTTTTTTGAACCACTGGCGGATTTTACTGCGCGCGTCGCCGGTTTTGACGATGCCGAGCCAGTCGCGGCTCGGCCCCTTGGACGCGGAGGAGGTCAGGATTTCCACAATGTCTCCGGTCTGCGGTTCTCTGTCGATCGGGACGATCATGCCGTTGATTTTCGCGCCGATCATTTTGTTGCCGATCGCGGAATGGATCGCATAGGCGAAGTCGATGGTCGTCGAGCCCTGCGGCAGGACAATAACGTCCCCGCGCGGCGTGAACACAAAGGTTTCGTCCCGAAAAATATCAATTTTGAACGCGTTCAGAAATTCGTCCGGATCGCGCGTGTCGTCCTCGATCTCAAACAGACGGGAGACCCATTTGAGCTTTTCGTCTATGCTCTCGTCCGCTTTCTCGCCCGATTTGTATTTCCAGTGCGCGGCAATACCGAATTCGGCGATCTGATGCATTTCATGCGTGCGGATCTGCACCTCGAACGGAATGCCGCTTCCGCTCATCACGCTGGTGTGCAGCGAGCGGTACATATTCGGCTTCGGGTTGGAGATATAATCCTTAAAGCGTCCCGGGATCGAGCGGAACATCTCATGGATGATGCCGAGCGCGGTGTAGCATTCGAGTTCGGTATCCACAATGATGCGCAGCGCGTAGAAATCGTAGATCTGATCGAAGCTTTTGTTGTGGTTGTACATCTTGTTGTAGAGCGAGAAAATGGACTTGATGCGCCCGGTCAGTTCAAAGTGGATGCCGTTTTCGGTCAGTTTTTTCGCAATGCTGTCCTTGGCCTCCGCAAGCAGATCCCGCGACTGTCCGTAGCGCTCCTCGATGCGGTTTTTGACTTCTTCATAGCCGATGGGGTCGAGGTAGGACAGACTCAGATTTTCAAGCTCCTGCTTGATGAAGCTGATACCGAGTCTGTGCGCCAGCGGCGCGTAGATGTACATGGTTTCAAGCGCGATGGCGCGCCGGCGCTCCTCCGGTTTTGCGCCGAGCGTGCGCATGTTGTGCAGCCGGTCGCAGAGCTTGATGAAAATGACGCGGATATCCTTGGACATCGCGAGCAGCATCTTGCGGATGTTCTCGATGTTGGCTTCTTCTTTGTCCTGCACGTCGATCTGCACAAGCTTGGTCAGCCCGTCCACAAGCATGGCGACATCGGCGCCGAAGCGCGTGCGGAGCGCGTCCAGATTCGTTTTGTCCGCGCAGTCCTCCACCGTGTCGTGCAGCAGGGCTGCGCAGACCGAGTCGGTGTCGAGTCCGAGTCCGACGACGATCTCCGCCACCGCCAGCGGATGCGAAATATACGGCTCGCCGCTCAGGCGAAGCTGACCGCGGTGCATCTCCTCCGCATAGTCGTATGCGGATTTGATTTTTTCTTTATTGTAATTTCTGCCGCTGCTCTCAAGCAGAGAGAGCAGGGAGGAAAAATCGGTACACATGGGAAAACCTTTCAAAGCGTTTTTTTCTGCTGTGCGCGCAGTTTTTTTAAGATGGCGGACTTTTCAAGATCCGCGCGTTTGTTTTGGTAATAGATTTTAAAGCTGTATTTTTCGGGCGCGAGTTCCTCGATGCCCGCGATGTTGAGTTCAAGCAGCACGTTTAAGATAAAGCGGAGCTTGATATAGCCGATTTTGCCGATGGCCTCGTCGCGGAGCATCAGTTCGCGCACGGAGAACACGTCCTCGCCGAAACGCACCTGCCGCCGGATAAAATTATAGACCGCGGCAAAGTCCTCGCGCGTGGGCAGAATGTCCTCGCCCTCGGCGCAGGGCGCGCCGCCGCGGAGTTCTTCATACCGTGCCCGCGCCGCCGACAGCAAAGCCGTCTCAGCCTCGCACAGCCGCACGTCGCGCACAATCAGCTGCGCCGTGCGCTGTCCGTTGAACTCGTTTATGTCAAGTCCTGCGAGCAGATCGGCGCGATCGCCCGCGTATATGCCCGTATCTTTCGGGGAGCGGGAAAAATACATGGCGGTCATCGGCCGGCCGTCGGCCTGTTCGAGCAAAAGCTTGGTATGCCGCCCCATGCTGATCGGCAGCGCCTCCAAAACCCGCACGTTTTTCAGCACAAAAGAGGGAACCGGGTTGGAAACGCCGAACGGTTCCAGCAGTCGGATTTGCTCCGCGTTTTCAATGGTGACCTCGTCAATGCCGATTTCAAAGTCGGCGTCAAGCGCGGGCACCAGACCGTCCCCTGAAATATGGGTTCGCGCATAGGCGTTGATCCGCTCGCGGAAGGCGGCGATGTTTTTTCGCCGGATGCTGAGTCCGGCCGCAAGCTCGTGTCCGCCGTATTTTTCAAGCAGGTCGCCGCAGTCCACAAGCGCATCCACCAGATTCAGCCCCTTGACGCTCCGGCCGCTGCCTTTTCCGATTTCGGCGCCGCCCTCGCTTTTCGCGCCGTCAAAGGAAATCAAAATCGACGGCAGACCGAACTTCTCCGTGATGCGCGAGGCGACGATTCCGATCACGCCGTGGTGCCAGTTGTCCGCCTCCAGCACGATAACCGGGTCGTTTGCGAAGTCGTGCTGCGCTTCGATGATCGCATAGGCTTCCCCGGCGATCCGGTTTTCCTCGGTCTGCCGTTCCCGGTTGACATCGCACAGCCGCGCGGCAAGTTCGTCTGCCCGCGTCTCGGAATCGGTCAAAAACAGTTCGACGGCGACGCCCGCGCTGCTGATGCGTCCCGCGGCGTTGATGCGGGGCGCCAGTGTAAATCCGATAAAGCTGGACGTGATTTTCGGCGCTTTCGGCGCGCGGCTGCCGTCCGGGCGTCGCGTGACCGCTTCGATCAGCGCGCGCAGTCCAACACGGCGGGATTTTTCGATCTGACGCAGGCCGTAGGCCACGATCAGCCGGTTTTCGTCCTTGATCGGCATAACGTCGGCAATCGTTCCGATGGCGACGAGATCCGCGTATTCCGCGCAGATGCGGCGTACCGCTTCCTGCTCGGAAATTCCGGCGTGCGCCGCTTCAAACGCGCAGAGCAGCTTAAATACGACGCCGACGCCGGCAAGCTCCTTGAACGGATAGGCGCAGTCGCTGCGGCGCGGATTGACGACCGCGGCCGCGGCGGGCAGATCTCCGTGGCATTCGTGGTGATCGGTTACAACTACATCGACGCCCCGCGCGCGCGCGTGGTCGATCTCTTTGTTGGCCGTGATGCCGGTATCCACGGTGACGATCAGCCGCGCGCCGCCGTCGATCAGCTTGTCGATGGAGCCCTCGCTCATGCCGTAGCCCTCGCCGATGCGGTTGGGTATGTAATAATCCACATCGGCGTTCAGTCCTTTCAGATACAGGTACAGGATACTGACCGAGGTCACGCCGTCCACGTCATAGTCGCCGTAGATTACAATGCGCTCGTTTTTTCTCAGCGCTTCAGAAATCCGCGAAACGGCGCGGTCCATGTCGCAGAGCAGATTCGGAGAGTGCAGCATTTCCTCCTCCATGCGGAGAAAACGCAGTGCGCTTTCGGGATCGGCGTACCCGCGGTTCATCAGCAGTCCCGCTGTCAGCGCGCCGATGTTCAGCTTTTTTGCCAGTTCTTCTGCGGCAGGGGTCCGCCGGCCCTGAATCATCCACTTTTTTTGCATTGATCTATATCTCCCAATTTTTAATAAACAACTTTAAGCGCCGGATCTGCCGGCGGACAGTGCGGCACTGACGCAGCCGCAGGTGCAAAACAAGAAAGTCAAACATGAAAACAGGCTTGTTATTGCGGAATAAAGGCGTCTCGCCTTTATTCCGCCGGAAAGCCGGGGACTGGCGAGCGTGCGTTTGCCGCCATTGGCGGCGCGACGGCGCGAATACGCCCTACGGAAAGGGGTTCTCCTTGTGGCGTCAGGACTCTTTCCGGCTTGCGCCGGGGCCCTCCTCACGCCTATTCCGGCTGCGCCGGGCCCCTCTTTTTTTGGCATCAGGACTCCCCCAGGCTGACGCCTGGTACCCCCTCATGCCTGTACTCACGCCTATACGCGCCCCGTATCGGGGGCGTATGCCGAATGACCTTATTCAAACGGACGAAAGCGCTCCATGATGCGGAGCGCGATTTTTACGCCGTCCACGGCGGCGGAGGTAATGCCGCCCGCATAGCCCGCGCCCTCGCCGCCCGGATAAATATCGTCCGTGCCGGGCATGGTGAGCGCGTCGGTGCGCAGAATGCGGATCGGGGCGCTTGTGCGCGTTTCCACACCGGTGAGCAGCGCGTCCGGACAGTCAAAGCCGGGCAGCTTTTTGCCGAACGCGCAAAGCCCGCCCGCAAGCGCGTCGCCGAGCGCCGCAGGGAAGAGCGCGCGCAAATTCGCCGTGCGGACCCGGCCGCCCATATAGGTCGGACGGATGCGGGAATACCCGGCGCCGAAGGTTCCGTTAAGAAAATCGCCGAGCGTGCTGATCGGGGCGGAAAAGTCGCCGCCGCCGGCGGTAAAAGCGGCGCGCTCCAGACTGCGCTGAAATTCGATCGCCGCCGCGGGCGTCGCGCCATAATCGCTTTTGTAGACCGAGACGCAGACCGCGCTGTTGGAATTTTCGCCGTTCCGGGCGAAGTTGCTCATGCCGTTGACGCAGAGGCCGCCCTGCTCGGACGCGCCCGCTACGACCTCGCCGCCGGGACACATACAGAAAGTATACACGCCGCGCGCTTTTGTATTGGCCGACAGGTTGTATTCGGCATAGGGAAGTTTGGGATGTCCCGCAAAATCGCCGTACAGCGCGCGGTCAATATCCGCTTTGCGGTGCTCGACGCGCAGACCGACCGAAAAATCCTTCGGCGAAAGCGAAAAGCCGCCCTCAAGCAGCATTTTATAGGTGTCTCTTGCGCTGTGGCCTACAGCAAGCACAAGAACGCCGGCGTCCAAATCGCCGCTTTTTGTATGCAGTCTGCGGCAGGCGTTTTGCGGCGCATCAAAAGAAACAAGCGGCGTACGGTAGCGGATTTCGCCGCCGCGCCGCGTGATCTCGTCTGCGATATTCTGCACGACCCCTCGCAAAATGTCCGTGCCGATATGCGGCTTCGCCAGTGTCAGAATTTCGCGCGGCGCGCCGAAGCTGTGCAGTCTGGAGAGCACGAACGCGCAGTGCGCGTCGTTGATTCGAGTCACGAGTTTGCCGTCCGAAAAGGTTCCCGCGCCGCCCGCGCCGAACTGGATGTTGGAGTTCTCGTCAAGCTGTCCCGATGTATAAAAATGCTCGACCGCGCGTATGCGCGCGGCCATATAGTCGCCTCTCTCAAGCACAATAGGGCGATAGCCGTGCTCTGCCAGCAGCAGCGCCGCAAACAGGCCGCACGGTCCCATGCCGACGACGACGGGGCGCGCGGGCAGAGGCGCTGTGCCGTAGCGCACGGAGAGCGCGTCGGACGCCGCGGCGCGCAGGCCGAGCTTTTGTACCGTTTCGGAACGGAGCGGCCGCGGAACTTCAAAGGAAAACGAGTAGACCAGCCGGATGTCCGCTTTGCGCCGGGCGTCTACGCTTTTCCGAAAGAGGGAGAGCGATTCCGTCCGGATTCCGGCGCGGGCAAGGCGTGCGCGCGCCGCGTCGGCGGCTTCGTCCGCGCCGCTGTCGAGCGGCAGCGCAATGCCGGAGAGAATATATCTGTTCATTTTTGGATCATCACCGATATTTTATATTCGCCCAGTTCATAGACCGTGTTTTCGGGGAATGCTTTGGAGACAATGACGGTCACGGGCAGCTGAACCACCCCGGTAACGCCGCTGTAGTTCAGTTCCGCCTCAAGGCGGATGTCCTCGGCGGAGATTTCCTCGGCGATGCTGTTCGGCGCGCGGAGCGTGATATTTACACTGTCCGTGAGCAGTTTGTAGGTGAGGTTGTTCGGATTTTTGATGGAAATGTTCTGCACGGCCACGCTTTTGAGCATGGTGCCCTTGTGCGTCACCGAAATTGTGGCGGTGGTGCTGCCGCTGACGTTTTCCACACCCGCGGGCAGTGTGATGGTCACGATCTGGGTTTCGCTGGAGGTGATCTGCTTTTCGTCTATTGTCGCGACTTCAAGCGATTCCACGCCCTCAAGCAGTTTGGGATCGGCGCGCACCATAATGGAGGCGGGCACGACGCGGATGGTTGCGTTGTCATCATTGAAATAGCCGTATTTCGTGCCGACCGTGATCGGAATTTCCCGCTCGATATATACCGGGATGGAAACGCCCACCGAACTCTGGGAGAGCATGACGAAGGGGTTGTCGATCGCGGCGCCGTTTGCGGTCAGAAGATGGAGTTGTCCCCGTGCGCTCACGCTTGTGGTGACGGTGCCGAGTTCTAAGTTGACCACTGCGGATTCGGCCGCGTCAATGACCGAGGCGGGGCCGCTGATGGTGACGGTGTTCACATCGGGCGTGGGAACGCCGAGTGAAATCGACTGGTCATACTGAATCGAGACGATGTTGACCTTGACCGGCACGACTTTTGTGGCGATTTGATCCACATAGACTTCAACCGATGTCGGACTGACGCTTTTGAGAATCGCGCCGGACGGCGTCGTAACGGAAACCGAAAGCTGATGCCGCCCCGCCTCGGTGATTCTGCCGACATCCACGCTGGCCACAATATCTTCAAGCGAATAGGAGATCAGATCGCTCTTTTTCCCGGTGATGGTGATGTCCGCAAGGTTGCCGGTGCCGCTCAGCACGGTCAGCCCGTTTGAATTTGAGAGCAGCGCCGTGTTTTCAATGGAAACAGGCACGCCGGAAAACGTGCGCTCATAGTCCGGGCTGTTGTTGGCCATGACATACAGCCATACGAACACCGCGAGTACGACGCACAAAAGCTGCGGGATGAGGTTCGGCGCGCGCCGGCCGCTTTTGCCCGCTTTGTCCGCGGCGGAATCTTTGATTTCTTTATTTTCCGGCATTGTCGTCGTTCCCTCCCTTTTTCTGTTTGCCGCGTTTGGCAAATTTCAGTTTTTTACGGACCGGCGTTTCACCGAGCAGCATGGTGGTGATTTGCTGGCGCAATGTGGTATAGTTCTGCGAGCCGAAGAGTTCGCCGCCGATTGCCAGCGAGATTTCGCCGGTTTCCTCCGAAACGATAATGACGATCGCGTCGCTGACCTCGCTGATGCCCACGCCCGCGCGGTGCCGCGTGCCCTTGTCCTTGCTGATGCGGGTGTTCTGCGTAAGGGGCAGGAAGCATCCCGCCGCCGCAATGCGGTTCTCGCTGATAATCATTGCGCCGTCGTGCAGCGCGGCCTTGTTGAAAAATATATTTTTAATCAGACTCTGCGAAACCGTCGCGTCGATCAGGACGCCGGTCTTCATAATGTCGCCCAGCCGCGTCGTCCGCTCGATGACGATCAGCGCGCCCGTGTGATCGCGGGACATGTCGGTCGCCGCGATGCAGATGTTGTCGATCACCTTGGTTTTTTCGCTGAGTTCTTTCGGTTCGGTCAGATTTTTCAGGGAGCGGAGCGGGTCGCCGCCCACTTTTTCCAGCGCGGCGCGCAGTTCGGGCTGAAACAGGATAATCAGCGCCAGCAGTCCGACCTGGAAGATGTTTTGCAGCAGAAAGCTCATGGCGTTCATATCGAGCAGCGTGGTCACGGCGTAGAGCAGGACAAGCAGTCCGAGACCGAACGCAAGTTTCGCCGCGCGCCGTTCGCGCACAAATCGGTAAATATAGTATAAAACCACCGCAAGCAGCGCAATATCGATCACATCCGAAAAGGACATGGATAAAAACTGCGTGCCGATTTTTTTAAAAAAAGCGGCGACGGCGTCAAAAAACGTCTGCATGGCGATACCTCCGCAAAACCCGGTTTGTCTCGTTTCCGTCCGAAAGAACAGCTTCGTAAAATAAACTTATTATATAGTATACCATATGTATCTCGTCAAAGCAAAGATTTTTCATAAAAAATACAGAATTTATTTTCCAAAAAAACAGAGACGGCGCTTGTACTTTTTCTTTTGCGGGCGGCGGCGGGCACGGTGGGGTTTGCGGCCGGCAAGACCGCCTTTGCCCCTGCGTTTTTATTGACAAAAACCGGAACTGCTGGTATGATACAGGTACAGTGTGAAAAATCAACCGGGAAAGGAAATTTGTGCCGCTGCGCGGGGGCGAGCGCGCACTGCGCGCGGCGGATACAGGGACGGCTGTTATGGAAAAACCGCATATTTTATTGATTACGACCGATGAGCAGCATATGCGCACCCTGTCCTGTTACGGCGCGACGGTCGGATGCACGCCGGAGACGGACGCGCTTGCACGGTGTTCGGACGTGTATGAAAACGCCTATACGGTCAGTCCGGTCTGCCTGCCGTCGCGCTGCGCGTGGATGACCGGATTGTATCCGCACGTTTCGGGCTCGATCAGCAATGCGTTCGGCGCGTCGCTTTCAAGGGAGTGGCCGAATCTGTTTACCGAACTTAAAAAGCAGGGATACCGGACGGCTCTGCACGGAAAATGTCATTTCATCCCCGTGCCCTATCCCGCGACCCGCCCGGATATGACGCTGGAGTATGAGCATTTTATCACGTATTACCGCTCGCTGGGCATGGACACGCTCTCTTTGCAGGACGACAAAAACAATTCGCTCTGGTACTATGACGATTACGCCAAGGAACTTGCAGAAAAAGACATGCTCCGCACCTGCCGCTATGAAGCGCATGTGAATCCTGAGAATCACGGATACTATGATTTCCCGTTTGAAGCGGAAATGCATCCGGATGCGTGGACGGGGAACCGCGCGGTTTCGGATATAGAGAACTGCGACGGCAGCCGGCCGAATTTTATCTGGGTCAGCTTTTCGGGGCCGCATTACCCGATTGATACGCCGAAACGGTATACCGAGTCGATCGATGTCTCTTTGATGGGCGCGCGCGTGACTTGTGCGGACGAATGGGATGACGAGAGCAAGTACCATTTTCGCGGCTACCACGGTCCCGGAACCACCGAGGGCAGCAAAAAGGCGAAGGACGGCGCGCAGAAAAATTACAGCGAGGAATATTGGCAAAGCTGGCGGCGGCGTTATTTCGGCAATATTGCGCTCATAGACGAAAAAACAGGTCAGATCCTGCGCGCCGCGCAAAAAAAATTCGGCGACAATCTGATGGTGATTTTCACCGCCGATCACGGGGAAATGATGGGCAATCACAGCCTTTGGGGAAAAAGCGGCAGCTTGTTTGAGGATGTTCTGCGCGTACCGCTGCTTGTGCACAGACCCGGACAGCGCGCGGCGCGCCGCGTTTTTGAAACGGTCAGTTCGCTTGAAATTTTCCCGACGATTTTGTCCGCGGGCGGCGCGCCGCTCCCGAAAAAGTGCGACGGTATGCCGCTTGATCGGATGGTGCAAAACGGCGGACGTCCTTTTATCATTTCCGAATGCGACAATCGGGTCGCGGTTGTCCGGGACGGCGTGAAGCTTGAGGTGAACCGGGCGGGGAGAAAGGGGCGCGTTTATTATGAACTGTACGACCTGAAAGCGGATCCGCATGAATTTGTCAATCTGTATGAGGACGCGCGCTATACGGAGGTTCGGCGGGAACTGTATGCCGTTTTGGAGCGTGAGCCGTATCTGATGGAAACGGTATTTTGCGGCGCGGACGGCGGGGATTATTGGCTGGACCTCGGCGGGGGCGCGGGTTTTGCGCAGAACGGCATGGTCAAAAAGTAAAATTTACGATGAATGTTTGAAAAAAGGGACGGCTTCGGAAAATTTTCCGAAGCCGTCCCTTTTTGAACGCCGCAAAACCAAGGTTTTGCGACGATGGGGCGCGTATAAGCGTGAGTACAGGCATGAGGGGGTACCAGGCGTCA
>URDS01000050.1 GCA_900546635.1 uncultured Eubacteriales bacterium | reverse complement strand
AGACAGACAGACAGACAGACAGACAGACAGACAGACAGACAGACAGACAGACAGAGTAAATCTGTCCTTTTGTGGTACGCAAATAAAGTATAAAAAGGGTGCATTGCGTCTGCGGAATTTCCGTGGGCGCGATGCACCCTTTTTATATCGTTCATCGCAACTTAGAACAAAGCAATTGTGAAAACAATTGAGGTAACGAAAATGGCCGAACGTCTATATGGAAAAAGCCGGTCTTCGCAAATAAGCGGGAAGCCGCGGATTTTTTCAAATTTCAATCCTGAAACTACGCGAAAAGGAGTGTGCAAATCACAATGAAAATAAACAACACAAAGAAAAAAATACTGAGCTTGCTGCTTTGCGGGGTTATGATATTGATCCTTGCCCCTTTAGGAATTGCTTTTGCTTCCGAATCTTCAAAGCAACCAGAAGAATATTCCGGGCCAATCACCGACAGCGGTACATATTCTTTTACAGGCGCGATTGAACCGATCATAGTTGAAAGCGGATCCCCTGCTATTATTTTGAACGATGTAATGATTGCCGCCGCAGATGCCCCGGCAATTTGGATCAAAGCCGGTGCAACGGTAAATCTAACGCTCGAAGGCGAAAATACTTTGATCGGCGGCGCGGGCTGCGCGGGCATTTGTGTGGATCCGGCCTATGCCGAAAACGCCTATTCTCCTGATGAAAGCGCAAAACTAATTGTTTCGGGAAACGGCAATCTAACCGTAAACGGAGGGGACGGCGACTCGGAAAGCGGTATGTTTGGCGGCGCGGCGGGTATCGGCGGTAACGGCCAGAATTTTGACAGAGAAATGGGAGGCGTGGATTTCGGCGTCATCATTTTTTCTGAAGAGTTTTCCGGTGAAATTCATGCTTACGGCGGACAGGCCTATGCTGTATCCGGAATGTTTGACGGTTCAAAATGCAGTTTTGGCGGCGGCGCGGGTATAGGCTCCGGCGGCTTTGATTGCGCGAACTTTGATTGGAATACCGTCTGCGGGCGTATTCATATTTATAATGGAAATATCACCGCAAATGCCGATCTGGAAAATGCTGCGGTCGGCGCGGGCATTGGCAGCGGAACCGGCGGACTTACGGAAGCTCAGTATACAGATTTCTCAGATATACTGATTACAATAGACGACGGCAATATCTTGGCGCAGGGCGGAGATCTCAGCGCCGGTATCGGCGGCGGCAGTCTTTGTGACGGCGGAAATATCTATATATCCGGCGGTAACGTAGTTGCAAAGGCCGGCGCGGCGGACGGCGCGTTGGGGGCAAGCGGCATCGGCGGCGGTAACGACGGCGGCGTTTTATATCAAATTGACATCACAGGAGGCGAAGTGACCGCCATTGCAAGCGGCGGCGCGGCAGGCATTGGCGGCGCGTCTAATACTTCTTACAGTAATCTTCAATATGGAGATACAGACGGCAACCGCAGCGAAGGAAAAATCGGCATCATCAATATTTCCGGTAAAAACACTGTTGTAAACGCCTACGGCGGAACCGCGACAGAATATAGCGGAACTTACGGCGGCGCCGGTATCGGCGCGGGCTATCCGGTTGGCAATAATGCCCGGAGCGTTGCCTTTGATATATCCATTACGGACGGCGCGACGGTCAACGCCTATGGAGGCTACCATGCGCAGGCCATCGGTTATGGGTATCGCCCGGGCAGTAATGGTCAATATTACACCGGATATGGAATAAAACTGGTGCTGGATGACACAACTTCTCTATGGGCACAAAATTACGATTATTTTCAGCCGGCGCTGGTCGCTGTAACCGAGTATGACGAATCCCCCATAACGTATGAAAGCAATGACACATATCTGGTCTTTTATACGGATGAAAACGGGGAGGCAACCGAGGCAACTTCGGGTGAAGTAAAAAGCTGTCTGAAATGGGCAAAGGAACAAACAACAGAGAACGTTGAATGGAGCTATTCAGACGGGGAACTATCTGTTGCAAATTATGAAAGCAGAACTGTTGAAAATCTAAAAGGCAACTGGGCTACGCTTTATTCCACTCCGACAATCGCTATTTCCTATAAATGGGTTACGACAGACAATCCTACGGATGTGAATGTACCGTCTAATGAAACGATTGAAGCGGGAACCGACTATTTTTCAAAAACACAAACTGCTACAACGCAAGGGTATCGATTTGACGGTTGGTATACGGACGCAGACTGTACACAGCTATATCAGGACGGCTCGGTGTTAAACAGCGATACAAACCTCTATGGTAAATGGGAAAAAATGTACAATGTTTCCTATGATCCCAACGGAGGCGACGGAACCATGACGGACAACAATTCGCCTTATATTCGCGGCGCTTCCGTAACCGTTATGGAAAATAAGTTTATACGCGACGATTACAAATTTAAAGGCTGGAATACCGCGAGCGACGGAAACGGCGAAAGCTATTTCGCGGAAAATCTTTTTGTCATTCAAAACGATACTACTTTATATGCGCAATGGGAAAAAATCTCTGTTCCCGCCCCTGAATACGGCAGTCTGACCGTATCCAAAACAGTATCGGGCGGCGGAGCGAGCAAAACAACAGCGTTTACCTTTACCGTAACTCTTGACAGCGGCGCAAACGAAACCTACGGAGATATGACATTCGCAAACGGCGTTGCAACCTTTACCTTGAAAGCCAATGAAAGCAAGACCGCTTCTGATCTTCCCGCAGGCGTGGGCTATACCGTTGAGGAAAGCGGCAACGCGGGCTATACCGTAACGGTGAACGGAACGAACGGAAAGGCGGCGGCAGGTACGATTGCAGCCAACACCACGGAAACCGTAGCCTTTCATAACTACAAGGCGGGCGGCGGTATTATCACCTACTATACCCTCCGCTACGAGTCCAACGGCGGCACGGAGTATGAGGACGAGCGTTATGCCTCCGGAACCACCGTGAAGCTGAATAAGGCGTCCACACGGGAGGGCTATGCTTTCACCGGCTGGTACGCGGATCAGGAACTGACTGAGAAAATTTCCAGCATCAAAATGAACGGCAGCAAGACCGTCTACGCCGGCTGGCGAGCGTCCACTGTGCCGGATATGCTCAACGGCGAAAAGCACTATGCCTACGTCATCGGCTATTCGGACGGGCTTGTCCACCCGGAGGCCAACATTACCCGCGCGCAGACTGCGGCCATTTTCTTCCGTCTTCTGAAATCGGAGGCGCGGGACGAAAGCCTGACTTCTGCAAACGCGTTTGAGGATGTGGAAGCGGACATGTGGTTCTGCACGGAGGTTTCCACCATGGCGAAACTTGGAATTGTAAAAGGCCGCACAGCGGAATGCTTTGATCCGGATGCGCCCATCACCCGTGCAGAATTTGCGGCCATCTGCGCCCGGTTCGACACTGGGCTTGCGGACGGCGACAGCGACTTTACCGACATCTCCGGTCATTGGGCAAAGGATGAGATCGAACGAGCGGCTTCTTTGGGCTGGATCCGGGGTTATACGGACGGAACTTTCCGCCCCGACCAGTACATTACTCGTGCGGAAGCCATGACGATGATTAACCGGGTGCTGAACCGAATCCCGGAGGATGAGGAGGATCTGCTCTCCGATATGAACGTTTGGCCGGACAACGTCCCCGGCGATTGGTATTATCTGGCGGTTCAGGAGGCTACCAACAGCCACGAGTTCGAGCACAAGGGAGAAATCTACGAAACCTGGACAACGCTGACCACCGACCCGGACTGGACAAAGTACCAAAAGTAGACGAACGGAAATAAAGAACAACAGCCGGGAGGTCAAAGACCTCCCGGCTGTTTACCCTTGCAGTTTCTTATGGCAACTGCCTGTTCATTTTTTGTGTTACCGTTTTATCAGCAGCCGCCGCTTTCATCCCTTTTCAGGTCAAAACAGCGGTACAACCGCGCCGTCATAGGTTTCGTTGATATATGTGCGAATCGCATCCGAGCCGAGCACGTTCACAAGCGCCTGCACAGCCGCATTCTGCTCATTGCCCGCCTTGACCACGAGAACGTTCGCATAGGTTTGCGCCGATTCGGACTCTGCCGATTCAGCGGCAAGCGCGTCCGCCATCTTCAGACCGCTCGAGATCGCATAGTTGCCGTTGATTACGGCCATTGCAACGTCATCAAGCACGCCGGGAAGCATGGCGGCCTCCATCTCAACAATGTCAAGATTCTTCGGATTTTCAACAATATCCTGCTTGGTTGCCAGCAAACCCGCGCCCTCTTTGAGCGTAATCAGCCCCTGTGCTTCCAAAAGAAGCAGCGCGCGCGCTTCGTTGGTCGCATCGTTCGGCACCGCAATCTTCGCACCCGAAGTCAGTTCATCAAAGGATTTCACGGTTCCGGTGTAAATTGCATACGGCTCATAGTGGACTTTGGCAACTGCGACAAGATGCGTGCCTCTGGCCGCGTTGAACTCCTCCAGATACGGCACATGCTGGAAATAGTTGGCGTCCACCTCGCCGTCCTCGGTCGAGGTGTTGGGAATGACATAATCATCCATCACCTTGATTTCGAGCGTATAGCCCGCTTCGCTCATCGCCGCCTTGCACTGCTCCAGAATCTGCGCGTGCGGCGCGGAGCTTGCCGCCACCGTGATCGTGTTTTCATCTTTCTTGCCGCATCCGGCAAGACCCGCGCAAAGCAGCAGAGCGGCCAGCGCGGCGGAAATCAATTTCTTCATGTTGTTTCTCCTTGTATGTAAAAATTTTTTGGGAATCGTATTTATTTGCGGATCCGTTTATCGCCCGATCTCGCAACGGCGCTGAGCACCTCCTGCATGATCTGCACAAGCACGATCAGCAAAAGAGAAGAAGCGTACATAATCGTTGAATCGAAGCGGTAAAGACCGTACTGAATAGCAAGCTGGCCGAGACCACCGCCGCTGATAAGATAGGTCATCGGCGTATAACCCAAAATCGTCGTCACGGCGATCGCCGAACCGACGATAAGCGACGGCTTGGCTTCGGGAATCAAAACCTTGTAGATCATTTGAAAATTATTGGTTCCCATCGACTGCGCCGCCTCGATCACGCCTGAGTCCACTTCTCTCAGGGAAGATTCGATCATGCGCGCCACAAAGGGCGCGGCGGCAATCACCAGATACACGACAAACGCGGAGTTTCCGAGCTTTGTGCCCACGATAAACTTTGCCACAGGCTGGGTTATGACCAGCAGAATAATAAACGGAACCGAGCGCAGAATATTGACCAGCACGCCGATCACGGTATTGAGCAGCGGATGCGGAAAAATACCGCCGCGCGCCGTACCGTACAAAATCACGCCGAGGGGGATTCCGATAAGATACGACAGCCCTGTCGCCGCAACCGTAATCCAGAGCGTATCCACGATTCCCCAAAGCAGCATCGGAATCATCTGTTCAAAGCTCACAGGGCATCCACCTCCTCCTCAAATGCAATAGTATGCGCGCCGAGATAATTCAGAACGCGCGCCTGCGCGCCCTCATCCTCCGGCAATTGAAGCACCATTTGACCGTACGCACGTCCGTCAAGCGATTTGGTATTGGCAAAAACGATGTTCACGGCGGTCCGGCATTCCATCGTCATATTGGAAATGACCGGCTCAGCCGTATCGCTGCCGTTAAACGTGATCCGGATACAGCGGCGTCCGAGAACGCTCTCGATTCCCTCTCCGGCCGGCATAATCAGCCGTCTGGCAATCTTGGATTTCGGATGCAAAAACACCTCCGAAACCAACCCCTCCTCCGCGATTTCCGCCGCGTCGATCACGGCGACGCGGTTGCAGATCTTTTCAATCACCCGCATCTCGTGCGTGATGACGATGATTGTCACGCCGAGCCGTTGGTTAATCTCCTTTAAAAGCTCCAGAATCTGCACGGTCGTGGTCGGATCCAGCGCGCTCGTCGCTTCGTCGCAAAGCAGGACGCGCGGCTCGGTCGCAAGCGCCCGCGCGATCGCGACGCGCTGTTTTTGTCCGCCCGAAAGCTGCGACGGATAGGAAGTCTCCTTATCCGCAAGCCCCACTAAATTCAGAAGTTCACGCGCGCGGGCATACGCGCGCTTTTTGTCCATGCCCGCAATCTCCAGCGGATACAGCACATTGCCGAGCGCCGTGCGCTGCGAAAGCAGATTGAAGCCCTGGAAAATCATACTCATTTTCTGGCGGGCGGCGAGCAGTTCTTTCCGTGAAAGCGCCGTCATCGACTGTCCGTCGAAAATAACCTCGCCCTCCGTCGGAACCTCAAGCAGATTGATACATCGAACCAGCGTGGATTTGCCCGCGCCCGAAAGTCCGATGATGCCGAAAATGTCTCCGTCGCCGATCGTGAGATGAATCCCGCGAATCGCCGTAAACGCCCCGGCTGCGCCCATGTACGTTTTTGTAAGGTTTCGGATCTCGATCATAACCTATCCTTTCGGATTGTCTTTAAAATTTAAAAAAATAAGCGGAAAACCTCTCGGCTCTCCGCTGTAAAACTACAGATTGAAGTGAATCCGCGAGTGTTTCAGGCGTGACAAAACGTGCACATGGACATCTCCATGCACATGCATCCCATCATCGTGAAACATGCGTTCATACGGCATCTCCAAATCCATTCCGCCGCCCGGCCGAAAACCGAACCGCAGAAAACTATCAAAAGTAAGAAACGCCCCCTGCTATAAGGACATCCCTGCGGCAAATCGTGCCGCACACGCAAAACAAGCATCCCCAAAACGCCGAAGCAGCGGCATCCTGCTTTTCGTATAGGAAGATTATAAATCGCGCTTGTGAAAAAGTCAACCCATTTTTGATGATTTTTTTATTTTTATCCGTTTTCCACAGTGTTTTTATAAAGTTACGCCATAAAATCGCCGTGCGCCGCACCGTTTTTCGGCAGTTCCGATGAAACGGGGAAAAATTTTGTATTTCAGTTGACAAATTTCAAAAAAAGGGGTATACTAACAGCAAATGTCAAAGGCTGTGAAGAGAAGAGTATTCGCAGATGGTAGGCAAAGCGAACCGCGGACGGTGAAAGCGCGGTACGGATTTTGCGAAGAAGAACATCTCGGAGCCGCTGCCCAAACGATTTGCAGGCCGAAAACTGTCGGCAAAGCGTCTGTTTCGGATGCTTTTCACTGCAATCCAGTAGACGCAGACGCGCGCGGCGCGTTAAAGCCGCAATGTATGAAGATCCGCACAGACGTATCTCCGTACAGATAGAGTGAACCGTAACGGTTTAGTTGGGTGGTACCGCGGAAGTGTCTTTCGTCCCATAGGGATGAAGGACTTTTTTTATTTTTCCGAGTATCTTCTTCCGCACGCGGCAACCACGCCGCTGAACCTGAAATTTTTTTGGCGAGGTGTTCTATTTAAGATGAGAAGAACCAAATACTGCGGCCTGTTTTCCGAAGCCGATATCGGCAAAACCGTCATCGCCTGCGGCTGGACTGCAACCAAGCGCGACATGGGCGGCGTCATTTTTCTGGATCTGAACGACCGCGAGGGTACTTTGCAGATTGTTTTGGACGCGGCAAAACTACCGGCGGAACAATTTGCGATTGCAGAAGAACTGCGCAACCAGTCGGTCATCGAAGTAGAGGGCGTTATTCGTCTTCGCGCCGAGGACACAGTCAACGAAAAACTGTCCACGGGCAAAATCGAACTGTTCGGCGCACAGTTGCGCCTGCTCAGCATGGCCGCCCCTCTGCCCTATCCGATTGAGGACGGGGACAGCGTGCGCGAGGATCTCCGCCTGAAATACCGATACCTCGATCTTCGCCGGCATGGACTGCAGGAAAACCTGAAGCTGCGCCACCGTATTCTGCGCGCGGCGCGTGATTTTCTGGATGCGGCCGGATTTGTCGAAGTCGAAACGCCGATGCTGACCAAATCCACGCCCGAAGGCGCGCGCGACTATCTTGTGCCCAGCCGCGTGCATCCCGGCAGTTTTTACGCGCTGCCCCAATCCCCGCAGATTTTCAAGCAGCTTCTGATGGTGGGCGGTATGGACCGCTATTATCAGGTCGCCCGCTGCTTCCGCGACGAAGACCTGCGCGCCGACCGCCAGCCTGAGTTCACGCAAGTGGATATGGAGATGTCCTTTGTCGAGCAGGAAGATGTGCTCGTACACCTTGAAAGCCTGTTCAAGCGGATCGCCAAAGAAGTCTGCGGACTGGACATTTGCGAGCCGTTTGAGCGCATCACCTGGACCGAGGCCATGGACAAATACGGTTCCGACAAGCCGGATCTGCGCTTTGACATGCCGATCGTCGATATTACCGAAATTGCCGCGAACTGTTCGTTCACCGTTTTTTCAAGCGTTGCGAAAAAAGGCGGCGTTGTGCGTGCGATCAATGTGAAAAACACGGAATTTACGCGCTCCCAGATCGAAGAACTCACCAAAGTCGCTACGCAAAACGGCGCCAAAGGCATGGCTTGGATCGCCGTGCGGCAAAACGGAGAACTCTACTCGGTTTTGACCAAGTATTTCAAACAAGAAGAACTCGACCGCATCATACAAGCGCTGGACGCAGAGCCGGGAGACTTTTTAATCTTCTCCGCCGACAAGCTGGCAAACGTCCGCCGCGTACTCGGCGTGCTTCGCCTGGCTGTGGCCGACATGCTCTCGCTGCGCGACCCCAAGCGCTACAAGTTCCTGATTGTCACCGACTTTCCGCAATTTGAATATTCCGAGGAAGAGCACCGCTATATCGCGATGCACCACCCCTTTACCATGCCCTACCCGGAGGATATTCCCTACCTTGAAAGCGCGCCCGAACGTGTACGCGCCCAGGCCTATGATTTCGTGCTCAACGGCGTGGAACTCGGCAGCGGAAGCGTGCGGATTCATGACAGCGCCATTCAGGAAAAGATGTTTCACGCGCTCGGCTTTGACAAGGCGCAGATCGAAGAGCGCTTCGGCTTCATGGTCGGCGCATTCCGGTACGGAACGCCGCCGCACGCGGGCTTTGCGTTTGGCCTTGACCGTCTGACCATGCTGCTTTCGGGCGCGTCCTCCTTACGCGATGTCATCGCGTTCCCGAAAATCAAAGACGCTTCCTGTCCCATGACCGACGCGCCGACGCCGGTAGACGAGGAACAGCTCAAAGCGCTTGAACTGCTCGGCCAGCCTGCGGTGCAGAAGGCGCGTCCCGCTATGCTCAAAAAGAGCGGCGCGAAAATAGACGTAGAGCGCACGGCGCGGCTTGCGCGCCTCTCGCTCGCCCAAGAGGAAAAAGAAAAAATGCGCGCCGAACTCGAAGCGATGCTGCAAATGGCCGATACCCTCTCCGAAGTCGATACGGAGGGAATCCCGGCGGCGGCGCTCATCGGCGGCGCGCAGAATATTTTCCGCCCCGACGAAGTCCGCAGCGCGTTTACACAAGAGGAAATGCTCCGCGAGGCGCCGTCGGCGTCGGACGGCTACATCACCGTACCCAAAACGGTGCAGTAAGGAGGACGGCAAAATGAAAAATTTAACAAAACTCACGCTTTGCCGGCAAACCGAACTGCTGCAAAGCCGTGAAATCAGCGCATCGGAACTGACCGGCGCGTATCTTAAAAATATCGAACAAAGCGAAAGCAAAATCGGCGCTTACATCACGCTGACTGCCGAGCGCGCCATGGAAAAAGCCAAGGAAATTGACCATAGACGCGCAAGCGGCGAAACGCTCTCCCCGCTTGCCGGCGTTCCGGCGGCGATCAAGGACAACATCTGCACGCGAGGCGTGAAAACGACCTGCGCCTCCAAAATGCTCGAAAACTTTACGCCTCCCTACGACGCGACCGTGGTCAAAAAGCTTGAAGACACCGTACTGCTCGGAAAAGTGAACATGGATGAATTTGCCATGGGTTCCAGTACGGAAAACTCGGCTATGAAAATCACGCGCAATCCGCGCGACACAAGCCGGGTTCCAGGCGGTTCCTCCGGCGGAAGCGCGGCGGCGGTCGCCGCCAACGAAGCGGCCTTTGCCATCGGAAGCGACACCGGCGGCTCCGTCCGCCAGCCCGCCGCATTCTGCGGCGTTGTCGGCGCAAAACCGACCTACGGCAGCGTATCCCGCTACGGCCTGATTGCGTTCGCCTCATCACTTGACCAGATCGGTCCGCTGACCAAAACCGTGCGCGACAACTCGCTTGTGATGGACGCGATCTGCGGTTACGACGAAATGGACTCGACCTCGGTTATGCGCGCCTATGAAAGCTGCGCAAAGGACATCGAGAAGGGTGCAAAAGGCCTGAAAATCGCCCTGCCCCGCCAGTTTTTCTCCGCCGGGGACAGCGAGGTGCAAAAAGCGCTGATCCATGCCGTCGATCTTTTAAAGGACGCCGGCGCCAAGTTCAAAGAGGTGTCCATGCCCGCGCTCGACTTTGCCCTGCCCGCCTATTATGTGATTTCGGGCGCGGAGGCGTCCTCCAACCTTGCACGTTTTGACGGCGTGCGCTACGGCCACCGCGCTTCAAGCTATGAGGACATCTCCGACCTCTATGTAAAAAGCCGCAGCGAGGGATTCGGCGAAGAGGTCAAGCGCCGCATCATGCTCGGCACCTTCGTACTGAGCGCGGGCTACTACGACGCCTACTACAAAAAAGCGCAGCAGGTGCGCGGTCTGATTATCCGGCAGTTTGAGGAAGCGCTCGCCGACTGCGACTGCATCTTCGGCCCCGTCGCGCCGAGCACGGCCTACAAAATCGGCGAAAAATCGGCCGATCCCCTTGAAATGTACCGCGGCGACATTTATACGGTGCCGGTCAACATCGCGGGACTGCCCGCTGTCTCCCTGCCCTGCGGACGCGGGGCGGGCAATCTGCCGATCGGCGCGCAGTTCATCGGCCGCCGCTTCGGCGAGGCCACCATTTACCGCGCGGCGGCCGCGCTTGAGGACGCCGTCGGCACGGCGGACAAAATTTTAGCGGAGGAGGCACGGTAATGAACACAGCTTATGAAATGGTCATCGGTCTGGAAGTCCACGTCGAACTGAAAACCAAAACCAAAATCTTCTGCGCCTGCCCGACCGCGTTCGGCGCCGAGCCGAACACACATGTCTGCCCGATCTGCCTCGGCTATCCGGGTACGCTCCCGAAGCTGAACGAAGAGGTCGTCCGCTACGCCATCAAAGCGGGACTTGCGGCAAACTGCACCATCGCCGCTTATTCAAAACAGGACAGAAAAAACTACTTCTACCCCGATCTGCCGAAAGCCTATCAGATCTCCCAATACGATCTGCCCCTTTGCAGCGACGGATTTTTGGAGATCGAAACCCACGCGGGGCCGAAAAAGATCCGCATCACGCGCATCCACATTGAAGAGGACGCGGGCAAGCTTGTGCATACCGATAAGGGAACGCTCTTTGACGCAAACCGCTGCGGCGTTCCGCTGATCGAAATCGTATCCGAACCGGACATCCGCAGTGCGGAAGAAGCGGTCGCCTACGTCAAAAAGCTCCGCGCGCTGATGCTGTACGCGGGCGTATCCGACTGCAAAATGAACGAAGGCTCGCTCCGCTGCGATGTGAACCTGTCGGTTCGCAAACGCGGGGAAGAGACGCTCGGCACACGTACCGAGATGAAAAACATCAACTCCTTTGCCTTTATCGCCAAGGCGATCGAATACGAGTTTGAGCGTCAGATCGAGGAACTGGAAGCGGGGAACAAGATCGTGCAGGAAACCCGCCGTTTTGACGCCGCCTCCGGCAAGACGTTCTCCATGCGCTCCAAAGAGGATGCGGACGACTACCGCTACTTCCCCGATCCGGATCTCGCGCCGATTGTCACAAGCGAAGCGCGCATCCAGGCGCTTGCGGACGAGATTCCGGCGCTGCCCGATGCGCGCAAGGCAAAATACATGTCTGAATACGCACTGACCGCTTACGACGCCGAACAAATTTGCGCATCGCCGGATACGGCAACCTATTTTGAGCGCGCGGCAAACGCCTCCCGTTATCCGAAAACCGTCGCGAACATGATGATCTCGGAAGTGCTTCGCTACAGCGAGGACGGCGCCGTCGCGCTTGCGCCAAAGGCGCTGGCCAAAATTGCCGATATGGCGGGCGACGGCGTGATCAACTCCGGCACGGCCAAAAAGCTGATTGCCGAATGTTCCGTAAAGGACGACGATCCCGAGGAAATCGTAAAGGCGCGCGGACTTGCGCAGATTTCCGACGCAAAGATGCTGACTGCCCTTTTAAAAGAGGCAATGGACGCCAATCCGAAAGCCGTCGCGGATTTCCGCGCGGGCAAAACCGCCGCGGCGAAATCGATTGTCGGCGCGGTCATGGCCAAAAGCGGCGGAAGAGCCAATCCCGCGCTTTGCAGCCGGCTGCTTGACGAACTTTTGAAATAAACCTCTTTGAACCGTCGAAAGCCAAGGCTTTCCGACAATTACAAAATGCCACCGGAATTTCAACAATTCCGATGGCATTTTTTGATTCTTTTTCACCGCCTACTTTGCTTTCGTCAAATGAAATACCGGCCAAGTGGATACATCGCTGCGAATCGAGGCGCTCAGTGTATCATTTTCGGTGCGGCCATCATCATGATTCGTAATAACCGGATAAAACCGTCCCTCCGGCCCGAAATTCTCTCCGAGCAGCGTTTTCGGCACGGCAAGCTCATACAAAATTCCGGTATCATCCGCATTCTCATCGACCGTGCCCTTGACCGAAATCGCACAGCGCACCGCATCGGCGGAAAGCGTCTCCGTAATCCGCGAACCGCGGCCGTATGCAAGCGAGGACACGCCCTCAAGATCCATTTCGACCTCAAGATAGGTATTCTCCTCCACCGCGCCGGTCGCGATACGCAGCGTCATGGCGTCCTCTTTTGTAATACAGGAATCAATGCGCTCCACCAGAAAATACACGTTTTCATCGTCATGCGCAACCCGGATGCTGGCCGAAGCATTCGTTTTGGAGCCTACGAAAACAGCCTCATCCCCAACCCAGTCGGTATTGTTTCCGTTCACACGAATGTGCGTATAAGGCGCGCCGATGCTGTGATTCAGATGCAGTATCATCAGATTCAACTGCCGTGTTTCCACCTCGTCGGGACTGCCCACAACCGCGGCCAGCGTATGCGTGCCGAGCATTTCCAACCCGCACCACGTACCCCGGACATCTGCGGAATATACGCGGCGAAAATCGCGCGCGTCCGAATCACTCAGGAAAAATCCGATCCGTGCGTTGTCATTTTTCTGCGTAAAACTGAGCACCACCTCTCCGGAATCAAACTGCCGGATATACGGCCCCGTGCCGTCATAAATATTGGTCGCCTTGTCAGCGGGCCCCTCTTCGTCCGGCGCAAGCGTCGTCTTCCAGTTATCATCCGAATACGCCATCGTAATTTTGTAGGTTCCGGTGCGGTTCAGGCGGCTTTCGAGCGCAAGCGCGATGGTGCCGTTATGCAGTTTTACCGCGACCGGCATCTGATCCGAATAATACTGAACGCCCTCGATGACCTCCGTCGCCTGCTGCGCCACGATCTCATTCTGCATCGGCTCCGTCGCAGAACAGTTCCAGGTATATCCGTTGTCAAAAGAGCGGATCATCGCCGTTCCGGTAGACGTATTTTTGCCGTTTGAAAAATGATGCATGGTTGTATTGGTAAAATACACCTGGATCTCCCCGGTGTCGGGCAGCTGATATGCATACGGTTCCCAGTTGGTGCCGAGATAAAATTTTTCCTCAGCGCCCCATGTAGCGCCGTTGTCCTTCGAGCGGCGCAGCGCGATACCGCCGCCCGCCGTCGTGTACTCATACGCATCCGATCTCCATGCAGCAAACACAAGGATGTCCCCGCTCGCGGTGACCAGCGCTTCCGGGCTGGCATACCGAATACCGGCCGCGGCAAAAAGCGTGGACGGTTTCGACCAGTTTTTCAAATCGATGCTGGAAACATAGGCGATCGCCGGACCGTTTTTGCCGGTATTGTAAAACAAAAAGTAAGTATCGCCCGACTTGCGCAGTCTCGGATACCACGCATTGCTCGTGCCGAGCACAGTACCGGAAATCGACGTGCTTTGCGCATAATCCAAAACAAGATAGCTTGTATCCGCGCTGTCCGCATGGCTGTCTTTTTGTTCGTTTGCCTGATTTAATTCTTCAAAGCGATGAATATGTAAATCCTCTATTGTAAACACGTCATCCTCCCGATTCTCTTTGCAGGCATAAAGCATTCCAGACACACAAAAAACCGCGCACAATACCAACGCAGAAATTCTTTTGCTCAGCATTTTGCCCTTCCTTTCTCAGTATAGAATTACTTTAATTTCAGTATAACAAACAGAAATCGCAAAATCCATTCAAAAATCTGCGGGCAATTTACACAAAAAATTGTTGCTTGGTCAAAGCATCAAAGTAGAATTTTCATATCCATAACACAAAAATCAAAAGCAAAATTCAGACCGAATTAGAACTGTTTCTGAATAAATTCCTGATTCTTACAGAATACTAAACGCGACGGTCTTTCCTGTCATCATAAACAAAAATGAGACCGGACCGACCGCGCATCGTTCCATGCACATACTATAAATCTGCCGGGAGCAAGGCCGCGGCCGAAAGCGCCCCGCAAGCGAAAAGAAAGGAAACAAATATGAGCATTCAGCATCTGATCGACACACAGGACTTCACAAAAAAAGAAATTCTTGACATCATTCATCTGAGTATGGCCATCAAAAAATGTATTAAAAACGGCTACTATCCGCAGCTTTTGAAAAACAAAAATCTCGGTATGATTTTCCAGCAGAGTTCAACGCGCACCCGCGTCTCCTTTGAAACCGCCATGGCGCAGCTCGGCGGACACGCGCAGTACCTTGCGCCGGGTCAAATTCAACTCGGCGGACATGAAACCATGGAAGACACAGGCCGCGTACTCTCCCGCCTTGTGGACATTCTGATGGCGCGCGTAGATGCGCACGAAACCGTAGCAAACCTTGCCCGCTGTTCAAGCATCCCGGTCATCAACGGCATGTCCGACTACAACCACCCCACCCAGGAACTGGGCGACGCGATCACCATGATGGAGCATCTGCCGAAAGACAAATCCATTGAGGACTGCAAAATCGTATTTGTCGGCGACGCGACGCAGGTCTGCGCCTCCACAATGATGATGAGCACCAAACTCGGCATGGATTTTGTGCAGTTCGGTCCGAGCGGCAAGCAACTCAGCGAAAAAATGCTGGCAATCGGCAGACAAAACTGCGAAATTTCCGGCGGCAGTTGCCGCGTAACCGAAAACGAGGACGAAGCGCTTGAGGGCGCCGACTTTGTCTATACCGACGTATGGTACGGACTCTATAACGCGGAGCTCTCGCGCGAGGAACGCCTGGCTGTTTTCATGCCGAAATACCAGGTTACAGACGCGATGATGAAAAAAGCGGCGCCCCATGCAAAGTTTCTGCACTGTCTCCCTGCCAGCCGCGGAGAAGAAGTTACGGACGAGGTACTGGACGCCGATTATTCAATCGCGTTTGACGAAGCGGAAAACCGCCTGACCGCAATGCGCGGCATTTTGGTGTACCTGCTCCGGGACAAGCTCGCACCCGAATGGCGGCATGAATGCGCAAAAACCTGTCTTGAACAGGTATTGTTTAAAATTTTCTAAAAACGAGGTGTCCTGCTTTGGGTGAAAAAGTTAAAAAATTCCGGCTGTTTGACGCCGTACTGGCCGCCGTTTGCATCGTGCTGGTCGTCGAATCCTCGGCGCCCGCGGCTGCGATCGGCAACGCACAGTTTTTCTGGTGGATTTTCCTTTTGCTGGGCTTCTTTCTGCCGTACGGACTGATCTCGGCAGAACTCGGCACCGCCTATGAGGACGAAGGCGGCATTTACGACTGGGTGCGGCGCGCATACGGCAACCGCTGGGGCAGCCGCGTGGCCTGGTACTATTATATCAACTTCCCGCTCTGGATGGGTTCGCTCGCCGTGCTTTTTACAGATATTATCATCCAGCTGACCGGTCGGGAAATGAGCACATGGCTGACCATCGTCATTCAACTCATTTTCATCTGGGGCGTGGTCATAATCAGCAATTTCAAGGTCAGCGACAGCAAGTGGATTCTCAATATCGCGGCGTTTTTCAAAGCCGCGATTATGCTGGTGATCGGCATTCTCGGCATTTGGGTCGCCGTAACGCGCGGGTCGGCCAATGCGTTTACGCCGGCATCCTTTGTCCCCTCATTCGGCCCCGGTGGACTTTCCTATATTTCGGTTATCATTTTCAACTTCTTGGGTTTTGAGGTCGTGACGACCTTTGCCTCCGAAATGAAAAATCCGGCCAAAGAAATTCCGCGCGCCATCATTCTCGGCGGCTTTATCATTGCGGTCTTCTATCTGCTTTCCGCGTTCGGCATCAGCGTGGCCATCCCGATGGAGGAGTTGACCATATCAAGCGGCATTGTGGAAAGCTTTATGCTGCTGACCGGAAAAACCGGCGGCGTCATCATCACGATTTTCGGAATCATGTTCCTGTATACGCTGATCGCCAACCTGATTTCCTGGTCGCTCGGCGTCAACTATGTTGCCAAATACGCCGCCGAACAGAACGCGCTGCCGAGCGTGCTCGGCAAATCGAGCAAATCCGGTATGCCGGTCGGCGCCGCCGTGAGCAACGGCGTGATTGCCACGCTGATCGTACTCGCCGCGCCGCTGATTCCCAGCCAGGATATATTCTGGAGCTTTTTCGCCCTGAATATGATCACACTGCTGATGTCCTATATTCTGATGTTCCCGGCATTTTTGAAGCTGCGCAAATCCGATCCGGATACGCCGCGTCCCTTTAAAGTCGGCGGCGGCTCCGCAAAGCTTCACCTGATGACCTATCTGCCAATGATCCTGCTGATCATTTCGGTCATTTTCAGCATTGTGCCGCTGGACACCTCGGCCGAGGAACTGGGTGAAAAGCTGCCCCTGCTGATCGGAACCGCCGTGGCGATTTTGATCGGTGAGATCATCGCGGCGCGCGCCGCACGAAAAAATCATACTGTGAAAAGGAAATAAAAAATGAGAAGACTGAGTTCTGATCCAAAAACAGACGGCTTTCGGATGCCCGGTGAATTTGAACCCCACCGCGGCACCTATATCATCTGGCCTGAACGCCCCGACAACTGGAGACTCGGCGGCAAACCCGCCCAAGCGACCTTTGTCAAGGTCGCGGAAGCCATTGCCCGTTTTGAGCAGGTAACGGTATGCGTCAGCGCCAATCAGTACGCAAACGCGCGCCACTTGCTGCCCGACTGCGTCCGCGTGGTCGAAATCTCCAACAATGACGCCTGGGTGCGCGACTGCGGCCCGACCTTTGTGACAAACGGCAAAGAGATTCGCGGCGTGGACTGGGAATTCAACGCCTGGGGCGGACTTGTGGACGGCCTCTACTTCCCGTGGGAAAAGGACGATGCCGTGGCGCAGAAAATCTGCGAGCTTGAGGATGCGGACAGCTACCGCACCGAGGGTTTTGTACTGGAGGGCGGCTCGATTCACGTAGACGGCGAGGGCACGCTGGTCGTCACCGAGGAATGCCTGCTTTCCGAGGGACGCAACCCGCACCTCAGCCGCGAGGAGATCGAGGATACGCTCAAAAAATATCTGAATCTGGAAAAAATCATATGGCTGAAGCGGGGCATCT
>URDS01000049.1 GCA_900546635.1 uncultured Eubacteriales bacterium | reverse complement strand
ATTATCCTTTCCCTTCTGTTCCTTTACAAAAAGTTCCGTAGCAAGCATAGGAAAGTGGTACCCTTTCCGTAAAAATCACTCTTTCCTGTCTGCGATAGTAAGAGAATTTTTTGCTTGTTGGTAATATCCCAACCTCTAAAGCAAATTACAAGTCATAAATATCCCCTACGCCCTGCCTCTTCTATCAGTGTCGGTTGAATCAACGGATATGTCCAGTTTTCCACAAGCCGCTCCGTAATCAAAATTCTTTCAATTTCACTATGTAATTGATTTTCAAAAGACAGAATATTCGCAAAGTAAAGCATTCCGTAAGTCTCATTACCATCAAAATTATCTGGTGTAGTGACTGAATATACACAAATAGGTTTTATGCTGTATTCAAAAGCACCCGTTTCTTCATATAACTCTCGTTTTGCAGTGTCTATAATATGCTCGCCATTTTCTCTGTGACCGCCCGGAATCTCGTATGTTTCTCTCTCCCTATGTTTACAAAACACCCATTTATTGTCTGTTTTTGCAATAATAACGGCAAATTTTAATAATCTGTCATCGATTTCATCATAAAACTTTACTTCAACCATTTATCATTCTCCTTCAAAGTTCAGTTTATCAATTTATTTTCAAATATTATAGCAACCAGATATGGATTAGTCTGCTATAATTCTTCTCTGTGTGGAATAGCAGCTCCAATCTTCCTCGTCAACGGTCGAGATGAACGGGCTTCGCCCGCCGTTGACAAGTGCGTCTGTCCCTGCTTGTATGGTAACCAAGAGAACGAAAGCAACGAGTGCTTTCGCCCTCACATAGTATGGGGTTCCTTATATCTATCCATATCGTTTTATATCGTCATAGAAAATCTGAGCACCATTTGGACACCAAAGTGCCAAAAATCACAGATTTTATAAGTGTCCTAATGGGCGGAAAGCTCTGTATTTACAGTGGTTTTCACAGTTCAAGACTTTTGGATAACAAAAAACAAATACTATTTTTTATTTTTCCAGTTCTCCGTGCAGCGCGTAAGGTTCCGCTCGAACAATGCGCACCGGAACAAAATTTCCAATTATGGAGTCATGCGCCTTGAAATGCACCAATTTATTGGATTCCGTTCGTCCGGTAAAAAAGTCCGAATTATTTTTACTTCTTCCCTCCGCCAGTACAACAACAGTTTTCCCGACCGTTTGCTGATTTATTTCTAAAGAAATTTCATTTTGTACATCCAGCAGTCTTTGCATGCGCGCGGATTTATCCGCATCTGAAACCGGATTTTCAAATGTTGCCGCCGGCGTCCCTTTACGCGGTGAATAAATAAACGAATACAGCATATCAAATCGTATTGCTTTCAGCATGTCGAGCGTTTGCTCAAAGTCCGCCTCGGTCTCTCCCGGGAATCCGACGATAATATCCGTCGTCAAGGCAATCTCCGGCATTGCGGTACGAAGTTTGCGTACAATTTCCGAATAACGCGCCGTATCATACCGACGATTCATTGCGGAAAGAATGCGGTCGCTTCCGGACTGAAGCGGCAGATGAAACTGTTTTGCCGCATGCCGACTTTCCGCCATGGCCGAAATCAGTTCGTCCGGAACGTCTTTCGGATGGCTTGTCATAAACCGCAGCCGGAAGTCCCCGTCTATTTCCGAAAGCATACGAATCAATTCGGCAAATGAGCACCCGCCCCTGTAGGAATTGACATTTTGGCCTAAGAGCGTTATGTCCCGCGTCCCCGAAGCGGCAAGCGCGCGTACTTCCTCTACGACATGAGAAAAATCCCGGCTGCGTTCCCGCCCTCGCACATACGGCACAATGCAGTAGGAACAAAAATTGTTACAGCCGTACATAATACTGACCCAGGATTTGATCGGATTTTCACGCAGGACAGGCAGTCCCTCCCGAATCGGTTCAGCGGATTTTCGACTGCAAAAACTGCGTTTCCCGCTTTCGAGCGCCTCGCATAGAATTTCCGGGAACATGTCGAGCGCGGCCGGTTCAAAAGTAAAATCTACATAGGGATAGCTGTGCTTGATTTCCTCGACGCGATGATTCTGCGCAACCATACAGCCGCAAACGCCGATACGCAAATTCGGATTTTTAGCTTTAAGATGCTTATATTGGCCGACAGACGACAATGCGCGTAGTTCGGCATGCTCCCGAATCGCGCAGGTATTGACTAAAATCAAATCCGCCTTCGCTGCATCCTCAGTCTGCGCATAGCCCATTGCATCCGCCATTCCGCGCAGCTTTTCCGAATCCGCTTCGTTTTGCTGACAGCCGAATGTTACGACACAAACTGCCGGTTTGCGGGAAGTCTTGGCAAAATAGGCATCATTTTTTTGTTTTACCGCTTCTATATACTTATCCATATGATTCCTTATCGAAAATAACCGTATTTAGCTTTATATAGTATATCAAATTTTAAGGGAAGATGCAATATTTTTCCGCGAAGAGTCACAATTACAACGCAAAATAAAGCAGACTTTGTTTGTCGAATCTTCGTTATCTCTGCGCCTTTACCGGCGGCTCTCTGTAAAAGAACAAGGCGAATATAAACGGCATCGTCAGCAGCATAGGATATGCATACCGAAGAAGCGCAATCGACGAAAACATATTCATTATCCATATAATCAGCGCAGGAACGCACAGGCACAGTATTTTATATTTTTTTGAATATATCGCCATTGACAGCAAAATCCAGAGGGCATAAAATCCGCCGGAGGGCGTAAATAAAATTGAAAACGGCAGTCGGTTTAAAACGGTTTTGCCGTCGCCAAAACTTTCATAAAAGGTATACGCCGACTGCCATTTGACTGTCCGCTTGATATAGAAGCGTCCGATAACGTCGGGAGAAACCGGACTGCCGTCCGGTACCGTCGGCGCCTCTTCCGGCGTATCGGGCGCTTTTATCGACGTTTCAATATACGCATGATACGTGCGCGCATCGGGATATTGCAGGCCCGGATACCAAAATCCCAAATTCAGAGAAAAAAACGCATCCGTATATTCAGCCGGACATTTTTTTCCGAGCGACCGCCATAGCCGCCAGAACTCGGCTTTGTGTTCGGCATATGCGCCGGGATACAGATAATTTTTAATGTCATCGGACAATCTTGGCGAATAATTTGTCCAATACGCCTCGGGAATCAGTTTGGTCAGCGTATGAATATCTTCGTCGCTCAGTTCATCATATTGATGATTGACAACTCTAAACACCTGCTGCAGCGGCACCGACAGTTTTTCGGTCTCTGTCCGCGGCAGAATATCGAAAACAGCGTGAAAAGCGAGATTCATGCAGAAAAATACGACGAGCGCCATAGCAAAAAGACGCAGCATTTTTTTGCGCACATCCGCTTTTTTCATATATACAATCAACAAGACGCAAAGTCCCAGCATAACGGCTTCGCCGGTAGCTTTCATCAATGCGGTAAATGCAATCAAACATGCGAGCAAGATCATTTTTCGTTTGGATTGAATAAATGTCTTTGTAAAAAAGAAGAGTTCGGCTACCGAAACCATTACCAACAGAAAAAGAATTGCGTAGGGCGCATCTTTTACGGCATTAACAGAAAACATGGCGTTTACCGGACTCAAAGCATAATACAGCATAAGCAAAATGGCGCCGACATCAAGCCGCAGCCGAAACAGAAAATCCACGGCTCTGGCGAATGCAAAGGAGAATATCAGCATCTGACAAATCGAAAACAACGCCAGTCCCAGCGTATAGGATGAAATGAGATTGCCAAAGACTAAAAACGAGGCCACAATCAGCGTATGCAGCATCGGGTGATCCGCAGAAATCTGTCCCTCGGCGAGCAAGCGTATCTGTGTTGAAACGTCATATGCAAAAATTCCCGGATAATAGGCAAGAAACGCCGGAATACAGCATAGAAAAAACAATGCCCACAAAACAAAAAAACGGGATTTGTGCGCCCCCGCAAATGGGATTTTTAAAGGAAAGCTGCATTTTTGACAGATGGATTCCCGTTTTGCGCATAAAAACGTCATAACCGCAGTAAAAAGCAGCGAAAAGAACAGGGCGAACAAACAATATCCGATTAGATTTGTTGACTCCCGCGCTACGGTATCATATTGATCCAGCGACATACCCATCGGAATGGAGAACCCCAGAACAAATCCAAACGGAATAAAAACTGCCGCCGCACGGCGAAACATATGCGTATAACCGTACATTGCGTTTACCCCCATTTCTTGCTGAATGCTGTCCCATAATGATTCTATTTTATCAAAATTGCCGCAACAATGCAAGGATTTTCCATATGAGAATAAAAACATATTTATATACACAAAGCAAGATAAATTGAAATACTATTGACCGAATTTGCTTTTTAAGGTAAAATAAAACCGATCGTTTTTCGTATCGGCAATAAAATATGCACTTCTCTTGAAAGGATACAAAATGAACAGAGTACGTTCCCGATTTGACTCCCCGGAAGAAGAAAAAAATGCGTCGCCGAAAATTACGAAGGCGATGCTCTCTCGCATTCTTTCTTATCTGCATCCTTACCGATGGTTTTTGGCATTGGTTTTCGTCTTGATTATTCTGTCATCTGTTTTGGGGTTGCTGCCCTCCGTTTTGACCGGAAAAATCATAGACGATGGTATTTTAGGAGAAAATTTAAATCTGATTTACAAGTTATCTGCGGCTTCGCTCATCGTTTTACTTGGGTCTCGCCTAATCGGTCTTTTGCAGTCCTATGTCACCACCTGGATAGGCCAGCGAATTACATACGATATGAAAAATCAGATGTATGCTCATCTGCAAAACATGTCTCAGCGTTTTTTTACCACGCAAAAGCCCGGTGATATTGTCACACGCATGACAAGCGACATCAGCGGTGCGGCCAGCATCATCAGCGGCATTCTTACCTCTTACTTTTCCGATTTTATTATTATCATCACCACCGTGATTACGCTCTACAGCAAAAGCTGGCAGCTCGCTACCATCGGCATGGTTATGATTCCTCTCTTTATCATTCCTACGGATACAGTCGGAAAAAAGCGTTGGAAGCTTGCCTCCGAAGCGCAAAAAAAGCGGGACGGCGCCAATCAGGTAATTAATGAGACTTTGAGCGTCGGCGGTCAGCTTTTAACCAAGCTGTTCACCAAAGAAAAGGCGGAGTATGAAAAATTCCGCGGATTAAACGAAGAAGTAGCCAAACTGACGGTTCGCGAACGAATGGCCGGACGCTGGTTTTGGGTTTTTATGCATGTAACCGCGGGAATCGGGCCGATCATCATTTATCTGATCGGCGGTATTTTAATCATTAAAATCGGCGTTCCCAATCTAACCATCGGCGATATAAGCGTAATTGTGGCGCTGATTCGACGCTTATACAGGCCGGTAGAATCCGTGCTGGGACTTCAGATTGATTTTACCCGCTCGATGGCGCTGTTTGCGCGCATTTTTGAATATTTGGATATGCCTGTTGAAATTAAAAATGAGAGCGGCGCCGTCATACCCGAAAGAATAGCGGGAAAACTCTGCTTTGATGACGTTCATTTTTCTTATACATCGGATACTGAAGTTCTCAAAGGCGTATCGTTTACGGTAGAACCGGGAAAATCCGTGGCGATTGTCGGTCCCTCCGGCGCCGGAAAATCCACAATTATTTCATTAATTCCGCGTTTGTACGACGTATCCGGCGGAAAGATTACAATCGACGGCAGGGATATACGCACGCTTGACTTGCAAACACTGCGCAGTTCTATCGGCGTCGTGACGCAGGACACTTATTTGTTTAACGCCACAATACGGGAAAATCTTCTTTACGCAAAACCGGACGCGACAAAAGAAGACCTTGAGCGTGTGTGCCGCGACGCCAGTATACATGACTTTATCATGACGCTTCCGTTTGGATACGATACGGTGGTCGGAAACCGCGGATTTAAGCTTTCCGGCGGTGAAAAGCAACGAATTTCACTTGCCAGAATGATTTTGAAAGATCCGAAAATTCTGATCTTAGATGAAGCGACCTCTTCTCTGGATTCCATTTCCGAAAAAGCCATCCAAAACGCCATTACACCGCTTTTGGTCGGCCGCACGTCGATTATCATTGCGCACCGATTGTCCACCATTATATCCGCGGATGAAATCCTTGTAATCGAAAACGGCTGCGTATCGGAAAGAGGAACGCATGCGCAGTTGCTTGCGCATAGCGGAACTTATCAAACCCTGTATAATACCCAATTTTGCGAACACATGTCAAAATCCTGAGTATTCTCAACAAAAAAAGAAGCGTTGAAACGCTTCCTCAGTCTGTCGATAAAGATAGGAATTGCAATAAAATTTGTTTACAAGGCGGACATGTGCCGCCTTGTAAACACCTTGCGGGCGTGCGAGTGCCGCCATTGACGGCGCGACGGCGCGAATACGCCCTTCGGAAAGGGGTTCTCCTTGTGACGTCAGGTCTCCTCCCGGCTTGCGCCGTTCTCCTCCTCACGCCTATACGCGCCCCATCGTCGAAAAACCTTGGTTTTTCGACGGTCTGAAGGAAGCGTTGAAACGCTTCCTTTTTCATATTTAAGGTTGTATAATCTGAATGGAAATCGGCTGACCTGTATATTCGTCCCGATCAATCAGCGCCGTATATACCATCATATATGAACCGGTCGGTGTAGACTCAATATCGGTAACCAGCGTTAAGTAAATGACTTCGTCCGTATATTCAGTCTGCAACTGTTGAACAGTGGGTTCTGAAGCAAACGTTGACCAAATCGTTACAGCAACGCAAGTATCAAAATCAATATCGGAAAGTTCGCCTGTATAGGAAGCATCATTCTCTGCGACAGAATAATGCGAATAGTTGGTCGCGCCAAGCAGCGCCGACGCTTTTGTCATAAACTGTGCTGTATCCAGGATTTCTTGCTCCACGGATACAAGCGAATCGTCGGCAGTATAAAGATTTACGGTCGCATTTTCCGGCGCTGCAGCATCCGAAAACGCCCCGGACGTTTCCTGTAGATTCTCTTCCGCGTAATACCTGCCTCCGGCTGTTTTGAATGCAGTCTCAGGCAATCCCTCCGCCTTATTCGCGTCATAAACCGAAGACGATAAATTAAAATAGTAAAACAATCCAAAACATACGGCAAATACCGATAAAGAAGCAGCGGCGTTTAACCATATGCGGCGCTGCCTTTTTCTTTTCGCGCGCACATCGTCCGCTTTATCGTATACATACCTTTTGAAATCCTCAATATTGCGCATCCGAACCGCCCCCTTCTGTTAAAATTTTCTTCAACGCAGCCTTAGCCCGATAAATCAGATTGTCTATTTGTTTTTTATTTTTCCCCAAAACTCTGGCGGCATCTTCATATGAAAGATCTTCAAAAAAAATCAAATATACCGCCGCACGATAATCTTCACTCAGTTTGGAAATCGCCTGATGTAAAATCCGCTTGGATTCGTCCTCGATAAAGCGCTCTTCTATGTGCTGATCGCCGGGAAGCTCCAAAATTTCATCCGTGGGCACAGTCTTTTTGCGCGCTTCCCTGCGGATATAATCAATTGCTTTATGCCGTCCGATTGAATAAAGATATGTTTTGAAATCACATTTTCCAAGAAATCGTTTTTTATGTGTCAAAAGCTCAACAAATGTATCCGCAGCAAGCTCTTCGGCAATAGAATAATTGGCGACCAATTTATTTATAAACAGGATCAGACCGTCATGATAAATATCCATAATCTCATCAAAAGCACGGTCTTCCCCATCCAGAAAACGGCGGTAACACATTGCACCGTGATCCATAGTTTCCTCCACCGCTCTGCTGTCAATTGTTAGTCGAAGAAATATGAAAAAGTCCTCACTTCAAACAGCAAAGCAAACTTTATACGTTTATTATACAGGTATTATACAGGATATTGTTTCAAATTGCCAGAGGAAAAACAAAATATTATGATATAAAATAAAAGACCTTAGGTAAATTTGATTTTACTCAAGGTCTTTATACAGTTGCAGAACTTCAATTTTCACAGGCTGCCTGTTTTTAATGTGCGCGCCGCATTCAGTACAGCAAGTACCATAACGCCCACATCCGCAAATATGGCTATCCACATATTTGCAATTCCGGCCGCGCCGAGAATCAAACAGATAAATTTGACGGCAAGTGCAAATGCAATATTTTCCCGAACGATTTTTAAAGTGCGTGCAGATATTTTGATCGCCAAAGCAATTTTTCGCGGATCGTCGTCCATCAGCACCACATCGGCGGCTTCTATCGCCGCATCCGAACCCAGAACCCCCATTGCGATCCCGATATCCGCCCTTGAAAGAACCGGCGCATCGTTGATTCCGTCTCCGACAAAGGCGAGCTTTTCTTTTGTTCCTTTTTTCAAAAGCAATTTTTCGACAGCCGATACCTTATCGGCGGGAAGCAGTCCGCTGTGCACAATATCAATACCGACTTCTTTTGCTACGCGCTCAGCCGTGTTTTTGGCATCACCGGTCAGCATGATCGTTTGGCGGATCCCACATCTTTTCAAATCCGACACAGCCGTTTTAGAAGATGGTTTTACAATGTCGGATATGGTTATGCGCCCCGCATACAGACCGTCAACCGCTACATAAACCGTTGTGATTTCACTTTGCTCGTCCGACAGGGCGATATTTGCAAAATCCATTAATTTAAGATTTCCGACGTAAACTTTATGTCCGTTCACGGTCGCACAAACGCCGTGCCCCGCAATTTCCTGAATTTCATGTACTCGATTCAGATCAATGCGGTCCCCGAAAGCTTTTTTCAGACTGACGCTGATCGGATGTCCGGAAGCGCTTTCGGCATAAGCGGCATAAAACAAAAGCTCCTGCTTTGAAAACCCGTTTTGAGGATAGACGCCCGCGACTTCAAAAACGCCTTTCGTAAGCGTACCTGTTTTGTCAAATACGATATATTTGGTATCGGCAAGCGCTTCAAGATAATTTGAACCTTTTACCAGAATACCGTTTTTGGAAGCACAGCCGATTCCGCCGAAAAAGCTGAGTGGAATGGAAATAACCAGAGCGCAGGGGCAGCTGATTACAAGAAACGTAAGGGCGCGCGTCACCCAGAGTTGCCAAGCGGGAGCGGCTCCGGCAAGGATCATGCAAACAGGCGGAATCAGCGCCAAAGCCAATGCACTGCAGCATACAGCTGGTGTGTAATACCGTGCAAATTTCGTAATAAAATTCTCCGAGCGCGATTTTTTCATGCTGGAATTTTCGACAAGATCTAAGATTTTGGATACGGTAGATTGCCCAAACTCCTTTGTTGTTCTGACTTTGATCGCGCCGGACATATTGATGCAGCCGCTGATGACCGCGTCTCCCTCTTTTACATCCAAAGGAACGCTCTCTCCGGTCAGTGCGCTTGTGTTCAGCGTGGATGTTCCGTCCGAAATCATCCCGTCAATGGGAATTTTTTCACCCGGATTGACCACGATTTCCGCCCCTACCGGTATATCCTCCGGATTTGTTTTTTCCAGTCTGCCGTCTACAAGCAAATTGGCATAGTCCGGCCGAATGTCCATGAGATCGGCAATGTTTTTCCGGCTTTTTCCTACAGCGACGCTTTGGAACAGTTCTCCGATCTGATAAAACAGCATAACAGCGACACTTTCTTTATAATCGCCAAGCAAAATTGCGCCGATTGTCGCCACCGTCATCAAAAAATTCTCATCAAATATTTGCCTGTTCAGAATACCTCTGAAAGCTTTCATTAAAATATCATAACCGATTATACAATAAGCCAGTAAATACAGCGCGGCCTCAAGATACAGGTGCATATCAATGGATAAATTCAGAATAAAAACCGTAATCAGCAAAGCGGCGGAGGCGATAATTCTGAATAGAACACGCTTTTGTTTCGCTGTCATAACCTCCACTCCTTTTATAGAAAAATTTCGCAGTCCTGTTCTATTTTTTTGCAGCGTTTCCGTGCTTCTTTCATCACAGCATCAATATCTGCCTCTTCTTCAAATTCTACTCGCATCTTTTGGGTCATAAAGCTAAGAACGGCGCTTTTTACGCCTTTTGTAGCGTTTACCGCGTCTTCCATTTTCGCTGCGCAATTTGCACAGTCTACCGCAATCGTATACAGTTTTTGCATGTCAGTTCTCCTTTAAAAAAATATCGTTATTCCTCTACATGTTCCATGCCCATGCTCAGCATGGTTCTTACATGATCGTCGTCCAGCATATAAAATATGATTTTGCCTTCCCGACGGAACTTTACCAATTTAGCGTCTTTTAAAATTTTCAGTTGATGGCTGACCGCCGATTGGCTGATATTCAGCAACTGCGCTATATCTCCGACACAGAGATCGCTTTCAAACAATGCATACAGAATTTTTATTCTTGTAGAATCACCGAATACTTTGAACAGTTCGGCGAGATCGTACAAATATTCATCTGCCGGCTGTTTTTCGAGTACTCTTTTTACAACATCCTCATGTGCTGCCAAAAATTCGCCTGAAATTTCTCCATTTTGCATTTTTTTCTCGTTTTCAGTCATCAATTTCACCCCCTGTTTTATCACATGTTCATATGCAAATATGTTCATGTGTTATTATATTCGTATTTGCGGCTTTTGTCAATCCTTTTTTAAAAATTTTATAAAAAAATATCCGCGCCATTGCCAAAACAATAGCGCGGAGCGTATATTTCACTTACTTTGTTTTTCTTTGGCCGCCGTCAGCGTATTTTGAAGCAGCATCGTAATGGTCATAGGACCGACGCCGCCGGGCACCGGCGTTATATAAGAAGCTTTCTTTTCGACTTGTTCAAAATCCACGTCTCCGCAAAGCTTTCCGTCAGACATACGGTTGATTCCGACATCCATCACGACCGCGCCCTCTTTTACCATATCCTCCGTTATAAATTTCGGCTTGCCGACGGCCGCAATGACAATATCCGCCATGCGAACCAGCGAAGACAGGTTTTGCGTTTTGGAGTGACAGATGGTTACCGTAGCATTTGCCTTCAGCATCAGCATAGACTGCGGCTTGCCGACAATATTGCTTCGTCCGATAATCACACAGTGCTTGCCGGCCGGATCAACCCCGTAAAAGCGAAGCAGTTCCATGACGCCGGCAGGCGTACACGGCAGAAAGCTGTAATTTCCGATCATAATTTTTCCGACATTTTGCGGATGAAACGCATCCACATCTTTTGTCGGATCAATGGCTAAAATAACGGCTTCTTCATTTAGATGTTTGGGAAGCGGCAACTGCACCAAAATTCCGTGAATCTTATCGCTGTGATTCAACCGGTCAATCAGCGAAAGCAGTTCTTCTTCCGAAATATTTTCAGGCAGTTCGTGTACCTCCGAATACATTCCCACCTCAGCGCAGGCTTTATGTTTATTCCGAACATAAACCTGCGATGCGGGATCGGCGCCGACAATGACCACCGCAAGACCGGGAACGATTCCGGTCTGCTTGATGAAAGCTTCTGTGTCCTCTTTTATCCGCGCTCTGACCGCCTTGCTTGTCTCTTTTCCGTCAATTCTGATTGCCATGTGATTTTACCTCTGTTGATTTTTTCTTCCTGAATTTGATTCCAAAAAATATGAGCAACGCACCGCAAACGGCAAAACACAGTCCCCCAAGCAATTGAGATACCCGAATGACATCCGGTATCAACCAAAGACTGTCCGTGCGCAAGCCCTCGATAAACATACGTCCAAATCCATACCATGCAAGATACAGTAAAAAAATTTGCCCGTCATAGCGTTTCTTTTTATAGAGATACCAGAGCAAAAAGAATCCGAGTAAATTCCACAGCGACTCATAAAGAAATGTAGGATGTACAAAAATCGCGTCGCCGAAAGCGTGAATGCCCATTCGCCACGGAAGCTCGGTCTCATAGCCGTATGCCTCCGCGTTCATAAAATTCCCCCATCTGCCGATTGCCTGCCCCAGTATGATGGAAGATGCGCCGATATCCAAAAGTTTCAAAGCTTTCAGCCTTTTAATTTTCGCCATTACAAGAAGCGCAAGCGCGCCGCCGATTACAGCGCCGTAAATAGCCAGGCCGCCATTCCAAATGGCGATCACGTCATAAAATGAATGATAATTGCCGTAAAAAATGACATAGTACAATCTCGCGCCGATCACACTGACAATGACCGCCACCAAGATCACATCCAGCATATCATCCACCGAGATTCCCTCGATCTTTGCGCGGGAAATTCCGTAGATTGCGGACAAAATAATCCCGAAGGTAATGATAACGCCATACCAGGCAATCTCTCGCCCGAAAATGGTGAACGCCACACTGTCAATCGTAAACTCGCCTATACCGAGACCGGGAAAAGACAGTGTTGATGCGCGCAAATACATATCAAACATTGAACATACCACCTTACTCTACGGGAGATACAACCGAAAGCGCAAAATACGGTTCTTTGAAGCAATCCCTCAGCAAATTTTCCACATACGCTTTATCTATTTCTTCTATAATACGCATATTGTCAAAAAGATCAATATCCAAGAAAGAATATCCGATTAATTCGTTGGCAATTTCATCGGTGCTGTCAAACAATCTGACAAAATCCGCATAGACAGACCGCTTTGCCCGCAGAAACGCATCTTCTGAAAGCGCGTGGTTTTGGCATTCAAAAATATATCGCTTCATCTGGTTCAAAAATGCGTCGGGATCATCAGTTTCACCTGTATAAATATTGTAAGCAAATGAAAGCGTCGAATCATATTCAGAAGAAAATTTGGAATTTAAAATTCCCTTTTCATACATTTCATTAAAAAAGTCCGTAGAAGAACTGAATAGGATCTCATTTAAGATCTTCATGCCGAAATCTTTTTTCGCAAACGCCGCGGGCTCCGTCGGAATCGCAATATCTTTAACGCCGATTGCAAACTGCGGTTTGGACACCTGCATTTTAATTTCGGTCCGCTTCACCGCCGCTTCCGCGCGCTCCTTTGCGTAGGAACGGCAAATGGTTTGTTCGGGAGCCGCTTTCAATACCCTGTCCAAAACCTCTAAAACATGCGCACAGTCCACTCTCCCGCAAACACACAGCGCCATGTTGTGTAAATTATAAAATGTATTGTAACACTTGTATAAAAGCTCAGGCGTAATCCGGGAAATCGATTCCACTGTACCCGCAATCTCGGTGCGCACATCATGCGCCGCATACATGGCGCGCATCAGTTCGTAATAAATCCGGCTGTTCGGATTATCCTCATACATCTGTATTTCCTGGGCAATAATGCCCTGTTCTTTTTCAACAGTCGCTTTTGTGAAATACGGATGCGTCACAAAATCCAGAAGAATTTCCAGCGATTCATAAAAATGATCGGTTGCGGAAAACAAATAGGCAGTTTTATCAAACGAGGTATAGGCGTTGGCGCTGGCGCCCGTTTTCGCAAAGCGTTCAAACGTATCCACGCCGTCCTCGTTTTCAAACATTTTATGTTCCAAAAAATGCGCAATGCCGGCCGGAACCGTGGTAAAATCGCCATCCGTTGCCAATTTGAATTTATTTTCCAAAGAACCGTATTTTGTAGCAAATAATGCGTAAGAAGAAGCCATTTCTTTCGGGAAAACATAGACTGTAAGTCCGCTGTCATGCCGGAATGTGAAATATTGTTCGCCGAGTTTTTCGGATATGCGGGTCTTTATTTCCATTTATTGCTCTCCTCCCGAAACATTTGTGCTTTTCAAAAAATAAATCATATCCAACGTAATTTTATTTGCAGCTTCGACAATTTCCGGTTTTGTAATTTTTTGTACAGCCGCAGCCGCTTCTTCGGGCGACTGAGAGAGGCCGGAAATCGTCCGCCCCATATACCAGGTCTCCAGCGACTGCGGATTGTCGGCCATCTCCGCATATGCGTTGCAGAGAGACAGCTTTGCATCATTCAGTTCATCGTCGGTAAACGAACCGCTTTGCAGAAGTTCTAACTGCCGAAGAATTTCGTTTTTTGCAGCCTCAAAATTTTCATTTTCAATGCCCGCGCGAACAAACATCAGTCCCTTAATCGCTTCGGCATGAGAAACGCAATAATAACACAAACTCAGCTTTTCACGCACGTTCATAAACAGTCTTGATGTCGGACTTCCGCCGTACAATTCGCAAAACAGCGCCAGTACAGGATAATTCCCGTCCGACAAAACCGTTCCGGTACGGAATCCGAGCACCAAGTTGCCTTGGTTCCCGATACTTTTTTCAATAACGGTTTTGGGCGCATCGGCGCGTCTGCGCACTTCGGTTCCGATCGAAAAAACGTGTTTCGGCATGTGTCCGCTCAAAAGACGCATCAGCGCGCTTTTTAATTTGTCTGCATCCGTATTGCCGACAAACAAAATTTCAATACGCGCGCCGGCAAGCACATCTAAATAATGCGCGTATAAATCCGCGTTTGTAAATGCTTCTACCGCTTCTTTTGTTCCGAGCGGCGAAGCGCCGTAGCGCTCATTGCCGCACATGAGTTCCCGAAGTCTTGAAAACGCATACTTCCCTTTATTATTGATCTCCGCATCGATTTCAGCCAACAAATTGCGTTTCTCACTGTCAAAATAAGATTGCCTGAAGATGCCGTTTTCCAAAACCGGCGCGTATACAATTTCACCGAGAACCGCAAGCGCTTCTTCCAAAAGACTGTTTTTCTCCATCGTATACGCATCATTCAAAATATCCATCGAAATATTTAAAAACTGCGTTTCACCGAGAGAATAACAGCGGGTAAAAATATCGGCGGAATAGAGATATTCCAGCTTTTTGGAAAGCGCGATCATATCCGGATAGCTCTTTGTTCCCCGTTTTAATATTTTCATAAGAAGCGTATTTTTTGCGGCGGTTTCTTTTGCAAGCGGAACTGCCAGAGAAAATGCCAAATAACTTGATTTAAATTTATCCGTGCGAATTGTTGTAAGCGCGACATTCTGATCGAGCATTTCGCGTTTCATCGTCATTATGAAATACCTCGCATGTCATAGTCTTTTTATTATACACTACACGTCGGTTCTTTGCAAGAAAATATTGTAAAAATGATTCTTGCATTCACGCACGCACTGTGCTATACTATAATAGCCATTTTTAATGAGGTGAAATCATGAATCTTGGAATACAATACGAAATTACAGAGCTTGTCAATGAACAAAATACCGCCTCCAGTTATGGAAGCGGCCTGCTGCCCGTTTATGCCACACCCGCAATGATCGCTTTGATGGAAAAATGCGCCTGCGCGTGTGTTGCGCCGTATCTTGAAGATGGAACGACCACCGTTGGGACACGCATCAATGTGCGGCACATATCCGCCTCTCCGCTCGGAATCAAAATTACCTGTACGGCCACTTTAATAGAAGCGGACGGCAGAAAATTGACTTTTAATGTAGAAGCGAAAGATGAAGCCGGACTGATCGGTGAAGGAACACACGAACGTTTCATTATTGATACGGAGCGCTTCATGACAAAATGCAAAAGCAAATTGATTTCATAAATCGGCAGTATTACTGCCGCTATGCGTCATTAGCTCAGGTGGATAGAGCGCGAGCCTCCTAAGCCCGAGGCCACTGGTTCGAGTCCAGTATGACGCGCCAAAAAACCGCAAAGATGATCTTTGCGGTTTTTTTATTGATAGTACAAAAAACCGGTAGATGAAGTGAGAACCTTCCTCCGCGTCCGTTCCCGTATACCGGGCATATCCGGACAAGGGATTTCCCACATAAAAGAATACAGGCAGACCGAAGTCTGCCTGTATCTGGAACTTGGAAATATTACCATATCACCATTGATTATTTCTAATATTTGAAACTTTAAATTCGTTTATATTTTTCCTCTAAAAATTCATCATAAATCTGCCATTGCTCTTCTGTCGGATTTACCATTTTAGGAATTGAAGGATCAATTAATGTATCCGCATTTTTGCCAATTATCTCATATGCAATAGGCGTTTCTAAAAAATTAAACAAACACAAGGTAGACATTAATGCGGTATATTCTGCCGATACATTTTTTTTACATAACAACTCCTCAAAGCGTTCTGCCTCAGTCTCATACCGTCCAATCTTTTTAACCGAAGATGCCCCCCACGTTAATGTATCCATAACTGTACATTTGTATACCCACCGCTCAACAGCATATCGATTTGTTCGGATTAATCCAGGTATTCGTTCAAATGAAGGCAAAAATCCAACAGAAAACAAATCCTCTACGGTCGGACATATATCAGACAGATAATTATATACCGCATATATACTTTCCTCTTTATACACATCCTTTACATAGGAACTGTAAAGTTCATGCGTTTTACCCACACATAACAATGCAAAAAACTTGTTTCTAAGATCAATTTCAAAATTTATCTTATTTTGTATTGCATAATCATGAACATAGCAAATTCTACCGTTCTGAATGTATATTCCTGAGATATAATATGATTCTGTCTGCCAACACATATGTTCCGACGTCTGGATAACTACGATATCCCCAACTTTATGTCTCGGCTTTGGCACTATGGCTTTTGGCTTTTTCAAATTCGGCTGCGGCAACAACAACTGAGCTTTCAGCTTTTCTAATGTTTTAATTCTTTTTTTAATATCCGTTTTTGAAGCATCCGTTTTCCATTGAGCTATCCCCGCGTGCATGTTCAGCAATGATAATGCTTTTTCTTTAATCTCATCGCCAAGCATCCCATGCTTCCACTCCCAATCAGAAAGCCCATACCAAAACGAAGCATAATCATTATCGTTTTCATCTGGATTTAACAATAAATCTTTAAACTCTTCAAATATAATTCGATTTCCCTCATCAAGACTTACAAACGGAAAAATTTCCTGACACAAGTCCCGCACATCCAAAGATGTATCATTAGAATAGATACCGGTTCCCCAAGTCCCCATTATTTTGTCCCTTTCTTCTATTTTTCCATTAAACAAAGCAAATCGCTTTCTTTTGTGCAAGATACCAATGAAATTAGATCATCCAAATTAGATTTAATATTTTTAACATTTTCTTTTGCAATACCTCTTATCTTATTAGATGCCAAATCGTTCCGATTAGCCCCCATTGTAAATACCTTTGTGACAATACATGCGGACAGCACTGCCTGTTCAACAATTTTTGAAGAAGCTAAATCTTTACAAGGTACTACCGGATAACCATACAATTCTCCTTTTTCCCGTTTATGTGTTCGTATACGTGCCGGGTAATTTTTTGTTCTTCCCACATAAAATATAGTCTTTGGTTTATCTTTTTTACGAGTTAAAACATAAACCAAGTATCCTGACTCAGATTTTCTCTCTCCAGTTACCGCATCATTTACTTTTTCCATAATTTTTTCAGCAATAGTATAAATCAGCAGTATTGTAAGCACAATTGCTACAAGAATCAAAATAACATATAAAGCATTCCAAAGCATCGGAAATATTGACTTTAATGAAACTGTAATTGCAGACGTAGCAGCAATGAATTTATTTGCGCATGCGACTATAAAGCTTTGAACAACAAAATCATTGTGTCCGATAAAATCAATACGATTCACCGGATCATTTTCGCAATAAGCAAAGAGGTTGTAGCTGCCGGCAGTACCACTCACGCCAAGGAAAGCCGGATCGTCCGCATTGATAAAGCGGCCGGTGTTGGGATCATAGTATCTCGACTGGAGATAGT
>URDS01000048.1 GCA_900546635.1 uncultured Eubacteriales bacterium | reverse complement strand
AATCTCGGCGCACTTCATCCACGGACGCTGCTCAAAGGGCACGGTATCCGAGGGGATCTCGATATAGGTTTCCAGCGCGTCGTCAAATTTGCCGGAGCGGTTGCCGTTCCAGAAATAGGTGACGTGGCCGTATTTCTGCGTTTCCGAAATGGCAAGAATCGAAATGCCGGTATCGGTGAGGTATTCGCCCATGGTGTTGGTGATCTCCGGCGGATTGACCAGATAGCGCTTCGGAATGTGTAAATCACCGTCGTATTCCAGCATACCGGCGTAAACAATTTTCGGATAGCGCACGCGGTCGAACTGCGTGAACTCTGCTTCATCAAACGCGCGGGAAATCTCAATCGCGCGGTCGCCGCGGAAGTTAAAGAAAATCACGCTGTCGCCGTCCTCTATTGTGCCGACCGGTTTTCCGCCGTCGGCAATCACAAAGGGCGGGAGGTCCTGGTCGATTACGCCGAGTTCCGCGCGGTAAGCATTGACGGCATCGGCCGCGCTTTTGAACTGCCGGCCCTCTCCGAGCACATGCGTCCGCCAGCCGGCCTCGACCATTGACCAGTTGGCCTCATAGCGATCCATCGTAATCTGCATGCGTCCGCCGCCCGAGGCGATACAAATATCAACCGAATTGTCCCGCAGACGGTCAAGGTAGGCTTCAAACGGGAGAATATAATCCAGCGCGCTGGTTTCGCCGACATCGCGCCCGTCAATGAGAATATGCACACGGACGCGCGTCACGCCCTCTTTTTTCGCTTCTTCGATCATCGCGCGCAGGTGGTCGATGTGCGAATGGACGTTTCCGTCCGAAAACAGGCCGAGAAAGTGCAGGGTGGAAGCGTTGCTTTTCACATTTTCGATCAGATCTTTCCAGGTGTTTCCCGCAAAAAGCTTTCCGCTTTCGATCGACTGCGATACCAGTTTTGCGCCCTGCGCAAACACCTGCCCCGCGCCGAGCGCGTTGTGTCCGACCTCGGAATTGCCCATGTCGTCGTCGCTCGGCAGACCGACCGCAGTTCCGTGCGCGCGGAGCTTGACCATGGGATAGGTTTTCATCAGGCGGTTCAGCGTCGGTGTGTTGGCCGCCGCCACCGCGTTGGCCTCGCCAGCCGGCGCCAGTCCCACACCGTCCATGACGATGGTTAAAACCGGGCCTTTTACACCCGGGAAAGCTGCTTTTTTCAGTGTCTTGTTCATATAGATTCTCCTTGCCGATATACTACTAATAGTATATCCGAAAAAATGGGATTTTCAAGAGTCCCAAGGAAAAAATTGTTAAATTCTTTTCATTTGTACCCAAAAGACTGCTCGCCGATCGAAAACAGCACATCGGTTTTGCTCAGCGTGAGCAGGCCGTAGGTGAATTTTCCGTCGTACGGCGCGCCGATACTGCCGGGATTGAACAGATGGATACCGCTCGCCGCGTCATAATGCGCCGCGGGGAGATGCGTATGTCCGTACAACGCGATGTCCGCGCTGCGCGCGGCTGCGGCCGCGCGCAGTTTTTCTTCACCATGTTTGACAAAATATCGGTGCCCGTGCGTGAGAAAAATCCGATGTTCCTCAAGCTCGATCAGCGCTTCCTCCGGAAAAGCGCCGTCCGACGAGAGATCGCAGTTTCCGCGCACGAGATGCCATTGCCGCGGATATTCTTTTTGCAGCAGCGCGATTTTGGCTATTCCGTCTCCGAGAAAAAATACCGTGTCGTATTCCGGATGGCTTTTCAGCGCGCTTTCCGCACAGGAGATGGTTCCGTGAAGATCGGATAAAACCAGAATTTTTTTCAAAACCGTTTCCCCGCCTTTCCGCTTTGCATATACTGTACCAGAGTCATTCTATCACATAAAGGAGAGAAATTCCATGAAAATCGATAAAAATATGATGGCGAAGCTTGCCGCAATGGACGATGCGTCTCTTACGGCTTCGATTCGGATGATCGCAGCAGCCTCCGGCGTCGATATTGGTTCCGTCACATTTGATTCGGAGCAGCTTGCTTCGCTGCGTCAGGCCATGATGGGCGCCACGGACGACGATATCGCGCGCGCCAAGGGTATCCTTGAGGGATATCGCAAGGAGTGAGTTATGCAGGAAGCAACGGATAAGAACATAGAAAATATTCTTTCGGGAGGGGGTTTTTCCTCTCTGCTTCAGAATCCGGAAATCGCCTCAAAACTGCCGCGGATCATGGAAGCGTTGGCTCCGGTGATGGCGGAAATGAAAGCGGAAAAATCGGGCGCCGCTGAGAACGTACACGCAAAAGCGGCGGACGATACAGCGGCGGACAGTATGGAGTCGGCGGCAAAACAGACGCCGGCGGATGCCGCGTCGCTTGCGGCGGGACTGCTTTCTTCAGGCGTCGGCGGAAAACATCCGCATCCGGGACTGTCTAAGCGATGCGCGCTCTTAAATGCGCTAAAGCCTTATTTATCAGATGGGCGCAAAGAGACACTTGACTATATTATCAAGGTATCCACCCTGATCGACTTGCTTTCGGAGGTGATTTGATGTATATCAGCGTTCCGAAAAATTACAGCGGGAACGCATTTCGCCCCGGACTTGCGGGGCCTATGCCGATGCCGGTCATGCCGGCATCATGGCCTGCGTCCGGGGAAAGAAGATCGCAGATGCAGCAAACTGAAACGCCGGTGCGCATTCCGCAAGCGCTGCCCGTACAGCCCGAACCGCCGCAAGAGCCGGAAGACTCCGTTTTGGAAACGGAAAACGCGGAGGCGAATGAAACCGTGCCTGCGGCGCATATCTCTCTTGACAGAGATGATTCGGAGTGCCGAAGAGAAAAATGCGATGACTGCGGAGCAAAAAACGCAAAAAATCCGCTGAGCAGCCTCTTGGAAATGCTGCACGGGCGTGGAAATGCGGGCTTTGACCTGGAAGATTTTTTGCTGATCGGTCTGATTGTGCTTCTGATGGGCAAAGAGGGCAATGAAGATATTGTGCTGATTCTTGCCATGCTGCTTTTGATTTGACGCTTTGCCGAAATGCGTTTGCCTGACGGCGGAAAGACAGAAAACCGAGAGCGCCGGAATTTTATTCCGGCGCTCTCGCTGTTGGTAAAGTGAAAACTGCAAATCAAATTTGTTTACAAGGCGGACATGCACCGCCTTTATCCGGCGGAAAACTTTGGTTTTCCGCCTCTTTTGCTGTTCTATCTACCAGATAAATCGGGATTTTTGATAGGTTTCGGGATCGGAAACAAAAGCTTCGATATTGCTCAGTCCGGAGGGAAGCGGCTGTTTTGTGACCGTCGGCCCGCTGATGGAAATCAGGTCGGGTCCGCCGTTCGGATTGCGTACAAATTTGATGCGATCCATTCCGGTGCAGAGCGGTCTTGTGACCGTCGGAGAGAAGTTGCGCAGATACAGGATGAAATGCTCGCTGCCGTCGGGTGATGTAAACACGGTGGACGCGCCGACGCCGAACGCCTGGTCGTTTGAGGTCAGGACCGGGTTTTTATCGTATTTTGTGTAGGGGCCGAGCGGACTTTCTGCGGTTGCATAGCCTGTGCCGTAGGTTGAGTTATAGTTTCCGCCGGAATACATCAGATAATAGAGATTGCCGTGGCGGATGATATAACCGCACTCCACAACCGAGGCTTTGGCATTTTCCCACGGCTCGGTCGGCTCAAGAAGAAGCGTTTCTGTGGAAAGGTCGATTTCCGCTTTTCCGTCGCTTAGGGAAATCTTTGCACCGTACAGGCGGTTTCCGCCCGTTGTGCGGGTATATACCAGATAAACAGAGCCGTCGCTGTCAACGAAAGGCTGTCCGCCGATGAAGTCTTTATCGTTTGTGAGCGGCGTTTTATCGTCATTTTTAAACGGGCCGGTCAGAGACGGCGAGGCGGCGCAGGCGGTCACCGAGGTTCCGAGCGCGTTCGATTCCGCCATATAGAACATATAATACATACCGTTATAGTAAACGATATTGGCCGCTTTGAATATGCCGTCGCCGAACGCATCGCCGGCATGCAGCGCAAAGCCCTCATCCCGGAACGTGCGGAAATTCGTCGTAGAATAGCATTTCACGCCGCTGTTTGCGGTGTTTCCCTGCGTGCCGTAAAGGTAGTATCGGCCGTCCGCAAAGAAAATTTCCGGGTCGGTGAAGTTTTCGAGCAGCGTGTTTGTGTAGCCGCTTTCGGAAAGGCTTTCCGCGGCTGTGACGGCCGGCAGGGAAACGCGCGCGTTTTCCGTATACGCCCCGACGCCGTTTCCGTCGCTCTGAAGCGCGAGGTTGAAGATCGGATAGGGTGAGTTGTCGAAGATGTTGTTTTCAAAATAGAGATCGGCCCAGTTATTGCGATAAACTACGCGCAGCCGTGCCGGTGTGTCGAATATTTCGACTGTACGTCTGGCGGTGACGCGGTAACTGCCGTTTTTCACGGTGTACAGCGTTGCAGAAGAGGCGTCGGCGTCAATTTCAAAGTAGTAGCCGTCAAGCGCGCTCGGTCCCCCGGACAGATCGCAGCCGAAGTACAGGCCAATCTTGGCGTGCTCTTTGGGAATGCCCGCGGCGGAGAGGGTATAAGCGGATTCGGCGGTCGAACCGAACGCAAATCCTTGTTCGATGGCGCCGCCGTTTGCAATAGCGCCCCCGTACAGATCAAGGGAACTTGAAATCAGGTTTTCGGGCGCTTGGGGAAACAGACGGCGCTGATCGTTTAGAATCCCCCAAAGAATCATCATGGCATCCTCGGAAGTGATGCGCCCGTCGAAGTTGGAGTCGGCGATGGCTTCGTATTTTCCCGAGACCATCATTCGGAAGGCCGTCAGAACATCATTGATCGACAGGTATCCGTCCTCGTTCAAGTCGCCGTAGTTTATATTTTCGGCGCCGAACACGACTTTTTCGGCGCTGCCCGACGGCGTCATATCCCGGCTCTCAAAAGCGTTTTCGGATTCCGGGAGTTTGGCTGCCCTGGCCGCGTCAAAAAGCTGTTCTTCTTGCGCGACCATGGCCTGATAGGCGGCTTCGTCTATCGTTTGGCGTGTAAAACCTGAGATATTGGCTGTTTTGCCCTCCAGCACATTTAACGTTTTTTCGCCGGTCATCGTCCCGGTGCCGGCGCTGACCGAAGCGGACAGATCGGTGAAAGCGTTGACGGTAAAATTGCCGTTCAGCGCGCCGCCTCGGCTGATGCGGATTCCGGAACTGAAACTGCCGCCGTATAAAGAGACGGTGATGTTTCCGTCGGTATTGACTGCGCTTGCGCCGTTTACGCTGGCTTTGAACTGTCCGCCGTATACGCGCAGATAGGCGTTTCCGATACAGGGAGAATCGCCGCCGAGGTCAAACGTACTGCCGAAGCTGCCGCCCCGGATGGTGATAAAGACATCGCCCGCCTGCGCTACGGAGGAAGTGCCGCGCGCGCCGCCGCGAATACGGTACCAGTCTCCGCTGCAAATTTCAAGATAGGCGCCGTCGGAGGACGCCGCGCCGGTGGAACCCGCGGTGATACCCGGCAAGAGCACGCCCTCACCCACAGCCGCGGTGGTGATCCCCTCGCCCATGCGCGTGTAATTGCCGTGACAGAGGATGACGAGATTTTTCACGGTCGCCGTGAGATTGATATTTTCAAATTCAACCGGACCGCGCAGGGAAAGATTGCCGCCGAGGGATAAGACGGCGCTTCCGTTTTCAGCTGTGCGGTAATCTTTATCGGCTACGCTTGTGATGGTGAGAAGACCGTCTGTGGCCGGCAGTTCGGTTGCCGTTTGCGTCAGTGCGCCGCAGAGGACGATCCGGCCGCCGGAGGGCAGGGCGCGCGCAGCGGCATACAGGGTTTTAAACGGCGCGTCGGCGCTGGTACCCGCCGCGCTGTCGTTTCCCCAGCCGGCTACATATACCGTGGGCTGCGCCGGATCGGCTGCCAGAGTCGGGAGCGCGGTCAGCGCCGCGCAGGCGAGTGTGAGCAACAACAGAAGTTTGAATTTTCGTTTCATACAGAACCTCCACAAAAAGTCGGGGCATATCGTATCGTGTTTTTATGTTGTTTTGACGGTGAGCTTTGCAGATAAACGGCGGTTCTGTGCCGAAAGAAACAACCGGCTGACCGCGGACCCGTACCCCTTATTGAAAATATACCATTTCGCACAGTTGTTTTCAAGGCGGCTGAGAGAAGTTTCACAAATTCTGTTGAAACATCCGAATTTTTTATAAAGGGAATTTTTCCGGTTTGAAAGGTCAAAACCGATATTTGTTGAATTTTGAAAAAATACGGTTTTGGGGATGACGAGGCCGGAGCGGTATGGTATACTGAAACTACCCGATGTCGGTTTTATGCAGCTTTTGAGCCGGGCAAGATCAAAGCGTGCGTGCGCTGTGCGCAGCGAACGCGGGGAGGTTTTGGATGATTCTCAATATAAGCGGACGCACGGATGTCGCGCAGTATTATTCCGATTGGCTGCTGAAACGCTTTTCGGAGGGATATGTACTTTCCCGGAATCCGCTGTTTCCGAGCAAAGTCACCCGGTACGAACTGTCGCCCGACACGGTGGACTGCGTTGTCTTCTTTTCCAAAAATTACGCGCCGCTTCTGCCGCGTATCCGGGAGATTACCGAGCGTTTTCCTACTTATTTCTATTACACGATTACGGCGTACGGAAAGGACCTTGAGCCGGGCGTTCCGTCTGTTTCGGAGAGCATTGAAACGCTTGCTCGGCTTTCCGAAGCCGTAGGGCGCGAACGGGTCGCGTGGCGGTATGATCCGATTTTGCTGACCGAAACGTATACCGTGCAAACCCATATGCAGGCGTTTGAAGACATGGCGGCGTGGCTTTGTTCCCATATCGACCGCTGCATCTTTAATTTTGTGGAAATGTATAAGAAAGTCCGGGCGAATATGCCGGACCTGATCCCGCTTACCGATGCGGACAAGGATATGCTTGCAAAACATTTCGGCCTTGTGGCCGAGAAGCTTGGCATGCCGGTTCAAACCTGCGGGCTGTGCGGGGATTTTACCCGATTCGGCGTTCAGAGTTCGGGGTGCATGACGCTGGATATTCTGGGAGAGGCCAATCACCTGCGTTTTCGCAAGCTGAAGCATAAGGGCAAACGTCCGGGCTGCGGCTGCGCCGAAAACCGGGATGTCGGCGCGTATGACACCTGCATGAACGGCTGCAAATATTGCTATGCGAACATCAATCCGAAAAAGGCATTTGAAAATTATCGGCTGCACGACCCGGATTCGCCGCTGCTTTTGGGGAACATTTTGCCGGAAGACACCGTGCAGGCCGGAAATCAGAAAAGTTTTCTTTTGGAAAAGCGAAGCCGGCAAAGTAAAAATAATGTTGGGGACTCTTGATTTAAAGGCGGAAAATTGATATACTGTGTATATCGGCCGCACGGACTTTTTCCCGAAGCTCCGGGAAAAGCGCGGCGGCCGGAATGCGCGCCGCTTTTCGCGGCTGCGTTTTTGCAGAGGCGTTCGGCGTGTATGGCTTCCCGGGCGCAAAGCGATTTGAAAAGCGAGAGATACAGACATAAATTTTATTTCTGAATAAGGCTAAGGGTGCAAAAAAGTGAGCGAGAAACAACAGCATATCCGGAATTTTTCGATTATTGCGCATATAGATCACGGCAAGTCCACGCTGGCGGACCGGATTCTCGAATATACCCGCGCGGTCACTTCCCGCGAAATGGAAGAGCAGCTGCTCGACAACATGGAACTGGAACGGGAGCGCGGCATTACGATCAAAGCGCGCGCGGTTAAGCTCGATTATACCGCGCCGGACGGAGAGGCGTATATTTTGAATCTGATCGATACGCCCGGTCACGTTGACTTCAATTACGAGGTGTCGCGCAGTCTCAAAGCCTGCGAGGGCGCGCTGCTTGTGGTTGACGCGACGCAGGGCATTGAGGCGCAGACGCTGGCAAACGCCTATCTTGCCGCGGATGTGGGACTTGAAATCGTTCCAGTGATTAACAAAATCGACCTGCCGAGCGCGGATGTGGAAAAGGTGCGCGCCGAGATCGAGGATGTCGTCGGCATCGTGGCGGAGGGCTGTCCCGCGGTATCGGCCAAAACCGGACTGAACATCGGGGATGTGCTGGATAAGATCGTCAGCGATATTCCGGCGCCCGGCGGCGACGAAAACGCGCCGCTCAAATGCCTGATTTTCGATTCCTATTATGACAGCTATCTCGGCGTGGTCGTCTATGTCCGCGTCGTGGACGGACGGGTTCGCGCGGGCGACCGCATCCGGCTGATGAGCAACGGCGCCGAGTTTGACGTGGTCGAGGTCGGCACGATGGAGCCGCTCGGTCTGAAAAAATGCGGCGAGCTTTCGGCCGGCGAAGTCGGATATATTACCGCGAGCATCAAGTACGTGGGCGATACCCGCGTCGGCGATACCATTACGCTGGCAGAGGGCGGCGCGTCCGAGCCGCTGCCCGGATTCAAACGGGCGCAGCCGATGGTGTACGCCGGCATTTATCCGGCGGACGGCGCGCGCTACGGCGATTTGCGCGACGCGCTTGAAAAATTGCAGCTCAACGATGCGGCGCTTGTTTTTGAGCCGGAAACTTCCGTGGCGCTCGGTTTCGGTTTCCGCTGCGGGTTCCTCGGCCTTTTGCATATGGAGATCATCGAGGAGCGGCTGGAGCGCGAGTTCAATCTGGATCTGATTACGACGGCCCCCGGCGTTGTCTATAAAATCCGGCTGACGAGCGGCGAGACGGTCATGATCGACAATCCGACCAACTATCCGGCGCCCGATGTGATCGCCGAGGCGTCCGAACCGGTCGTGCGGGCGAGCATCATCACGCCGACCGAATATGTCGGCGGCATTATGGAGCTTTGCCAGGACAAGCGCGGCGTGTTTATCGATATGAAATATATCGAGACGACCCGCGCGGAACTGCATTATGTTCTGCCGCTCAATGAGATTATCTATGACTTCTTCGACGCGCTGAAAAGCCGCAGCAAGGGATATGCTTCGCTGGACTATGAGTTCGCGGAATATCAGCCTTCAAAGCTTGTCCGGCTTGATTTCCTTTTGAACGGCGACCAGGTGGACGCGCTTTCGTTTATCGTGCATGAGGAAAAAGCGTATCCGCGCGCCAGAAAAATTGCGGAAAAGCTGAAAGACAATATCCCGCGTCAGCTTTTTGAAGTGCCGATTCAGGCGGCCATAGGCAATCGCATTATCGCGCGGGAGACGGTCAAGGCTATGCGCAAGGATGTGCTTGCCAAATGCTACGGCGGCGACATCACGCGCAAGAAAAAACTGCTTGAAAAGCAGAAAGAGGGAAAAAAGAAAATGCGCCGCTTGGGTTCGGTCGAGGTGTCGCCCGAAGCTTTCATGGCGGTGCTCAAGCTGGATGACGACGATTGACCGGCGTAACCGGTACGGAGGAAGCATGGAAAAGCAGCGTCTGGGCATTTATATTCATATACCGTTTTGCAAAAGCAAGTGCGCGTACTGCGATTTTTGCTCGCATCCGCCGAGGCAGCGGGAAGAGGTCGCGCGTTATCTGAACGCGCTGATGCTCAATATGCAGGACTTTGAGGCGGCGGCGCATGAATTTTCGGTAGATACGGTATATATCGGCGGCGGCACGCCGACGCTTTTGGAGAAAAAGCAGCTTCGGGCTTTGATGGCGTGCGTATTCGAGTGCTTTTTTGTGGATAAAAACGCGGAGATTACGATCGAGGCCAATCCGGGCACGGTGGACAAGGGCGATCTGCGCGCGATGCGGCGCGCCGGTATCAACCGCGTTTCGTTCGGACTTCAAAGCGCGTCGGACAAAGAACTGCGCGCGCTCGGCCGCATTCATACCCGCGCGGATTTTGAAGAGAGCTTTCATGCGGCGCGCGCGGCGGGATTTAAAAATATCAATGTCGATCTGATGTACGGGATTCCCCATCAGACCAAGGAGAGCTTTGCCGAGACGCTGCGCTTTGTGTGCGCGCTGTCCCCCGAACATATATCGGCGTACGGGTTGAAAATCGAGGAGGGCACCCGATTTTGGCAGGAGCGGCAGCGTCTGCCGCTGCCCGATGAGGAGACTGAGTATGCGATGTACCGCATGGCGGATTCGGTGCTTCGCAAAGAGGGGTATGCGCATTATGAAATCAGCAATTTCGCCCGCCATGGCTTTGCGTCAAGGCACAATATGCGCTATTGGACGGGGCTGCCTTATCTCGGATTCGGCGTTTCCGCGCATTCGTATTTCAAAAATCAGCGGTATGCCTATGTTTCGGATATGGAAGCGTATATGCAGGAAATGGAGACGCCGCGCAGTATGACCGCTATTCTTTCCGAGTGCAGCGATATCGATGTGTTCACGCAGGAAAATGAATACGTCATGCTGCATATGCGGCTGTTTTCCGGCGTGGATTTTGCCGAGTACCGCACGGCGTTCGGCCGTGATTTCATGGCGAAGTACGGAAAAAAACTTGAACGGTTTCGGGACGGCGGCTTTCTGATACTGGACGGAAAGCACTGTGCGTTCACGCCCAAAGGCATGTACGTCAGCAATTATATTTTATCGGAAATTTTGGATTTTTGAGGTTTGTTTTTGAATAGCGATTGATTTGGCGGTGTGTGTCGAGTGTAGAGCGCGTTAAACTTTTCTTTTGTCGAATGGTTTTTTTCGCAACCGCTTGACATGCCGTGCGCGGCCTGATACAATAAAAGCAGAAATACCGAAAGGACGGTTTTTGAAGCATGGATGAGATCTATGACGGTGATATTTATACCCTTACGGACGAGACAGGTAAGGAAAGCGAGTTTGAACTGATCGGTTCCTGCGAATTTGAGGGCAAAACCTATCTTGCGCTTGTTCCGGTTGAGGAGGGCTCTGATGAATATGTGATTTTGCGTCTCGAACTCGATGAAGCGGGCGAGGAGACGCTGGTGACGATCGACGATGACGACGAGTTTGACCGTGTGGCGGATTATTTTGAGGATGAACTGTTTGATACGGTTGACTATGACGAAAACAGCGAGACCGAAGAACCGGGCACCGTCGTGTAAAATTTTTACGTGCATAGACGGGCGTGCGCTGCATATACTGTCGATGTAGGAAATTTTCCTGCCCTGTGCGTGATACACGACCATTTCGGAACCTACAATGAATAAAAGGGATCCTAAATTTCTCTGTCGGAATTGCAGGCCTCCCGCGCGCGGCAATCGACCGCGGCGGACGTTGGAAGCGCGAAGCGGAGTTGCGGATACCGCCTTGCTTGAGCAGGGTTTTCTTTTGGAGTGTACACGGCACGGTGGGGTTAATTTTTGAACAAAAGGCTGAAGTCGCTTGTGAATACGGGCGGTTTCAGTCTTTTGATTTTTTCGGTTTTCGCGCGGATTCTTTGATTTTCCGCCTCGCGGCGAAAGCGAAAAAAGACTTGCTTTGTATGCCGCTCTATGCTATAATCGGAAAAAACAAATTTTTTTGACTGTCGAAAATCTTCGGTTTTCGGATGTCGGGACGTTTATCGGCGCGCTCCTGAAGGCGCGTCTTTGTATGCCTGCGTCTCTTTGGGGCGCGCGTCCGCTTTGAAAACATAAGTCTGTTTTTGGTATTTTTTACATCCGGGGAAATTGCGGTGAACAAGCATTTTATAAAATACATATCGGCGCTTTTGATGTTCGGCGCCAACGGAATCGTGGCAAGCCATATCCGTCTGACAAGCTATGAGATCGTTTTTTGGAGAACCATGATCGGCAGCGCGCTGCTGATTGCTTTCTTTTTTGCTGGAAAGCGGAAAATCACGTTTACAAAATATAAAAAAGATTCGGTATTTATCGCGCTGTCGGGTGTGGCAATGGGCGCAAGCTGGATGCTTTTGTATGAGGCGTACGCGAAAATAGGGGTCGGTCTTGCCACCGTCCTGTATTATTGCGGTCCGGTTATCGTCATGGTGCTCTCTCCGCTGTTGTTTTGTGAAAAATTGACGCCGGTAAAAATAATCGGTTTTTTTGTTGTGCTGACCGGTATTTTTCTTATAAACGGAAACGCGGCCGGCGGAAGCGTCAACGGACTAGGACTTTTGTGCGGGCTTTTGTCCGCGGTGACATACGCCTTTATGGTCATCCTGAACAAAAAGTCCGAAAATGTGCGGGGACTTGAAAATTCAATGATACAGCTTTTTGTAAGCTTTCTTACCGTATCGGTATTTGTAGGCTTTAAAACCGGATGGCATATGGAAGTGAATCCCTCCGATTGGATTTGGATTCTGATGCTCGGCCTTTTGAATACAGGTGTGGGCTGCTATTTATATTTTTCATCCATCGGATATTTGCCGGTTCAGTCGGTGGCGATTTTCGGCTATCTGGAGCCGCTTTCCGCCGTTCTTCTTTCCGCACTCCTATTGCGGGAAGTTATGCTGCCGCTTCAGATTTTCGGCGCGCTGCTGATTCTCGGCGGCGCACTGCTTGGCGAGTGTTTTCATAAAAGAGTCAAAGCGTAGCGCATGAAATGTGTTTCGTTAAAAAAGCGCGGATAAACAGGAGATCCTATTTATCCGCGCTTTTTACACTATTATTATACTTTTCCCGCGCGCGGAACGGCCGGATTCTCAGAACGGCGCTTTACGCAGCGGCAGGGGATCGCAGGTCATGGCTATGCGGTCGCACATCAATTCCAGCATGTGCAGTCTCACATCGCCTGCAGACGGATCATGATAGAGGTTGTGGGTTTCATTCGGGTCTTTTTCGAGATCATACAGTTCACCCGCGCAGGGGATGCTGTTGAGGCTTTCCGGAACATAATGAATCTTGGTCAGTTTATATTTGCCTTCCCGAATCATACTGCAAAATTCATACGGCACGGCGCCGCTCTCATATTTGTAAAATTCGGAGTACACATTGTCCCGAAAAACGTCGGGCGAGCTTTCGCCGCTCAGCAGGCTGAAAAGCGAGCGCCCCTGCATACCCTTGCACGCGGGCAGACCGCTGGCCTCAAGCAGCGTGGGCGCAAGGTCGGTCAGTTCGACCAGCGCGGGGCTGACAACGCCGCTGCGGAATTTTTTCGGCCAGGAAACGATCAGCGGGACATGCACGTTGTTTTCGTAAAAATACGGGCCTTTCAGATACATGCCGTGGTCGCCGAGGTTTTCGCCGTGATCGGAATGGAAGAGGACGATGGTATTTTCAAGCTGGCCGGACTTTTCGAGATAATCGAGCATGCGTCCGACCTGTACGTCGATAAAATCGCACATTGCCCAATAGGCCGCCCGGATCATCCGGTGGTCGTACGCGCGCATTGTATCGTATTCGTACGTGCCTTTTTTGCCGTAAGCACCCTCGTGATCGCGGCGCTGGAAAGGCGATTTGTCATCCAGTTCGCCCGGAACATAGTTCGGCAGCGGAATTTCATCCAGAATGGAGAGATAGCGCTCAAGATATTCCGGGGGCGGATCAAAAGCGTGATGCGGGTCAAAGCAGTTGAAAGAGAACAGCCAGGGCTGGCCGTATTTGTTTGCATTATCCATAAAGTCAATGGCGCGGTCGGCACACCACTTGGTCTGGTGATATTCCGCAGGCATGCCCACGCGGACATATTTGCAGTCCTCGCGCGGCGGATGGGCATATTCTACGCCCTGTGCTTTGAGCCACATTGCATAGGCATGGAGCGGCCAGTCGTGCTGCGGTCCGTGACCGTGACTCCATTCAAAATAATCGTAGCCGTCGTTGATCCGGCGCTCGGTAACTTTGCATACCGAATAATGGCAGGCGGAAATATGTAGTTTGCCGGAAAGCCCGCACACGTATCCCGCGTCGTGCAGAAGGCGTGTCACAAGCGTTTCATCTTCGGGAATGTCCACACCGTTTTGACACGCGCGGCAGACATGGGGATACCGGCCGGTCAAAAAGGAAGCGCGGCTCGGCGTGCAGACCGGATTTTGCGCATAGGCGTTTTCAAAACGCACACCGGATGCCGCCAGGCGGTCGATGTTCGGCGTGCGTACGAACGTGTTTCCGTAGCATCCGAGCGTGTCGAATCTCTGCTGGTCGGTACAAAGCCATAATATATTCGGCCTTTCGTCCTGCTTCATATTGATTCCTCCCAAAATAATAAAGATATTGTGCGAAACCGTGTTTGCCAAAAAGCGAAGCGCAGGCGGCGCAGGATTGGTTTTTTCGATAAAGGTCAAGCCGGCAGACGCTAAGCCGACGAAAACGCTCAGAGCCTGCGCAAAAGTTTAATCAGTCCGCAAAAGAGCGTGAGCGTGCCGATGAGGGCGAGAAACGCCACGAGTTCCCTTGGAATTTCTCCCTGCAGGCGGACGGACAGGAGCGGTTTTTCAGCGTTTTTTCTGCGGCCGAGCGCAAGCGAAATGTCAAAACGGCGGCTCAGCATACCGGAGACCTTTCTTTTCAGACGCTTGGCTTTGACTGAAGCGACGGTTATTTTCCTGTTCATGAAAATCCCTCCTATTTTGTATTTATTATACAGCGCGGCGCTTCCGATTTCAAGGCGTTTTTGTGAAAAATAAAAAAGTGTTTTCATTTTGGGAGGAATCGTGTATAATAAAATTGAATATAGTATACGGAACAAATAAAATTAAAAATTTTCAGGGAGAGAAACGGTGACATTTTATTCGCCTTTTTTTCTGCTCGCATTTTTGCCCGTGGGCGCTTCCGTATATTATAGTATACCACCGAAGTTTAGAAATATTGCACTTTGCGCTTTGAATCTGTTTTTTTATATTTTCGCGGCCGGAAAATGGTTTTTTGTACTGCCGTTTGGCTGTGCGCTGGTTTGTTTTTTGTCACGCGTTCGTCCCGCGGCGGGCATTGCCGTTTTGGTTGCGCTGTTTGCGCTGTGCAAAGCGTTTGCTTTTTTACCGCTTGGTATTTCTTTCTTCTTTTTTCGGGCGATTGCTTTTTTAGCGGACGGCACGGGGGAACGAAACCCTGTCCGGATATTTTCCTATCTGCTTTTTTTCCCGACCGCAGCTATGGGGCCGATCACGCGCTACGCCGAGATGTCGCCGCTTTTGTGCAAACCCGCTTCGCCGGATTTTTCACGCATTGCGGGCGGTATTCTCCGCTTTTGCGCGGGACTTGTGAAAAAGCTTTTTTTTGCCGACATGCTGCTTTTGCTGCATCGGGATTTTCTCGGCGGAAGCACCTGCCTTTCGGCCGCGATGGCGCTCTTTTCCTATACGCTGTATCTGTATTTTGACTTTTCCGGATACAGTGATATGGCGCTTGGCTGCGCGGGTATTTTCGGCTTTTCGCCGGCGGAAAATTTTTTGTATCCGTATACGGCGCGCTCGGTTTGCGAGTTTTTTCGGCGATGGCATATTTCACTCGGCCGCTGGTTTCGAGATTATATCTATATTCCGCTCGGCGGCAGTCGGCAGGGGACGCTTCGGATGCTTGCGGCGCTTGCCGCAGTCTGGCTCCTGACCGCTCTCTGGCATGGGACAACCGCTTGCTTTCTGCTTTGGGGCGCGTACTGCTTTCTGTTGGTCGCGCTGGAAAAGCTTGTTCTTCCGAAAGGCGTTCTGCCCGGTCAGCTCTGCACGTTTCTTCTTATCTCGCTCGGATGGATTTTTTTCTTCTCGCCAAACGTCCGCTTTGCGGCCGCGTTTGCCTCGCGGCTGTTTTGCAGGGGCGGCACGCTTTTATATTGCCGGGCGGATCTGTATGACGCCATGCGTCTGCTGCCCTTTTTCCTGCTCTGTTTGGTACTGGCAACACCGCTTTTTCGGAACCTCGGCGAGCGGCTCTGGCGGAAAAATGTGCGGCTTCCGCTCTATTTGCTCTCTGCCCTGGCTTACATACTGGCGCTTTCCTGTATAGCCGCGGGCGGCTATACGCCGTTTCTGTACGCGGCTTTTTAGGGGGCGGAGATGGATAAGTTCTTTTCTTTGGCGAGTCTTTTCGTCTCGCTCGGTTTGCTTTTGTGCGTGTTTCTTTGTCCGGCGCCGGGAAAATTGCCCGGCGAGGACCGTGCGCCCCGCGCGTTTTCGCTGTCGGACGCGGACGGCTGGTTCTGTGATCGCCTGCCTTTGCGGTACGCGCTTCTGCGATTCAACCGCGACGCTGAGCTTTTGCTTGGAAAAAATGAATACCGCGGTTCGTTTTTCGGGCGGGAGGGCGTCCTTTTTTCGGAGGAGGAGACATGCGCCGAAACCTTGGAGGCCAATCTCCGGGCCGTTTCCGATTTTGAGTCCCGCACAGCGCTTCCGGTCTTTACGCTGCTTGTCGGCGGCAAGGCGGATATTTTGACCGAGTACACGCCCCGCTTTTACGCTTCGGAGCGGGAAGAACTGGTGGAAATGTTTCGGGGCAGCAGCCTTTCAAAGGTGGATATGTTTCCCGCACTGCGTTACGCGGGCGGCATCGGCAAATATATTTATTACCGCGGAGATCACCATCTGACCTCGCTCGGCGCGTACTATTGCTATGCCGCTTTGGGCGGTGCGCTCGGCTATACGCCGTACGACGCGGCGGATTTTTCAATTTCGGTCGTGGACAGCGCTTTTTCGGGAAGCGACGCGCGCCGTCTGCTTGTCGAGACGAATGATACGATTGCGCTTTACCGCTACCGCGGGGACAGTGCGCTCTATGTAAAGAATCCGGATACCGGCAGCACGCACCGGGGACTGTATTATGAAGAAAAGCTGCTCGGCAGCGACAAATATTCGGTCTTTCTCGGCGGAAACGCGGGGCGTCTTGAGGTTCGCGGCGGGGAAAAGCGCCCGCGGCTTTTGATCGTGCGGGACAGCTATGCAAGCGCGGCGGCACCTTTTTTGGCGCGGCATTATGATTTGGATCTGGTGGATCTGCGCTATACGAATGTTTCGGTGCAAAGACTGATTCAGGAAAACGAGTATGCGGCGGTTTTGTTTTTCTTTGGGATCGATACGCTGGCTCAAAATGAGATTTTATTCAAGCTTGGAATTTGAAAGAGAGGGAACGGTTCAATGGGCAATCTGGAACAGCCGGTTTCGGTTTTATCGGGCGTCGGCACGCGCACAGCGGCGGCTTTTGAAAAGCTGTCCATCCGCACGCTCGGCGAGCTTTTGCGGCATTTTCCGACGCGCTATGAAAATCGGGGCGTGGTTTCGCTTCTTTCCGAGGGGACGCCCGACCGTCCGCAGTCCTATATTTTGACCGTGGCTTCACAGCCCACCCGCGCGCGTCTGCCCGGCGGGCGGACGATCGTCCGCTTCCGCGCGTTCGATTCGAGCGCGTCGGCCGAGATTGCGTATTTTAACCAACCCTATATGAAGGAGAAATTTCAAGTCGGCGAGGTCTATCGCTTTTACGGAAATCTCCGTGAAAAGGACGGGCGTCTTTCGCTTGCCTCGCCTGTGGCTGAGCGGTATTTTGAAAATACGCCGCTGCCCGAACTCTATCCGGTCTACCGGCTTTCGGCGGGGCTGAACAAGCGGATTCTGCGCGCGTGCGTGCGTCAGGCGCTGGCGCTCTGCAAAAATGAGATCGTTGAAACGCTGCCGCATGACATCCGCGCGTCCTGTGATCTTGCTGCCCTTGTGTACGCGCTTGAAAACATTCATATGCCCGAAAGCCTTGAGGCGCTTGATCGCGCGGCGCGCCGGATCGCTTTTGACGAGCTTTTTGAAGCGGCCGTCGCCGTGCGGCTGCAGCGGGGCGCGCGGCTGCGCGCGCGCGCGATGCGGATGCGCGATACGGATCCCGTGCCCTTTTATGCGGCGCTGCCG
>URDS01000047.1 GCA_900546635.1 uncultured Eubacteriales bacterium | reverse complement strand
CTGTCGCGGGAGCTGTAGTTGTCGCGGGAGCCGTAGCTGTCACGCGGGCCGTAATTGTCCCGGGACTCGCCCTCGCGGCGCTTCGATTCGCCAAAATACACGTTGTCGACGACGACCTCGGCGCTTCTGCGCTTGTTGCCGTCCCTGTCGGTCCAGTCCCTTATCTGGAGCCGGCCGCTCACGACGGCCATGCTGCCCTTCTGAAAGTACTTGGACACGAACTCGCCGGTCTGACGCCAGGCGACGCAGTCGATGAAATCGGTCTGCTTCTCCTCACCGCGGCCGAAGTCCCTGTCGACCGCCAGGGAGAACGACGCCACGGGCGTCTGGCTCTGGGTGTATCTCAGCTCAGGGTCGCGCGTGAGGCGGCCCATCAATACGATGTGATTGAGCATCAGCGCACCTCTTATTCGGGACGCTTGGTGATCAGGCTGCGGATGACGCCGTCGGTTATGCCGAGGATACGATCCAGCTCAGCCGGGAACTCGGGAGCGCTGGTGAACTTGACGAGCACGTAGTAGCCCTCGCTGAGATAGTTGATTTCATAGGCGAGCTTGCGCTTACCCATCTCCTCCATCTCATCAAGAGTGCCGTTCTGCTCGACAAGCGTCTTGAACTTCTCCACGAGAGCGGCGGTCTCCTCCTCCGAGAGGTTCGGGTTGAGGATGTACATCACTTCGTACTTCTCGCTTGTCTTTGCCAATTTGTGCACCTCCTTCTGGACTTATGGCCTGCTTTATGCAGGCAAGGATATAGGCCTGTCCCTCAGGGCAGGCCTATAAATTATACATTATTTTCGCGTTTTGTCAAGGATTTTTCCTTATCACACCTTGAAATTCACGCTGGTGTCGCCCTGGAGGTCGGAGCCGAACTCGTAGTCCTTGCCGGGCAGGATGGCGTTGAGGACGATGCCCACGATGGCGGCGGTGGCGAGGCCGGAGAAGCTGACGTTGCCGATCTTGACGGCGCCGACGCTCGAGTAGGTGATGCCGATGGCGAGCACGAGGATGAGCGCGGCGATGATGACGTTGCGGGTGTTGGTGAAGTCGACCTTGTTCTCAACGACGTTGCGCACGCCGACGGCGCTGATCATGCCGTAGAGCACCAGGGACACGCCGCCGATGGTGGCGGTGGGCATGGCGTGAACTACCTCGGCGAACTTGGGGCAGAAGGAGAAGATGATGGCCAGCACGGCGGCGATGCGGATGACGCGGGGGTCATAGACCTTGCTGAGCGCGAGGACGCCGGTGTTCTCGCCGTAGGTGGTGTTGGCCGGGGCGCCGAAGAGCGCCGCGAGGCTGGTGGCCAGGCCGTCGCCCAGGAGGGTGCGGTGCAGGCCGGGGTCCTGGATGTAGTTCCTCTCGCAGGTGGAGGAGATGGCGCACATGTCGCCGATGTGCTCGACCATGGTGGCGAGCGCGATGGGTATTATCGTGACGGCCGCGGTGCCGAGCATGGCGGTGTCGACGTTGCCGCCGGCGAAGAGGCCGAACACGGTCTCGTCCCAGACGACGGGCAGGCCGATCCAGGCGGCCTCATGCACGGCGGTGAAGTCCACCTGGCCGGTCAGAGCGCCGACGATGTAGGAGGCGATGACGCCGAGGAGGATGGGGATGATCTTTATCATGCCCTTGCCCCAGATGTTGCAGACGATGACCACGAGTATGGCCACCAGCGCGACGGGCCAGTTGGCCTCGCAGTTGTTGACGGCGCTGGAGCTCAGGGACAGGCCGATGGCGATGATGATGGGGCCGGTGACGATGGGCGGGAAGAAGCGCATGACCTTCCTGACGCCGAAGACCTTGAAGAGCAGGCTCAGCACCAGGTACACGAGGCCCGCGCAGGCCACGCCGAAGCAGGCGTAGGGCAGCATCTCTGTGTTGGGTATGTTGAACACGCCCGGCATGTCCGGGTTCTCGAGCATCGGCGCGATGGCCGAGTAGCCGCCGAGGAAGGCGAAGGACGAGCCCAGGAAGGCAGGGACCTTGCCCTTGGCCAGCAGGTGGAAGAGCAGCGTACCGAGACCGGCAAACAGCAGCGTGACGGAGACGGACAGACCCGTCAGCGTGGGGACCAGCACCGTGGCGCCGAACATGGCGAACATGTGCTGGAAGCCGAGCACGAGCATCCTGGGCGCGCCAAGCGTCCGGGCGTCGTAGATCGGTTCGTTTCCGATGGTTTTTTTGTTCATTCCCGATTTACCTCTCTCCGTAGTGTATTTTAATTGGGATGACGCACAAAGTTGATGCGGAGCCTCAGGGCTCCATGAGGTATACGCCGGTCTCGCCGTCGTACTCCGGGAGCCTCGCCTCGATGAGCTCCGTGTGGGAGGTGGGCACGTTTTTGCCCACAAAATCCGGGCGGAACGGAAGCTCGCGCAGTCCTCTGTCCACAAGTACCGCAAGCTGCACCGTGCGGGGACGGCCGAGATGAAAAACGCCCTCCAGCGCGGCGCGCACCGTGCGCCCCGTAAAAATCACATCGTCCACCAGCACGACATCGACGCCGTTCACATCAAAATCCACATGCGTCTCGCTGAGCACCGGCTGTTCGCTGCGCAGACGAAGGTCATCCCGGTAAAACGTAATGTCCAACTCTCCGACCGGCGGGCGCGCGCCCTCGATTTGCTCCATTTTCGCGGCAATCCGCTCGGCAAGCGGCACGCCCCGCCGCCGAATGCCGATCAGAGCGACGTTCTCCGCGCCGCGGTTCCGCTCCAAAATTTCATGCGCGATCCGCGTCAGCGCGCGGGAAAGCGCCGATTCATCCATAATGACCGCTTTGATCTTTTTTTCATTTTCCAGCATCGGCATCCCCTCACACGTCCGGCTGGATGTATTTCCAATAGGACTTCAGATAATCAACACCCGACCAGACCGTCATCACCGACATCGCCGCCATCGCAATGTAGCTGAAAAGCCGCGGCGGCAGTATATTTGCGGGGAGCGCAGGTTCGAGCAAAATCACAAGAACCGCGAAAATCTGCGTGACCGTCTTGACCTTGCCGATCCACTTTGCCGCGATCACCTCGCCCGACTTGCCGGCGACAACCAGCCGCATCGAAGTCACAGCCAGTTCGCGGAAGATCACGATAAACGCCACCCACAAAAAAACAGGGCGAATCTCCTCAAACCGGTACAAAATGCCGAGCAGCGCGCCGAACACCATCAGTTTGTCGGCCAGCGGATCCATAAACTTTCCGAAATCGGTAATCAGCCCGCGGCTGCGCGCGATTTTTCCGTCCAGCATATCGGTAAGGGACGCGGCGCCGAACACAGCCGCCGAAATCAGACAGGCCGCCGTCGTATTTTCGGGCAGCGTGATCGCAAGCAAAAACAGCGGCACCAAAAAGCAGCGCAGCATCGTCAGACGATTCGGTAAATTCAGTTTCATTTCATGCCCTCCAAAGCCCGACCAAACAGGTCATAATCCAGCGCCTCGGTGATCTCCACCTGCACAAAGCGTCCCTCCGGAATCTTTTTCTTCGCCGTAAAATACACTTTTCCGTCCACATCGGGCGCGTCCGCGCGGCTCCGGCCGAAATACACGCCCGAAACCGTATCGTACCCCTCGCAGAGCACCTCGATTTCGGAACTGATTTTTTCTTCGAGCAGCTTTTCGGACACGGCAAGCTGCACACGCATCAGCGTGTCGCACCGGTCCTGCTTTACCTGCTCGTCAAGCTGACCGTCAAACGCCGCGGCCTCGGTTCCCTCTTCGGGGGAATAGGCGAACGCGCCGAAGCGGTCAAATTTCGTCTCTTTGATAAACGCGCAAAGCTCCGCAAATTCGTCCTCGGTCTCGCCCGGAAAGCCCGCAATGACCGTGGTGCGGATCGTCACGCCCGGAATCTCCCGGCGAAGCTTCTCGATAACCGAGCGGATCAGCTTTCCGCCGCCGTGCCGGTTCATGGCCGAAAGCACACGTTCATTTATATGCTGCACCGGCAGATCCACATACTTGCAAACGCGGTCGTTGTCCCGAATTTCGGCGATCAATTCGTCCGTGATCTTGTCCGGATAGAGATAGAGCAGTCGAATCCAGGGAATCGAGGTTTCCCGGCAGATCGCGCGCACAAGTTCGGGCAGCATGTACTTTCCGTACAAGTCCAGCCCGTAGCGGGAGGTGTCCTGCGCGATCAGATTGAGTTCGCGCACGCCGAGCGCCTCCAGATTTTTCGCCTCGGCCACAATATCCTCGACCGTGCGCGAGCGCATCCGGCCGCGGATCAATGGGATCGCGCAATAGGTGCAGCGGTTGTCGCAGCCCTCGGCGACCTTCAGATACGCGGTGTATTCGGGCGTGGTCAGCACGCGGTCGCCGCCAAGCGGCGCTTCTTCCTTATCTTCAAACGAGGCGTATTTTTCGCCGCGCGCGAGTGCCGCGACCGCCTCCGCGATTCTGTGATACGAACCGGTGCCGAGCAGCGCGTCCACCTCCGGCATTTCGGAAAAAATCTCCTCGCGGTAGCGCTCGCAAAGACATCCGCAGACGACGATCCCGCGCAGCTTTCCGTGCGATTTTAACCAAGCGATATCGAGAATGTTCTCAATCGCCTCTTCCTTCGCGCTTTGGATAAAGCCGCAGGTGTTGATGACCACAATGTCCGCCTCGGTCTCGTCCGGCGTGATTTCATAGCCGGCATCGGCCAAAATTTTCAGCATGACTTCGGTATTGACCAAATTTTTGGAGCATCCGAGCGACACAAAACCGATTTTCATTCAAACCATTCCTTTAAAATTTAACAAAATTGTGAAAAAAGGGCAGTAGTCTCCCCTACGCGTTTTGCCGCGCAAAAAACGCGCGAAAGCGGCTTTTCGCGGCGATATGCGCCGCCGCGAACCGGATTTTTTGCGCTGCACGGAACCGGCAAGAAAGCCTAAACCGCGAAATCGTTCCCTTTTTCGCAAAAATTCGGAGCGATCAAGACCGTTTCCTTACAAAAATGCACAGCGACACGACTTCGGCGCGGCGGCATAGCTTCCGCATCGACGCGCGGCTTCGCACATCGGCGCGGCTTCGACACGGGCACGTGACTCCCGCACATCGGCATAGCTTCGGCGCGGCGGCATAGCTTCCGCATCGACGCGCGGCTTCGCACATCGGCGCAGCTTCGACACGGGCACGTGACTCCCGCACATCGGCATAGCTTCGGCGCGGCGGCGGCGCGGTATCCCATTCGGGGACAAACACGCATCCGTCCGCCGCCCTCATTCAAAAACCGTGATTGTAGAGCGCTCTCTGAAACGCTTCGGCCTCCTCTTTGGTTTCAGGCTCCAGTTTGCCGAATTTGCGCATAAGAAAGTCGTGCTTTGAATTTTCAAAATCCTCGTCGGTATACATCGCAAGCGCATTTTTGATGTCCTCCTGCGCATACCCGCGCTTCATCAGCACCGCCCAGATTTTGCGGCGCCCGTACCCGCGCCTTCTAATGCACACACGTATATAGCTCTCAACCTGCATCTTCTCGTTGACATAGCCGCACCCGACCACAAAAGACAAGGCGTGGCGAATCGCCATGTCGCCATAGCCCTTCAGATGAAGCTTTCTTGCAAGCTGCTGCTTATTATACATTCCGCCGGACAATAAGCGAACCGCATAGCGTACTGCGGCGTATCGGTCGGCGCATTCCATCAATTTCGGAAGAACCTCCGGCGAAATCGGGCCGAGGTCCAGCGAAAGCTCTAAATAATCGTCTACGGAAATCGTCAAAATTCCGGTCTGCCGGTATACGGAAGGCAAAAGCGCCGACGGCATGACATGAATCTGCATACCGTCCCCCCCGTCCGCAGGAAGAATCCGGGCGACCCGCAAAAAAGTTTCATACATCTAAGTCAAAATCCCGTACGTCAAATTCTTCTTCAATCTCGAAATCGCTTCCGACTTCCTCGTCGAGCAATTCCGGATTGGCGGTCGCGCGGATTTTCTTTTCGATTTCAGCCGAGATGTCCGGATTGCTCTCAAGGAATTTGCGCACATTTTCCTTGCCCTGTCCAATCCGCTCTCCGCCAAAAGAATACCACGAACCGCTCTTTTGAATCACGCCCGCAACCTCGCCGAGATCGACGAGTTCGCCGATTCTTGAGATGCCCTTGCCGAACAGAATGTCAAACTCCGCCGTGCGGAAAGGGGGCGCGACCTTGTTTTTGACAACCTTGCACTTGACGCGATTGCCGTACACTTCGCCGCCGGTAGCTTTGATCTGCTCGCGCTTGCGCACGTCGATCCGCACCGACGCATAGTATTTGAGCGCGTTTCCGCCCGACGTGACCTCCGGATTGCCGTACATCACGCCGACCTTGTCGCGCAGCTGGTTGATGAACACGATAATGCAGTTGTTTTTGGAAATGATACCCGACAGCTTGCGCATGGCCTGAGACATGAGTCTCGCCTGCAAGCCGACATGCGAGGAGCCCATTTCGCCGTCGATCTCCTGCTTCGGCACAAGCGCGGCCACCGAGTCGATGACGATCACGTCAATCGCGCCCGAACGCGCGAGCGCCTCGGCGATAGAGAGCGCGTCCTCGCCGCAGTCGGGCTGGGAGACCAGAAGATCGTTGATGTTGACGCCCAGCTTTTTGGCATAGCGGGGATCGAGCGCGTGCTCCGCGTCGATAAACGCGGCCTCACCGCCCGCTTTCTGCGCCTCGGCGATGATGTGCAGCGCGACCGTGGTTTTACCGGACGATTCCGGCCCGTAGATTTCTACAATCCGCCCGCGCGGAACGCCGCCGATGCCGAGCGCCAGATCCAGCGTCAGCGAGCCGGTGGAAATCGAAGGAATGTCCCCGTCAAGCCCCTCGCCGAGCTTCATAATCGCGCCCTTGCCGTATCCCTTTTCAATCTGGGCAAGCGCAGTCGCCAGCGCTTTTTCTTTGTCAGCGCCTTCGTTTTCAGCCGCATCCCCGGCTTTTGCCGTGGGTTTTTTGGTCGATTTCATGCATTTTCCTCCTGTCCCGGTTCCTGCCGATCAAATCAAGACCACCGATTAAACCGAAAGGTAATTTATACAAGCTTTTGCTTTGCTCCATCTGTGAAAAAGTTTTTTGCCGCGCGGCATGAAAAGCCGCGGTATGCGCCCGTGGGGTTGTGGACTTGCAGATTTGTGTGTTCGCGTATCTATGTATAATTGTCGCGGCTGTGTTCGCCTGCCGCGCACCATGCTTCGTGCGTTTATGCTTCATGCGCCTGCGCGCCGGCGTGTCATAGCGTCCGGGGACGCTCAAAATATCAATACGTCGGACTGTCCAGCCGCCAGAGCGTCTCCGTCGTTCCGTCCGCAAGCGTATTGACGGTGCGGACCAAAATCAGCTGCACAATCTGCGTTGCGCCCTCCGCGTGAGTGTCGATCTGAATCGTCACGCGGTCCGGCGCGCGCTTTTTGACAATCAGCGTGGAATAATCATATTCCCGCTCGGCGAGCGTATAGACCGGCGAGGAAGTGGACTGCATCAGTCCGAGTTCCCCCTCCGCAAAGCGCGGGGGCGCCACCGCGTCCTCAGTCGCCACGCCGTCAAACGCAGCTGCGTAAAGCAGCGCGCAGTATTCGGGCGTAAACACGGCCTCGGTCGCTTCTTTGATCTCGCTGATCGAATAAAATCCGAGCCGCGCGCCGTCTACATAATAATACCCGCCCGCGGGCAGGTCCTCCGCCGCAGGCGGAAAACCATAGCCAAAATAAATTTCATTGAGCGGCTTTGAAGCCTCGATAAGGCCGGGCAGAACCGCGCGCACGTCGCTTTCCTTGATGCGGTTGTCCTCGCAGCCAAGAAGAAACGCCGTGCAAAAGAGACAAAGGATCAGAAAACCGACGCCCGCTTTAAATTTCATCGTCCGAATCCTCGCTCGCCGCTTGACCGGCGCCGTTTTCGCCGTCTTCGCCGTCCGCGCTGTCAAACGAAAGCGCGCTGTCCGCGGCGGAGGTCTTTTCGGCCGCGCGTTCAAGCGCGGAAGCGGTCGCCGCCTCTTTTTCGAGACGCTCCTCGCTCTCCACTTTTGCAAAGTTCACGATCTTCGCGTCCCCGGACAGGCGCATGACAATGACGCCGCCCGCCGTGCGCGAATAGGTCGGAATGCCCGCGACCGGAATGCGGATGACCGTGCCGTCCTGCGTAATCAGCATCAAATCGTCTCCGTCCTCCACCGACGCAATCGAAGAAAGCCTGCCGGTCTTTTCGGTGATGTTGTGCGCGCACACGCCCTTGCCGCCCCGGTTCTTCATCGTGCGGAAGTCCTCAAATTCGGTCAGCTTGCCGTACCCGTTTTCGGTGATGGTGACCAGCTTTTTGCCCGGTTCGACCAGCGCGACGCCGCATACCTCGTCGTCCTCGGCGACGCGGATCCCACGCACGCCGCGCGCCGTTCTGCCCATCGCGCGGGTGTTTTGCTCCTCAAAGCGGACCGCGTTGCCGTCGTGCGTGGCAATGATGATCTCGGCGTTGCCGTCGGTGTTTTTGACAAAGAGAAGCTCGTCGCCCGCATCCAGCGACAGCGCGATTTTGCCGCCCTTGCGCTGATACTCGTATTCGGAGAGCAGCGTGCGCTTGATGATGCCGCGGCGCGTGACCATCGTCAGATACTGCCCCTCCTCAAACGAGGAAATTTCGATCATGGCCGTGATTTTTTCGCCCGGCGCGGTCTCAAGCAGGTTGACGATGTTGGACCCCTTGGCCGTGCGCGACGCTTCGGGAATCTGGTAGGCCTTTCTGGTAAAGACCTTTCCGCTGTTTGTGAAGAAAAGGATATAGGAATGGCTGTTCGCCACCAGCACCTTTTCGATAAAGTCCTCTTCCTTGGTGGTCATGCCGATAATGCCCTTTCCGCCGCGGTGCTGGGCGGTATAGGTGTCGGCCGGCAGACGCTTGATGTAGCCCGCGTTGGTCAGCGTAATGACGCAGGCGTGCCGCTCGATCAGGTCTTCAAGCTCAATGTCGTCGGTCGATTCCACAATCTGCGTGCGGCGCGCGTCCGAAAATTTGCGCTTGATCTCAAGCAGTTCCTCGCGCACGATGTTCTTGATCTTATTTTCATCTCCGAGAATCGAGAGAAGCTCGGCCACGCGCGCTTCAAGGTAGGCGAGACGTTCTTCGATCTTCTGCCGCTCAAGGCCGGAGAGCTTGCCGAGCGTCATATCCACAATGGCCTGCGCCTGCGCCTCGGTGAGCGAGAAGCGCTCCATCAAATTTTCCCTTGCCGCCGAGACCGACGCGCTCTTTTTAATAACTTCGATCACTTCGTCGATATGGTCGATCGCGATTTTGTAGCCCTCGTAGATATGCATTTCGCGCTGCGCGCGGTCGAGATCAAATTTCGTGCGGCGGACAATAATGTCCTCCTGGAAGTCGATATACAGCCGCAGAATTTCGGGCAGGCTCAAAATTTTCGGCTGCCCGTTCACAAGCGCCAGCATATTGACGGCGCAGGTGTCCTGAAGCTGCGTAAAGCGGTAAAGCTGATTGAGCACGACCTGCGGATTCGTGTCGCGCCGATACTCCACGACGATGCGCATGCCGCCGCGTCCGCTCTCGTCGCGCAGACCCGTGATGCCGTCGATCCGCTTGTCCTTGACAAGCTCGGCCATGTTTTCGATCAGCATGCTTTTGTTGACCATGTAGGGGATCTCGGTAAATACGATCCTGTGATGGTCCTCTTCGATCTCAGCCGTCGCGCGCACGGTGATGCGCCCTCTGCCGGTCGAATAGGCGTCGTAAATGCCCCTTGTGCCGTAAACCGCGGCATAGGTCGGAAAATCGGGGCCCTTGATGCAGTTCATCAGTTCGGCTACTGTGATGTTCGGGTTTTCCATCATCGCGAGCGTGCCGTCTATGACCTCGCCGAGGTTGTGCGGCGGAATGTTGGTCGCCATACCGACGGCAATGCCCACGCATCCGTTGACCAGCAGGTTCGGAAAGCGGCTGGGCAGAACCACAGGTTCTTTTCTCGAATTGTCAAAGTTCGGCGCAAATTCAACGACATCCTTTTCAATGTCGGTCATCATTTCGTCGGCCAGCTTCGCGAGGCGCGCCTCGGTATAACGGTACGCGGCCGCGCCGTCGCCGTCCACGTTGCCGAAGTTTCCGTGGCCGCTTACCAGCGGATAGCGATAGGAAAAGGGCTGCGCCATACGGACCATCGTCTGGTAAACGGCCGCGTCGCCGTGCGGATGGTATCGGCCAAGCACGTTGCCGACTGTGGTCGCGCTCTTTTTAAAAGGTTTGTCATAGGTCAGATGATCCTCATACATCGCGTACAAGATCCGGCGCTGGCCGGGCTTCATCCCGTCGCGCACGTCGGGCAGGGCGCGGCTGGTAATGACGCTCATCGAATATTCGATAAACGCCTGCCGCACCTGCTTTTCCATGTCCACGTCAATGATTTTCTGTTCCGGAAACTCCAAATTGCCGCTCTGATTGTTACTCATTTCTTCTTTTCCTTATGATCCGGCATACTTTTTGCCGGTTTTTTCGGGACAAGCCCGGATGAATCTGCTTTTTCGCCGTTTTGTATGCGGAAACGGCGTCCGCGTATCCTATTTTTGAGTTTTCCACTTTTTCACATTGCAAATGTGGAAAACTACCGGTTGAAAATGTGAATAAGTCCCTTTTTCGCCGTTTGTACCGGGAATTTTCAATTGTGAAATTCACTTTCCACAAAGGCGCGGCGGGGATACGGCCTTTCAAAAAGCCGCGCGGCCGTCTGTTTTGAAAACGGCTTTGCAGACATTCTCACAAATTTTTTAAATATCGAGATTTTCGGCGTATTTCGCGTTGCGCTCGATAAATTCGCGGCGGGGCTCCACCTTGTCGCCCATGCAGACCGAGAAGATCCGGTCGCAGGCTATGGCGTCCTCCACGGTCACAAGCTTGAGCGTGCGCCGCTCGGGGTCCATCGTGGTCTCCCAAAGCTGCTCCGCGTCCATTTCGCCGAGACCTTTATAGCGCTCGGCCTTGGCGCGCTCGCCGAACTCGGCGATGATCGCGTCCCGCTCCGCGTCCGAGAACGCATATTTCTGTTTTTTCCCGTCGTACACCTTGAAAAGCGGCGGCATCGCGAGGAAAACGTGTCCCTTGTCGATCAGTTCCCGCATATGGCGGAAGAAAAAGGTCAAAAGCAAAATCTGAATGTGCGCGCCGTCCACGTCGGCATCGGCCATGATGATGATTTTGCCGTAGCGCAGCTTTTCCATATCAAAGCTGTCTCCGATACCGCAGCCGAGCGCCTGAATAATCGGAGTCAGCTGCTGGTTGGAATACACCTTGTCGATCCGGCTTTTTTCCACGTTCAGCACCTTGCCGCGCAGCGGCAGAATCGCCTGAAACCGGCTGTCCCGCCCGTCTTTCGCGGAACCGCCTGCGGAATCTCCCTCGACGAGGTAGAGTTCCGTAAGGTCGGCAAGGCGCTCCTGACAGTCGGCGAGCTTGCCGGGCAGGGTGGTTCCCTCCAGCACGTTTTTGCGGCGGGTCAGGTCTCTTGCGCGGCGCGCCGCCTCTCTCGCGCGCGAAGCCGCGAGTGATTTTTCCAGAATCAGCTTGCCGGACGCCGGATTTTCCTCTAAAAATTCCTCCAGCTTTGCGGAAACGATGGTTTCCACCAGTGTGCGGACCTCGGAGTTGCCGAGCTTCGCCTTGGTCTGGCTTTCAAACTGCGCGTCGGTCAGCTTGACGCTGATAATCGCGCAAAGTCCCTCGCGCACATCGTCGCCCGAAAGATTTGCGTCCGCATCCTTGAGCACGCCGATTTTGCGCGCGTATTTGTTTATGGAGCGGAGCAGCGCGTTTTTGAATCCGGTCTCATGCGTGCCGCCGTCGGTCGTCGCCATGTTGTTGGCAAAGGAAACGATCATGGAAGAATAGCTGTCGTTGTACTGCATCGCGATCTCGGCCACAGAATCATCTTTTTCGCCCTTGATATAGATCACCTCGGGGTGAATCGCCGTGACGCTGCGCGTCTTATTCAGATATTCCACATAGCTGATGATACCGCCCTTGTAGCAAAAATCATCCTCGGTCACGGGATCGGTGCGCAGGTCGCGCAAAACGATGTTGACCCCCGCATTGAGAAACGCCTGCTCGCGCAGTCTTTCAAGCAGAATTTCATATTTGAACTCGGTCGTTTCCGAAAAAATCTCCGGGTCGGGCTTAAAGCGCACATATACGCCGTGCCGCTCGCCGCACGCGCCCTTGTCTTCAAAAGGCCGCGCGACCCGGCCGCGCTCAAACCGCTCGGTATAGCGCCGTCCCTCGTGACAGTTATCCACTTCCATCCATTCGGAGAGCGCGTTGACCACCGACGCGCCGACGCCGTGCAGGCCGCCGGCGATCTTATAGCCCTCGCCGCCGAATTTGCCGCCCGCATGCAGGATCGTATACACGACTTCAAGGGTCGGAATCCCCATTTTCGGATGCATTCCGCTCGGAATGCCGCGCCCGTCGTCCTCTACGGAAACGCTGCCGTCCTCATGGATTTCGACCGTGATTCTGTCGCACTTTCCGGCCAGCGCCTCGTCTATAGAGTTGTCCACAATCTCGTATACAAGATGATGAAGCCCTTTCTCCGACGTGGTGCCGATGTACATACCCGGCCGCTTTCTGACCGCTTCCAGTCCCTCCAGCACCTGTATTTGGCTTTCATCATATGAATCGTGAATCTGTTCCATCTCTACATTCTCCCATTTTTGCGGATCCGGCTGCGCAGTGCAGACGTGGAAAGCTGCGAAATACAGACGGCCGCCTTTTTGATTTTGCGGTCTTTTTCATACAGAATAAAGGATTTCGGGAGTTCCTCCCCAGAAGTTTCCAAGGAACCGTCCCGCTGCGCCCGGCGCAGAAAATCCCGCGTGTCCGCGCCCATTGTCGCGTTGTCCATATCGAAAAGACCGATGATACACTTGTTTAAAATAATTTTGTTGTTGCCCGCGTGCAGATACATAAAACCTCCCGCGAAAAACCTAAATTTGCCGGTATTTGCCGCCGTGCGCCTCGATCATCGAAACGCCGCGCCGGTTTGCGTATTCCCCGCGCTCGCAGGCGGTCACAATCAGCTGCCGTTCGCCCATTTCGGAGAGAATATAGGCGCGTCTGGTTTCGTCCAGTTCGCCGAGCACGTCGTCCAGCAGGAAAACCGGGGATTCCCCCTTTTCCCGCTTTACAATATCCCCCTCCGCAAGCTTTAAGGCGATCGCGATGGAGCGCTGCTGCCCTTGAGAGGCGAACTGCCGCGCGTCTCTGCCCGAAACCGTGAAGAAAAGATCGTCCCGCTGCGTGCCGACAAGACACATCCTCGCGGCGGTCTCTCTTCGCATATTCTCGCAAAGCAGCTTATCATACCCCGATTTTACCGCTTCAAAACCGGCAAATTCGGCAGGAATGTCGCATTTGTATTCAATCTCCGCAGTCTCGGCGCCGCCGCTGATCTGCGAAATGGTTTCCCGGACGCGCCTTGAAAGTGCATCCACATATCCGCGCCTGAAAAGGCAGATTTTCGCAAAGCAGGAAGCAAGCTTTTCATTGTAGGCGAAAAGCAGCTTCGGATCAAAGCCCTCCTCTTTTTTGAGGAGCGCGTTTTTTTGTTCGATCGCGCGCTTCTGCACAGAAAGCTGCGCAAGATATTCGCCGTACAGCTGGGAAAGCGCAACGTCCATAAATTCCCGTCTCTGCGACGGCGCGCCCTTGACGATAGACAAATGATCCGGGCAGAAAAGCACCGCGTTGAAGCGCCCGACGCTCTCTTTCGCGCTGATCTTGACGCCGTTCAAAAAGCGCGCGCGGCTTCCCTCAAAATACCGATACGCGAGCGTTTCTCTCTCCCCGCGCCGTATAAACTCAATTTCAATCGAGCATCCGGACGCGCCGAAGCGCACAAGGTCGGCGTCCTTCGCGCCGCGAAAGCTCTTTCCTCTGGCGAAAAAATAGATTGCCTCCAGCACATTGGTTTTTCCTTCGGCGTTTTTGCCGTACAATAGATTCACACCGTCGGAAAAATTTAACTCCGCAAGGGACGCCGAGCGGAAATTCTCCAGCTTTAAACTGCAAAGCCGCATTTATTCTTTCATGCGGAGCGGAAGCACCATATAAATGCACTTGCCCTCGTCCTCGTCGCTTGCCGTCGGTTCTATCGTCATGCTCATGTAGGGCGTGAGCAATTTCAGCAAAACGCGCTCTCCGCGAACGGCGCGCATCGTGTCGATCAAAAACCGGCAGCTGAATCCGATTTCAAGATTGTCGCCCGTGTGCGTGATCGGAATTTCTTCATATACGTTGCCGCTGAGGCTCTTCGAGGTAATCTGGAGCGCGTCGTCTACAAACGAAAGCTTGACGTAATTTCTGGCCGTGCCCGCGATCCGCTCCTCCGAAATCAGCGCCGCGCGTTCAAGCGCCGCCAAAAGTTCTTTGGTTTCAAGCTCCGCCGTTATAGGCTGGTCGCGCGGGATCAGACGGTCATAGTCGATATATTCCCCTTCGACAAGGCGGGAGGAGAAAACCAGATTTTCCATATTGAAAATGATATTTTTATTGGTGACGATTACGGTCACGAACACGTTTTCCTCATCTGAAAGCATTCTGAGCAGCTCGTTTATGGTCTTTCCGGGAATGATGAACGAAAAATGCGAAGATTCCTCGGCCATGCTGAGAATCGGCGTTGAGTACTCGCAAAGCGAGAGCGAATAGCTGTCGCAGCTGACTACCTGAACCGCATCCTTTTCGATTTTGAAGTACGCGCCGCAGAGTACCGGCCGCTGATCGACCTGCGCGATCGAGTGCAGCACCTTTCCGATCAGCTTTTTCAGCACGCGCTGCTCAATCGTAAAGGATTCCTTTCCCACGATAACAGGCATCTGCGGAAAGTCCTTCGCCGGCAGGGCGTGGACCGAAAAGGAGGACCGCCCGCTTTTGATAGAAGCCACCATGTCCTCGTTTACGTCCAGCGTAATTAAGCTTTCGGGCATGATTTTGATGATGCTGAGCAGACGCTGCGCGTTGATCACGCACGCGCCCGAAATCAAAATCTCGCATTCAATCGAGGCGCGAACGCTTTTTTCCATATCATAGGTGGAAAGTTTCAGCATATTCTCAGCCGTTTCAAGCAAAACGCCCTCGGTAAACGGATGCGTATTCTTTTGCGATACCGCGCCCATCGCGCAGATCAATTTGTCGAGCATCTTGCTTTTTTCAAATCTGATTTTCATTTTTTTCTCCGTTATCAAAAAGAAATAAATATATTTTTAGTAGCAGTAGAATTAGGCCATGTGAAAATTGTGGATTTTCGGGACAGGCTTTCCCGAAAAGGAAAATTCGGGGACAGGCAGATCAAAAAAGACTGTGAAAAAGAGGTTTACAAAATGTGGATAAGCTCGCGCTTTGTTTTTCACATTCTTGTCCACATCGAAATTGTGGAGAATCTTGTGGAAAAGAGGGAGGGAAAGGAGAGCAGACAAAAGGGCGGCGCGGCGGCGCGAGTGAACACGCCTTATAGTCTAAAAAACAAGTTTTTTAGACGGTTTTAAAAGCGCTTACGGCGTTTTTTCTTTCAGTTCCCGGATAAAGGCGTCGATGTCGGCGCAAAAATCGGGGTCGCCGGCGCGTTCGCGCTCGATTTTCCGCGTCGCGGACATGACCGAGGTATGGTCGCAGGAGAAGACCTCGGCAATATCCTTAAAGGTCATGTCTATCGCCTCTCTGAGCGCGTACATGCAGACATGGCGTGCGGTCACGATGTTGTTCGTGCGCTTTTTTCCGAGGATCGTCTCTTTGGATATGTTGTATTTGTCGCATACGGCGAAAATCACTTTGTCGATGCGCGCGCTTTTCGGTTCGTCCGCGGGGAGCAGGTCGCTCACCGCGCGCGCCGCAAGCGGCAAGTCCACCTCTTCGCCAGACAAAAAGTGGAACGCGGAGAGCTTTTTTACGCCGCCCTCGATTTTTCGAACGTTGTCACAGAGCTTTTTAGCCAAAAACTCAACGACCTCTTCGGGCAGCTTCAAATTGACCTCCTCGGCTTTTTTGCGGATAATCGCCATGCGAAGCTCGGTATCCGGCGGCTGGATGTCGGCGGAAAGTCCCCATTCGAGCCGGGTCTTGATGCGGTCCTCCAGATTTTTCATTTCTTTGATCGGCCGGTCGCAGGTGACGATGATCTGCTTCTGGCTTTCGTAGAGCGCGTTGAAGGTGTGGAAAAATTCGTCCTGGGTTGCGTTTTTGCCCGCGATGAATTGAATGTCGTCCACAAGCAGGATGTCGGCCGTCCGGTACTTTTCCCGAAATTTTTCGGTCGCGCCCGATTTAATGGCCTCGACCAGCTTGTTTGTGAACTCCTCGCCGCGGATATAGACCACCTTCATGTTCGGGTCGCGCGTGAGCATGGCGTTGACAATCGCGTACATCAGGTGCGTTTTTCCGAGTCCGCTTTTTCCGTGTACAAACAGCGGATTATAGGCCACCTCGTCGCTGTTCGCAATCGCATAGCAGGCGGCGTAGGCAAATTTGTTGGAATCGCCCGAAATGAAATTTTCAAACGTATAATAGGCTGTGGATTTTTTACCGTCCACCGCCGTGTCCGGAGAGATTACGCGAATCGCCGCTTCAAGCTCGCGGCGGTCCTCCTCCTCATCCGAGCGCTTTTTGTCCGAAAAATATTTCGCGGCGAGCGCGGCGGCCTCGTCCATCGTGCCGATCTCCTGTTTTGAGCAAATGATGTCCACTTCGATTTCAAAGCCGAGGCAGTTGTAAAAATGCTCTTTCAAAAGATCTATGTACTTCGATTTGATGATGTTGTATTTAAAATCGACGTTATGCGAAAGGAGCGCAAGCTCGTTGGAAAGATAAAACAGCCGCACGCCGCCGAACCAGAGTTCAAGCGAGGATTCCGAAAAATCCGACCGCATGGAATGATAAACAGCCGTCCATATTTTGTTCAGTTCGTCCAAAGAACCCATTTTTCTATCCTTTCACAAGTGTTTTGATCCCGATATAACTTCATCTTACAGTATAGCATAATTTCGGTTGGATTTCAAGCATATATTGGATTTGATTTTCGCCAAATGTAAAAATAAGCCTGATTTTTTACGCAGAATCAAAAATAGGGCGGGGGGCTTGCTTTTTTCTGAAAAATGGAATATAATGATAAACACGAAAAAAAAGCCTTAAACGGCGGTTTATAAAATTCGGTCGTTAAACGTCGGTTTTTAAATAGAATATAGAAAAAAGGAAAAAAGGAGGGGTTTTCGGTGGAAGAGAGTATTCTTTTATGGATACAGGACAACGTGCGGACAGATTGGCTGACGCCGATTGTAAAAAGCATTACCTATCTCGGAAACGGCGGCATGATTTGGATTTTGCTCGCGGTGGCGTTTCTGTTTTTTGAAAAATACCGCCGCGTCGGCTACATGTGCGCGACGGCGCTTGTGACCGATCTTTTGTCAGTCAACCTGATTTTGAAAACGTTCATCCGGCGCGCGCGCCCGTATGAGATGATCGAGGGACTCACAAATTTAATCGGGGAACAGAGCGATTTTTCGTTTCCGTCTGGCCATACGGCGGCGTCTTTCGCCGTGGCTACCGTGCTGCTTCTTCGCTGTCCGAAGAAGATTTCGATCCCCGGACTGATTTTGGCGATTTTGATTTCGCTTTCAAGGCTGTATGTCGGCGTACACTATCCGACTGATATTTTGGGCGGCATCGTGATCGGAATTTTGTGCGGTCTTGTCGGCGTTTACTACTACGAGTGGGGCGAAAAGGCGTTTTCAAAAGAGAAAAAAGAGGCTCAAAAAAAAGAAGAGACCAAAAAGTAAAAAATTATCGTCGGAAAACCAAGGTTTTCCGGCGGTGTTTTTTTACTTTACCTTGTAGAAAAAATGGCAAATAAAATAAATCTGTTTACAAGGCGGACATGTGCCGCCTTGTAAACACCTTGTGGGCGCGCGAGTGCC
>URDS01000046.1 GCA_900546635.1 uncultured Eubacteriales bacterium | reverse complement strand
TTAAAAACGCCATATCAAGGCTTGTCCAACCTTGCTACGGCGTTTTAGGTGTAATTATAGGGGTTGTTTAATTGTCTTTAATGTGCTGAAAGCCGCATGGTTACGGCATTTTCCTTGTTGTGCATATATTGACGGGGCAGTAGGAAGCGGCGCAGGATTTTGTCGCCGTGCCGGGATACCAAAGTCCGTTTGCGATATGCGAGTAGTTGACAAGATTGCGGTCGGGATAGGGGCGGTCGGTTATGACGCAGATGCGTCCCGCCGTCGCCAATTTTACGGTAATGTCTCCTTTTTCAACGGCGCCTGACGCAAAAACTTCCATGCAGGTATCGGTTGTTCCGCAAATTACCGGCATCCCGGCGCAAAGCCCGGTCATGTCGGCGGCCTCCTCGGTGATTTTTCCTATAATATCGGTGGGGTTCACGATCGGCGGGAGAACCGATTTTTCTATGACGGCAAGACCGCAAAGCGCGTCTGACCACGCCATGTGATTGCAGTCAAAAAGCATGCTGCCCTGAGCCTCTATCGTATCGGTACAGAAGACGCCGGTGAGAAAAAAACGAATATAATCCTTTTCAAAAAAGATATGTTTTATTTTTGAGAAAATTTCCGAACGGGCATCTTGCAGCCACATCAGCTGCGGCAGCGTCCATATGGTATCGGGGCGGTGAAACGCTTTTTCAAATATCATTTCACCATGCTCCCGGCGAAGCGCGTCAGCCTGTTTTCGCGCGCGGGAGTCAGTCCAGTGAATCGCGTTGCAAAGCGGTTTAAAATGGCCGTCGCACGGCACAAACGTATGGGTTGCGGAATCTATCGCGGCACACAGAATATCGGAGTTGCATATACCCGCCTTTGAAATTACCGCGCGGGTATTTTCGCACAGGGCGCGGAGCCAGTCCTCCGGCGACTGCTCGCACGCGCCCGCCTCAGGGTAAAGCGTTGGATATTCCGCCGTGCTCTCAGCGGCAATGTTCCCGTTTGTGTCAATCAGTGTCGCTTTTGACGCGCCGCCGCCGAAATCAATTCCGAGCAGATATTTCATAAAGACTTCCTCCTGTAAAAATATTGGGAATTGCAACGAATGCGTTTGAACACGAAACCTCGGACGCCGTGTCCCGTTTTCATTGCAGTTCTGACAGCGCAATAGAGATACGCCCTGCAGGCATATCTCTATTGGGTTTATCTGTTTTCAATCCATGCGTGATCGGGGTCGCTGCTGCGATTAAAGCCCTGATGATCGCCTGCCATCAGCCAAAGAAAATAGGTCTGATAGCCGGGCGTCGCTACGGTGGTGTGGTATCCGCATGGAAATTCCACCAATTCATCATTCTTCACTCGATAGGCTTCGTCGAACTTACCGTCGGCGGCATACAGACACTGAACCGCGAACCCCTGCTTCGGATCAAACAGAAAGTAATAGATTTCTTCCGCGACGCATTCTTTGGGCATATTGTCCTCGTCGTGCTTATGCGGCGGGAATCCCGCCCAATTGCCCTCGGTAACGTATGCCTCGCCGATTGTAAGAATCTTGGCGTTCGAGTTGCCGTCAATGATAAAGCTGGTTTCTCTTTGATAGGGCTGTTCGCCCAGAAGTTTTAAAACCACATGATCCGCTCTTAAAACCTGCGGCTCGGTCTTTTCCGCAATTGGGGTTGCGCAGACAGCGATTTTGACAGGATCCGCCGCCGTAATCGTAAATTCTTGTTCCCGTGGCATATAGAAGCTTTCCGCCCTGCGATTTTCAAAAACGGTGCTTCTGTTTCCGATATTTTTCCATTCTACAAGGCCGAAAGTCACATCGCAGTGTCCCTCAAGCATGATAAAGGCGGTTTCCTTATCCTCGGTGTTAAATTTGAAAGATTCGCCGGCTTTGAGTTCTATAATACCAAATTCCAGCTTTTTTAAGGAACACTTGCCTATTTTGCAAATCGGCGTATAGCCGTTTGCGGGTTTATACGTTTTTTTATAAAGCATAACCGTTCTCCTTTAAAAAATTTTTTACGGTAACAAAATCGGGCGCGCTCTCCCTTGCGCCGAATCCGGTGCATTTGATGGCTGATACCGCGCTTGAAAAATGGCAGCATTTTTCGTAATCAAAGCCATAGACCGCCGCCGCGGCAAACGCGCCGTGAAAGACGTCGCCGGAACCGTTGGAATCAACGACTCTTACCGGATAAATCGGATATTCCAGTATATCGTTTCCCTGATACAAAAGTCCGCCTTTTTTCCCCTGTGTTATGACCACGACCTCCGGCTTATAGGTTTCATAAATTTTCTTTGCCGCTTCTTTGGCGGAAGAAGCGCCGGTGTGTCCCAGGGCAAACTCCTCAGAAGGGATCATAATATCGGTTAAGGCCAGCAGTCTTTCCACGCCCTTGTAAAGTCCCCCGCAGTCATAGAGCACTTTTGCGCCGTTTTGGCGGGCGATTTTCGCCGCGGCTATCGCCGCGTCGAGCTCATTGCCGTCAACCATCAAAAGCTCTGCGTCCTGTATCGCCTGCATCTGCCTTTCATTTAAAACAAGCGGCGGCAGATCCCCCTTGTCGAATACGCAGGTGCGGCTGGAGGTCTTGCCGCTCAGCCAAATTACCGAAGAAAAGGAGCGGTACCCGCTTTGGGTTATGATGTTTTCTGTCCAAACTCCGTATTTTTTAAAGTCATCAAGCAAAAAACGTCCGCCGGCATCCTCTGCCATAACTCCGATAAATTCAGCTTTACAGCCGAGTTTTGCCGCGGCGACAAGTCCTGTTGCGACAGGGCCGCCGCCTGCTTGCTTTGCGTTGTCGGCGCGCAGCTTCGTGTCCTCTTTCGGGAAATAGGGCACGCGGATAAGCGTATCCGCAACGCAGGCGCCGATTCCGACGATACCGCTCATATATCGGCCTTTCCGTAAGCGCCGGTCAGCGCGATTTTGCTGAATGCCAGCTTTTTTACGCTTTCGATAGAGGGCTTCATAAAGAGATCGACCGCAAGACTGCGGTTTGGATTGTCAAGCTCTGCTTTCGTCCCCTCCGCAAAAGCGCAGCAAACGTCGGTGCCGATGTTCATTTTACGGATTCCCGCTGCAATCGCCGCCTTGACCTGCTCCTCCGGGATTCCCGAACCGCCGTGGAGCACAAGCGGGGTGCCGTCGGTTGCCTCGCGGATCGCTTTGATTCTGTCAATATCGAGTTTCGGCGGCTTTTTATAATGTCCGTGCGCGTTGCCGACGAGCACGGCAAGACATGTAACGCCGGTCAGCTTGACAAATCGAGCCGCTTCTTTCGGATTTGTAAATTCGTCCATTGTGTCATCGTTTGCACTGCCGATGTGGCCGAGTTCACCTTCGACGCCGATATCAACCGCCCTGCAAATCTCCACGATATGCTTTGTAACGGCGACGTTTTCGTCGAAGGGGTGTACGGAGCCATCCAGCATTATGCCCGTAGCGCCGAGGCGTAAGGCGCGGGTCACCTCCCACTCGGACGGTCCGTGGTCTAAATGAAAGCAGACCGGAACGCTTGCTTTTTTTGCGGCGGCGCGTATAACCGGAGCTAAGTAGTATCCCACCTGTTCGTTGAAAAGACGCGGATAGACCTGCATAATCACCGGCGCTTTTGCTTCTTCCGCTGCGTCGATAACGCCCATCACGGTTTCTATATTGTAAACATTAAAGGCGGGGATGCAGTAATTTCCCATTTCGGCCATTCCGATTATTTTCTGTAAAGAAATGAACATTTTTCTACTCCTCACCCAATATTAAATCCTCAATAGACAAAATTTCGACATCATCCTGATCGACCGATTTGAGTGCGGCATACTCTCCGACGCACGCGGTTACCATCGCGCTGGCTCCGATGCTCTGTGCATTGAATATTCTGCGCATGGCTGCTTTTGCTATTACGTCCGGCATGTATTGCGCCATTAAAATATTGCCCGCCCAGGTTGTCTCGCGGCGGTTCAGCAGCATTTCGTCAAGCTCGGCAAAAGCTTTTATGATCTCGCGCGGTTCCTCTGTTTCCTCAAGGTCGCGTGAAAGCTGGTACGGATCCTGAAATACGACTCTTTTGCCGGATTTTTGAGACGCGAGCGCGCCGCTCTTGATGAGCGCGGCGACAAAGCTTGTATAGGTAACGGCTGAAGCGCTTATTTGGATTCCGTATTCCTTATAAAGCTGTTTGACCGCTTTCGCGTCGTTTGGATCATAGAATATCACCGTCTTATACCTGCTAAAAAACGCAGCCGCGCTTTCCATTTGCTGTTTCGTTTCGTCAGCCGCACCGATAAGGAAGTCAAGCTGAACGCCGTCTGCCGGTTCATTTTCCGATACGGTAAAGGTGACATTTGCTTTTTCAAGTACTCGAATCGCCTTTATCGCCTGATTTGGAACCTTATAGCGCGCGTCCGCGCCCAAATAGAGCAGGGTATCGGTTTTTTCAGAATGCGCCGCCGCCGCTGCCCTAAGCCCGGCTGAAATCTCGGTTTCGCCGTAGGCATTGCCGGTATCCAGACAGTTGTCAACGAGTCGATTTATATAATCGGGCAGTTTGTCCTCAAGCGCGGCCTGTAGTCTGGCTTCCTTTGTGAACATGACCGGATCCCAGCCGGTAACACAGACATGTACGCAACCGCCGCAGGTGCAGCATTCATACAGATTCTCTGTGATTTCAGACAGGTCTATAGCGCCGCGGTTTACAAGCGAAATGCCGAGCGCGCGTGCGCGTGCGGTGCTTCTTTCGTGTCCGGTGGCGTTGCCGATCGGGCAGATGTGGTGGCACATCCAGCAAAAACGGCAGGAATCAACATGCTGTTTCGCTTTTTCGGATATATTCATTTGTTTTTCCTCCTTTCATTAAAGACCGAGTTTAAACGGATTCATAATACCGTTTGGATCCAGCGTTTTCTTAAGCCCCTCAAATACCTGCATGGCGGGACCGTACTGCTCTTTCATCAGTCTGCCCAGTTTGATGCCCACGCCGTGATGGTCGTTTACGACGCCGCCGTGCGCGAGCGCCGTGCGGACGCCGCATGTCCAGACTGCCTGATGGAGTCTGAGCGCTTCGACCGGATCCCTCGGAACGTCTTTGCCGTCGATGATAAAGCGATCGTAGATCATCGCGCCCCATTCGTACCAATGCGAGAAATGCGCGATGAATTTCGCCTGCGGAAAGTTGGTTTCAATGGCTTTTTTCATAGCCCAGTAGATTTCTTCAATTTTACCGTACGGCGCGATCGTGTCCATTGTGCCGAACATCTGCGGAATATCCATCATATAGCCGGGATAGAAGAACGTTATTTTTTCTTCCCACCACTTTTTGCCGTATTCGTCGCCCAAATCTTCCGCTCCGTATTTTTCAAAGATTCTGAGCAATATCTTTTCTTCGACCTCGACCATTTCGCGGTCGCCCTCGTAAGCGATGTTCATAAACGCGCCTTTGCGCTCAACGCCGACGATCTTTTTGATGAGAGACGCCGTTTCCGCCTCGTCATACAGGCGCATGACAGACGGCTTGAATTTTTGAAGCAGTTCGCGCGAAGCCTGAAACGCGCCGGTCATATCCTTGAAGAGGAAACCCCTGAACCGGCGTTCCTCCGGTTGGTCGAAAATTCGGATCTGTGCTTTGGTTATGATACCGAGCGTCCCCTCTGAGCCGATGAATATCTGATTCAGGTCGGGGCCCGCGGCGTGCTTGGGAGCGGGAGAAGTGTTGATAATATCGCCGTTTGGAAGCACAACCTCCATCTGAAGCACCATATCGTCTATTTTGCCGTATTTTGTGGAGCATACGCCGATTCCGCGGTGCGCCAAAAAGCCGCCGACGGTCGAACAGGTAAGGCTTGATGGATAGTGCATTGTGGCCATTCCGACTTCGTTTGCCGCCCATTCGATGTGCTTGTATATAGCGCCGGTGCCGCACTCTATGTACATGCCGTTTGTGTTGACCTCATAAATTTGATTCATGCGCTTGGTGTCAAGGACGATGCCGCCGCATACCGGTATGGCTCCGCCCTGCGTTCCGCCGCCCGCGCCCCATGTGGTGACCGGGAGTTTATAGTAATTCGCGATCTTTACAACTTTTGAAACCTCGGCTGCATCTTTCGGACAGACAATAAAGTCGGCCTCCGGCATACGGCAGCCGCGATCCGCCCACATACGGGACAGCCAGTAGTAATCGACGCTGTGCGTCACCTTGTCGATGACGCGGGTGGAGCAATTTTCTTTGCCTACCGCGTCCTCAAGTTCGGTCAGAATCATGGCAAACAAAAATTCATTCATCTGATACTGCATTGTGTTTATCTCCTTTAAAATTTAATCCAGCGAGGCGTCCACTTTGAGATTGGGGATATACTTGCAGAACTCGCGCAGTTCTTTTCTGTAGTCTCCCTCAATTTCACAGAAATGGTGAATATAAGGGCCGTCGAGCAGACGGTCTTCAACAGCCTGCAAATTGTCAAATTCGCCCCAAATATAGGTCCCGTGGGTCTGAGGGCCTTCGGTTGTATGACACTTCAGCGGCAGCAGCATATAGTTGCCGCTTTCCTGCTCGATTCGGGCGACGGTGTATTCACCGTCTTTTGCCCGGAACCATTCGCGCTGATTGACAAGGCGGGCGATAGAATCGGGCGCCTTAACCGAGAGCGGGAAAGGACCGCAGTGCCATAAAAGCTCGGCGTTTTTGTTTTCGGGGTGCCGCACGGTGAACTCGCCTAAGAACGGCTTTTTCTTCCCGAACGACGCGCAGGACAAAAGCAGCATTGTGATGGCGCAGTGCATATCGCTTTCGCAGGAAAAAATATACCCTAAATCGTTTAAAATCCCGTAAACCGCGCAGGGAACAAGTCCGTCAAACATCTGCGGAGCAGCCGTCCAGCATTCCGCGGATGCGATGTCGAGCTTGTTTTCATCAAACAGACGTTTATATGTTACGGCGAGCGTCGCCATACGGCTTACATACTGCGGCGTCAGGTCGTCCATCTGATAATTTTTGTTTATGTATTCCTCAAATGCGGCAATTTCCGTTTTGCATTTTTCCGCCGTTTCATAGAATCTGTTCTGAATGTCCGCCATATTGAACGGAATGATGCGCAGACCGAATTTTTCCATGAGCTCGCCCTCGTTCCAGATGACCGAATAGAATGGAGCGGGGCGTATTCCGATTTGACCGATCCGCATACTTTGAAAGTTTTTAACCATGCAGACGACTCTTGTAAAGCTTTCAAAACCCGCTTTGAATTCGTCAGAATCTACACGGCAGCACGGCAGATGCGAAAACGGGATATGAAACCGCTGCAATTGGCGTGACACTCCGAACAATCCGCATTGCGAATCGGTGGGGCGCATGCCGTCCTGATAATACTCGTCGTCGAGCGGCGCCCATAAAAGCACCGGCTTGCCGAGCGCTTGCGCAAGTTCCGCGGCGGCATCCTCATTCCCGAAATTGCAATTGATAATCATAACGGCGTCTACTTGTTCCGCCTTAAAGCGTTCGACAATATCCGCTGCCGACTGACTGTCAAAAATCAAATCCGCGCAGCCGAGTCCTCTGCTGTCGGCAAAGGATACGTTCTCCGTTTCAAAGTTTTTTTCAATATAATCGACAAACCGGCGGCCGCGTTCCTCGGCGGAAACCCATGTCAAAAAGGTTTTGGCCGGACGATTGTTCGTATTGCGCCGCATGGGCGCAAGACCGATTTTTACCTTGTAATCCAACATATTCTCACTGCTTTCTTTGATCCGCACAGCGCGGTTATTTACATGAACAGACATCCTCTTAACGCGGCAGAAAAGAAACGAATCTTTCCGACACGCAGGGAAGAACCCTTTTCTCGATAGGCTTACAGCGATAGGTATTATGCGGTTATACTGCGAAATACGGATTTTGGGGCCTTGCAGATAATCGCTGCGGGAAAACGTATGCCGTTAGTCTTCTTCTTTCAGCGGAATATCGCAAACGGCGCCGCAAAGACCGTCGGCCTCCGCATACACGCGAAGCATTCCCGCCTCTTTTCCGACCTGGACCGCAACCGTAATGCTTCCCGCGCGCATCTGACGCTCGGACCGAAAAACGGGTTCATGGTCGCAGACATCCGAACCGGTTGCAATCACGCGCCCGAACCTGTTTGCGGAGAAGCGGGCGAGCAGGGACGCGTTTGGCACGGTGTTTCCCTCACTGTCAAGCGCCGTGCAGGTGAGCAGCACGACATCTCTGCCGTTGGCAGGGGCGGGCAGCGGCGTATCCGCGCGCAGTCTAAGACAAACGGGCGCGCCGGCGCGGATGTGGCTGTCACACGCCGCCTTTTTGCCGTCTTTATAGCCGACAACCGAAATCTTTTTTTGCCGATACGGAACTTTCCATTCGACCGGATGATATTTTTCTGCTTTTTGCGTTCCGAGACTCGTCGTGCCGAGAAACAGTTCGGCTTGGTCGCAGTTTGTGTAGGCGACAACGCGCACAATGTCGCCCTCTTTTGCCGGAAGGTTCCAGTGCGGCAACAGGTGAATCATCGGCTCATCGCCAAAACAGGAGAGGTTTTGATAGAACGCATCTTTTTTTTGCAGAAACAAATCAATCGCGCCTGCCTGCGAGCAAAGTCTCGGCCACAGACTCTCGCCTCTGTGTTCAAAGCCGTCCCATTGAAAACAGCCGAGCACATACGGACGCTCTGCAAGAAAGTTCCATGTAAACTCGCGTGAGCGGAAAAGGTCGCTGCTGTCTTTATCGTATGCCGACATATATCCCAGTTCCGGACAGTCGTCCCGATACCAGCCGCGCGTTGTGCTTGTTGCGCAGGATTCGGTGGCGATAATCGGCTTATCCGGATACAGGCGGCGAATGTCGTCGTAAAGATGGGTGTTGTAGTTGACGCCTATCACGTCAAGCTCCGCCATAATCGGCGCCTTATCGGGCGGGGCGCATACGGCGCTCGTGATCAGACGGGTATCGTCAAGGCGAAGGACTGCCGCGCGCATACGGCGAAACATCCGTACCCCTTCGTCTGTACGGTGCTTCGGTTCTTCGTTGCCGAGCGACCAAAAGAAGACCGACGGATGGTTTCGGTCGCGCTTAATCAGCATTTCAAGCTGCTCGATGCCCGCCGCCGAGGAATCAAACCAGCGCGTTTCCGCCATGGCGATAAAGCCAAGTTCATCAAGCGCGTCCATAATGCGCTCGTTTTGCGGATAATGGCTTGCACGATACCCGTTTGCGCCCATTTCTTTGAGCATTTGCAATTTATAGCGGTGAATATTGTCCGGCACCGCCTTGCCGCACAGGCCGAAGTCCTCATGCGCGCAGACGCCCTTGATTTTTACCGCTCTGCCGTTGAGTATAAAACCGTCGTTCGTCGCCGCAAAGGTGCGAAAACCGGTTCGCGTGCTGTCGCTGTCAAGAGGATCTCCGTCCAGATACAGCGTCGTTTCGATCGTGTACAGATTCGGCGCGTCAAGGTCCCAAAGAAGCGGGGCGCGCACTTCGCAGAAACTTTCCGCAGCGGCGCGGCAATAGCCGCCTAAAGTCAGAGCGGCTTCGGCGGCGGCGACAAAGTCGCCGCTTGGCGCGCGCAGAATGGTTTTCACGGTGACGCCGGCTTCTTTTTCACTGCCGTTTGCAACCGTGGTTTCAAAGCGGACGCGCCATTTGTCGTTTTCAATATGCGTGGGACGTACATAAACGCCGTATAAATCGATATGTACGGGGGCGGTCTTCAAAAGCCAAACATTGCGGTAAATGCCGCCGCCCTCATACCACCAGCCTTCGTGCTGCTGCGTGTTGACATAGACTGCGACGACATTGGGTTTTTCAAACCATACAAAGTCCGAAATGTCGATCTCAAAGGAGGTATAACCGCAGAAATTGCGCCCCACGGGACAGCCGTTGACAAAAACCTCACATTGTGTTGCCACACCCTCGAAATATAAGGCGATGCGCCGTCCCTTATCCTCTTGTGTCAGTGTAAAATGCTTGCGGTACCATGCGTTTTCATATTTGAAGTAGCCGAGTCCGCAGTTTTCGTTTGGATCCGGCGCCTGCAAAATCACATAGTCGTGGGGCAGTGTCACGCTTTCCCAACGCTCTGCGGTATAGAGCGCATCCATACGGTAGTCGTTCGGCCGGTCGTTATACGCATATGCGGCGGGATCGGTCAAGCGGCGCGCTGTTTTGGCCTGCATATATGCGGCGCCCTTGTAGGGCGGCTCTTTGGTTTCAATATCTCCTCTGTGAAACAGCCATTCTTCGTTGAAACGTATTTTTTCACGCATTGCGGCAACCTCCGTATTGTGTTATCTCCATTGTAACGCTTTTATACGCAGGGTCAATACACTGCACTATCATTATATGGACAAAAATGCTATTGACTTTTTAAAATCCTGTGCTATAGTAAAGGAAAGCGGGGTGATCGTATGCGCTATGCGGCGGCAAGCAAGGTCAAAGTATCCGACTTTGCCGGAAACGAATTTATTCGACTGAACAATTGCGGTGCGTTTATCGATACCGACAGGCCGGTGACAACCGATCGACCACATGGACGAAAAGACTATCAACTGATCTATATTAAGCGCGGCGCGCTGTGCGCCCGGCTTGACGGCGCGGATCAGATTCTGCGTGCCGGAACGGTGCTCCTTTACCGTCCGGCCGAACCGCAGATTTATCGCACGGCCGAGAGCGGTACGACCTATTTTTGGATTCATTTTACGGGCTCGCTTCCTGCCGAACTGCTCGCTTTTTTGCGTGGGCATATCTGCAAAGTCGGCGCCTTTCCCGAATTTGAAGAATTTTGCACGCTGTCTATACGCGCTTTTGCCGAACGGAGAACGGGCTATAGGACGCTGTGCGGCGGCAGACTGATTACGCTTTGCGCATTGCTTGAACAGCGATGTGCATCGCCGTCTATTGCACCGTACAATAAAGCCGTCGATCGCGTTGCGCACTATATTCAGGCGCATTGCGCCGAAAATGCAGACAACGATGAATATGCCGCGATGGCCGGATTGTCCAAGTCTCATTTTATCCGCGCGTTTACGCGCCAGACCGGATTATCGCCGCAGAATTACCGCACAGCCGTGCGCATGGAGACTGCCAAAGCGCTGCTCTGCGAGGGGGATTTGCGCATCAGCGAGATTGCGGCGCACCTCGGATACGATGACCCGCTTTATTTCAGCCGGGTGTTCAAAAAACAAACCGGCCTTTCACCGCGCGAGTATACAAAAAAATGAGTTCGGTATTATACCGAACTCATTTTTGACCGTCGAAAAACCAAGGTTTTTCGACGATGGAGCGCGTATAGTCGTGAGGAGGGGCCCGGCGTAGCCGGGAGGAGTCCTGACGCCACAAAGAGAGCCCCCTTCGAGGGGCGTATTCACGCCGTCGCGCCGCCATTGGCGGCACTCGCGCGCCTGTAAGGTGTTTACAAGGCGGCACATGTCCGCCTTCTTCCGCCGCAAAACCAAGGTTTTGCGACGATAGGGCGCGTTCGCTCGCGCCGTCGCGCCGCCGATGGAGGCACTCGCGCGCCTGTAAGGTGTTTGCAAGGCGGCACATGTCCGCCTTGTAAACGTATTTATTTAATTTGCAATTCTTATCTTTATCCACAAGCTTAAAAAGCGGGAGCAATCCCGCTTTTTTGCAGCAGACGGCTGCCGTGCTTTGGGAATAGAGCGACGGTGTAAGAACGCTTTGAAACCGGTTTTGGAATAAAAAGCAGAGGCCATAAAAAAACGCAGGCTAAAACAAAAAATAACCCGGCAAAGTCACAATGGAATGCGGCTTTGTCGGGTTCGTTTTTTGAAAAAGACCGTTTTTATCGACTTTTTACAATTCCTTCCGGAATATTCGGGTTGATTTAAAAATGCCTTTTGCCGATGGCTCCGATTCTGTTTTGGAAATCTGCACGCGCTGTAAACTTTCCGGCCAAACTCGGCGCGTTCACCGGTCAGACCGTTTCGACTTTAATCAAATTTGTATTGCCTGAAAGCCCGTTGGTTACGCCGCCGGTGATGACGATCCGGTCGCCTGCGGCGAGCGCAAAGGTCTCCTTTGCCAGACGCTTTGCCGTATAGAACAGGACCTCGGTAGAATTAAATTCCTCGCACATGATCGGCGTTACGCCCCAGGAGAGCGCCAGCTTGCGCCAGGTCCGCTCGCTGGTCGTGATGCCTAAAATATCGACGGGCGGCCGAAACCGCGAGACCATGCGCGCGGTCATTCCGGACAGGGAACAGACGGCGATTGCGTGCGCCCCGATGTCGATCGCCATACCGCAGGTCGCGTGTGAAATGGCGTCCACGGTATTGTGGATATGGAAGGCTGCGGCGGAAAACCGTTTTTCATAGTGGATACTTTTTTCGGTCTGCGCGGCGATGCGCGCCATGGTTTCAACGGTCAGCGCCGGATGCTTGCCCACGGCGGTCTCGCCGGAGAGCATGATCGCGCTGGTTCCGTCGTAGACGGCGTTTGCCACGTCGGAAATTTCCGCGCGGGTCGGGCGCACGTTTTGAATCATGGATTCCAGCATTTCGGTCGCTGTGATGACGCGCTTGCCGAGCAGGCGGCATTTGGTAATCAGATGCTTTTGGATCGCAGGCAGTTCCTCAAATGGGATTTCCACGCCCATGTCGCCGCGCCCGATCATGATTCCGGAGCATTCCTCGCAGATTTCTTCAATATTTTCAATGCCGGCGCGGTTTTCGATTTTCGCAATGAGTTCGGTTTCCGTATCGCCGTGCTCGCGGAGAAACGTCCGCACGTCGATTAGATCCTGCTTTTGGGAGACGAAGGAACAGGCGATAAAGTCCACGCCGTTTTCCAGGCCGAAAAGAATATCGCTTTTATCCTGCTCGCTCAGATAGACCTGCCGCAGAACCTTGCCCGGAAAGCTCATGCTTTTGCGGTCGGAGAGTTCGCCGCCGTTTTCCACGATGCATACCGCGTCGGTATCGTTTAATTCCTGAATTTTAAAGGACAGCAGGCCGTTGTTCAGCAAAATGCGGTCGCCGACCGCAAGGTCGGACATCATGCCCTTATAGCTGACCGAAACTCGAGATGCATCCCCCTCGACCTCTTCGGTCGTAAAAGTAAAGCGGTCGCCCGCGCAGAGGGTGATTTTTCCGTCTTTAAACGTTTTGATTCGGTATTCCGGCCCTTTTGTATCCAGCAGAATCGCGACCGGCAGGTTCAGCTTTTCACGCACGCGCTTGATTTGCAGAATACGGGCGAGATGATCGTCATAGCTCCCGTGTGAAAAGTTCAGACGCGCTACGTTCATGCCGGCAAGGCACATTTGTGTCAGTGTTTCTTCGTCTGAGCAGGCCGGACCTATCGTACATACAATTTTGGTTTTGCGCATACGTCACCTCATGATTTTACAGCGGTTTTTGCTCTCTCTTTTTATTTTAGCATACAAAAACGCCGATGTTTCCTATTTTAAGCGGATTTTATGAAAAATACACAAATCCTTTAAAAAATCAGGAAATATACCCGCGCGGTCCGCGGTGGGATGCGGAAAGAACCCGCGCGGCAGCGAGCGCGCCGAGCAGTGTGTCGGTGCCGGAGGAGGCGCCCATTGTAAAGACAAAACGGCAGGCCTTATCAAAATCCGAATCTCCGAGCACGGCATGAACGGCGACATCGTATACCGTAAAATAGCTGCCCGCGAGCGCATGGCGAAGATAGGCGCCGCTGATTTGCGAGGTGCGCGCAAGCGCGCCGGATACGGCTGCGGCGCAAGTCTCCGTAATTTCGGGAACGGCGATTTCGGCTTTGCGCGCTGCGTACAGCGTTTGAAAAAATCCGCAGAGAAAATCGTCGCCCGACGGCGTCAGGCCGCGTCCGCGGCCGATAAGCCGCAGCGCCGCATCGCTCGCCGCGCCCGCATCGCCCATGCAAAAGGCGGATTCCAGCGCCGGAAGCGCGGCTTTGGTTGCCGCATCGGTTTCAAGCAGAGATAGTATGCCGTGCGGCGAGCCGTTTTCGCGGATGAATGTATACAGTGTATCAAGCCGCTCGGCGCCGGGCGGCATCAAAACGCCTGTTTGCCGGGGCGGCCGACCGGCGCCCTGCCGCAGAAGATAACTTTGCGCGCCGAGCGAGAAGCCGTGCGCGCACAGGACGGCCGCGTCTCCGACCTCCGCTTTGCAGCCGCCGAGAAAGCTTTGTACGTCGTCAAGCGCGACGCCGAACGGCACTTCCCCGTAAGCGCTGCCGTGAAACAGCAGGATTTCTTTGCCGAAATCGCAGTACAGCGCGCTTGAAAACACGCCGCAAACCTTTCCGGCAGCGCTTTCGCGAAAGAGACGCTCCGCCGCCGGGCCGCACCGGCCGGGAAGCTCAGCGGCTGAGGCTGTATTCATAGGTCTTCATGGCGACCATCTGTTCTTCGTCGGTGGCAATGGTATAAATTTTCACCTTGGAATCGGGCGCGGAGAGTTCGCATTCACCATGCGCCGCGCTGTTCTTTTCGGGGTCGATGCGCACGCCGAACACGCCGAGCGCGTCGCATACGCGGCGGCGTACCGTAACCGAGTTTTCACCGATACCGCCTGCGAACGTCAGATAGTCCAGTCCGCCGAGTTCGGCATAGAAACTGCCGACATAGCGGACGATCGAGGCGACAAACAGGTCGATCGCAAGCTTTGCGCGCGCGTTGCCCGCCTTTGCCGCTTCCTCAATGAAGCGCAGATCGCTGTCTACGCCCGAAACGCCGTACAGGCCGCTGTTTTTGGAGAACGCCGTGGTGATTTCATCAAGGCTCAGTCCCTCGTTCATCAAAAACGGAACGATATAAGCGTCGATGTCTCCGCAGCGCGCGGCGTGCGGAAGACCGGTTTGCGGCGTGAAGCCGAAGCTGCAATCCACGCTTTTGCCGTCCTCAATCGCGCAGAGCGAGGAGGAGCCGCCGAGATGGCAGGAGATTGCGCGGAACTTGTCCTTGCCGGTCAGTTCGGGCAGGTGGCGCGCGGTGTATTCGTGCGAGTGGCCGTGGAACCCGAAGCGCTGGATCCCGTATTTTTCATACCAGTCGTAGGGAAGCGCATACAGCTTTCTTTCGGGCGGAATGGTTTTGTGGAACGCGGTTTCAAACGAACCGACAAGCAGCGCGCCGGGCAGCATGGCCTTGAACTCGCCGATGGCGTCGAGGTATGGCTTGTTGTGCGCGGGCGCAATGAACAGATAATCGCGCATGGCGCCGAGCACTTCGTCGTCCAGTTCAAATACGCCGTGGTGCCCCTTGGCCAGTACGGTTTTAAAGCCCACGGCTTCGATTTCGCCGATGGCGCTGAGGATATTCTGCCGCGGATCTAAGAGGTCGCCGAGAAAGAGCGCGATGCCGTCCTTGTATTTCGGCACGGAGAGATGATCTTTTTCGATCTTTTCACCGGTTGCGGTATTGCAGAATGAATAGATGGCCTCGGTTTCACTGCCTACGCGCTCGACCTTGGCGGTTGCGTATACTTTTTTTTCGGGCATTTCGTAAAGTTTGAACTTCAGCGAGGTGCTGCCCACATTGCAGACGAGAATTTTCATGGATTTCAGCCTTTCCTTGAAGAATTTTTACCGGATCTCCGCGCGGTGCGGAATCGGTATCTGTTTACCTATATATAATATCACATTTGCGCGGTTTTTTCATACAAATTTTTACACAGAAAAACCGCGGACTTTCGGTGTGTGAAAAGAACCGCGGTTTGACGCTCGGGATTATACCAAAAATTGCGCGAGCAGATCAAAAACTTCTTCTTTCGTTTTTTCGGGCGCCATGGAAAGAATGCGCTTGATTCGGTAGCTGATTGTGTTTTCGGCGACGAACAGCTTGGCGGCAATCTTGGAATAGCTTTCCCGGTTTAAAAGCTCGCGAAGAATCAGAACGTCGAGCTTATCGCAGCCCGAAAGCAGTTTTTCGACCAGCAGAACCTCGCTCACGTCGGGATCGCTGAAAAAGGTAGGCCCGTCAGACGATTCGCACGCTTTGTTTTTTTGCTGCAGCTGCACGTCGATTTTTTCGCCGCCCGCGCCCAAAATGTCGCAGTGCAGTAGCATGGCGAGCGAGGAGAGGGAGGGAACGGTCTTGAGCAGATTGTAGGCGTTGATGGCGAGCTTGCCCGCCTCCGCGCTTTTGACCTTGGCAATGGTAATGTTTTGGATGCCGAGACTGGAGAGCACCGTGTCTCCGAATGTCGCGATATGAATGCGATCCGGCGCGGTGATGCCGATTTCGCTGAGCCGTTTCATCAGGATAACGGCTGCGATGTCGTTTGCGCAGATGACCGAGTCATAATTCTGTATCCGGTCGATCAGACGGCTGCAGGTTGCGTGCAGCGTGTCCGTATAGGTGAAAATATCGGTTTTGGCATGTCCGGGTTCGAGCAGAAAGTTGGCGACCTTGGAGGAATCGGTCGCGCTCTGCGGATCGACCGCGAACAGCGCGGTGCGTCGGCAGCCTTTTTCCTCCAGGTATTTCATCAGCTTGCGCGAGGCATCATCATAATCCATGGAAATAAAGCTGGCGAACGGGAACTGCTTTTGATAATTGGCCAGCGAGAGCACGATCGGACGGATGCCGTTCGTATGCAAAAGATGCATGGTCTGCGTGGCCCAGGACATGGAGGAGCCGAGCATGATAACGCAGTTGTCGGCGGTGAGTTCGTCTATGGAAAAGTCGGCTGAGGAGTGAACGGTGATTTGTATGTTCTTGCGCTTGGCCTGCGCGGCGATTCCCTTGATGTAGTGTGTGCACCAGTGGGAGCACATGTAGGCGGCCTCCACAAGAATATGCATTTCGATTCCTCCCTTCGATCTTTTTGATACCGGTGAATGATGTCGATAAAAAATGGCGAAAATAGTGAAAAAAGTACAGTTACATTTTAGCATAAAGCGTTTCTTTGGTCAATCCCTTGCAAAGATTTTTAGGAAAAGTTTATTTTTTTGTATTGAAACACCGGGTTTGATGTGATAGGATAATCCTGTATTTTATAATCACAATTTTGTGAAAGGAGAATGATTTTCATGAAAGCAAGTAAGATTTTGCTTTTACTTTTGACAGTTGTACTGTGTATCGGTATTTTTGCATCCTGCGGCGATGAGAAAACGCCTGCGGGAACGAGTAATACAAGCACAGGCGACGTAACCGATCCCAGTTCGGAGGAGGGAGAAAAACTCGGCGTTCCGGAAACTGCGGATTATGAAGGAGAAACTTTTAACATTTTGACCGCGGGCAACGTGGCGTATGAGGATTTCACGTTTACCGAGGAGTCTTCTCTCGCGCTGGACAACGCGCAGTATAAACGCAAGAGCCTTGTCGAGCAAAACTACAATATCAGCATTTCTCAAACGGCCAAAAAGGCATATTCGAGCGGCGGCGGTCCGGGCTTTTTGCAGATCAGCACCGATGTCAACGCGGGCGACTGCAATTTTGACCTCGCGCTGATCGCGGGCTATGATGTGAGCGTTTTGGCTTACAGCAATTTTCTCTATGACTTAAATTCGGTTCCGGGTATTGACTTAACTAAGAGTTGGTGGGACCAGAAAGCGAACGAGAGCCTTGAAGTAAACGGCGTTATGTTCTTCACAACCGGTGAAATCACCGTTTCGGACAATGACGCGGCGTTTGTTCTCATGTTCAATAAGGAACTGCTTTCCGCGTATGAACTTGAGGATCCGTATCAGCTTGTTTATGATGACAAGTGGACGTTGGACAAGTTTGCGGAGCTTTGTAAGACGGTAACTGAGGACCTGAACCAGGACGGCATGATGAACTCGAATGACCGTTTCGGTTTGCTTGTTTGGGATGACTCGGTTCTGGGTATTGTGAACGCCGCCGGCCAGCAGTGCTGCACAATCGCCGAGGACGGTACCATCGAACTCACACTCTATAATGAGACAACGCTTGCCGCGCTGGAAAAATATTTTGCAATTGCTTACGATACGCAGTATGCGTACACGTATCAGAGATCGATTTCTTCTGCTACGCCGATGTGGCAGAATGACCAGGGCCTGTTCTGGACAACCTGGATGGGCGCGATTCCCGGCTTCCGCGAAATGGAAAGCGACTTCGGCATTCTGCCTTATCCGAAGCTGAATGAGCAGCAGGATTCCTACTTTGCCACGGTTGCGCCGTACAACTCGCAGTTCATCTGCGTACCGCTGATTCAGAACGATCTCGAACGCACCGGTGTTATTACCGAGGCGCTCGCGTATTACGGCCAGAAGATGGTTACGCCTGTTTACTATGATGTCAACCTGATCGGTCAGGGCACGCGCGATGAGGAATCCGCGGATATGCTGGACATTATTTTTGATTCTCTGGTGTTCGATATCGGTTACTTCTATCAGATCGGCCCATACAACAAGCAGTTGATCTATATGGTACGCGCATATAATACGAACTTTACCTCGATGTACGATACGTATAAAAATTCCGCGCAGGCGCTCC
>URDS01000045.1 GCA_900546635.1 uncultured Eubacteriales bacterium | reverse complement strand
GAATATGCTTCCGTAGTTAAATGGAGATAACAAACCCCTCCTAAGGGTTAATTGTGGGTTCGATTCCCGCCGGGAGTACCAAAAAACCGCTTGATTGAAAGTTAAAATCAAGCGGTTTTTCCATGCCGTTTTACATTTCAAAATCTCTTTTCTTTATCCGTTTCATCTCCAAGAAATCGAGATACTCTTCGTACTCTTCCAAAGTTTCAAAGCCGAGCCTTTGCATTTCGGCTTTTATATGCTTGAATTCAGCCACGGCGTCGGTTTCGTCCGTGTCAGATACGGTTTCTTGATCAGACAATTTAAGGGTTTCTGCGAGCTTTTCTTGGGCTGAAAAGATACTGCCGAGTTTGTCCGCCGCCATCTTGTCCGTGCTGCGCAGAGCATAGGCGTAAATATCGCTGGTTGTACTTGCGCGGGCGTGTCCCGCTCTCGCTGCGACGGTCACAATGGGAACGCCTGCGGCGATCTGCAAAGTGATGTTCGTATGGCGCAAACTATGCAGGGAATAATGGTCGATATTCGCTTCCCGCAGCATTTTGTTCAGCCACCCCGTGAATGTGCTTGGATAAAGCCGCTTTCCGTTCTCCTGCGTGAAAAGGTAATCATTCTCTTCCATATAATCACCGAGTTCCGCGCGGCGTTTTGTTTGCCATTCTTTGTACTCTTTCAGCGTTTCAAGCAAGACTTCGGGAATTGCAAGAGTCCGTTTGGACATTTCCGTTTTAGGTTCTTTTTCTATCATTCCAAATCCCGTTACGGTCGTTACCGAACGGCTTACTGTAATCTCTCCCTTGTCAAAATCAATATCTTTCCATTCAAGTCCCGCCACTTCGCCGCGGCGAAAGCCTGCAAGAAGAAACAAAAGCATTGCAGATTTATAGCGAATATCGGGGTAGTCCAAAATGAATTTGTAAAAGCGTTTGGCATCCTCGTCGGACATACATTCGATTTTATGCGGCGGGCGCTTTGGGAAATTGATATAATCCGCCGACGCATAGTTATCCGTAATCAAACGGTTTTTCTTTGCGAGGGATAGGACGGCGCGAATGATACGCTTTAATTTATGTATCGTTTCGTAGGCGTAAGGTTCTTCCGTTATTTTCTCGTCAAAGAGTTCATGGAAAGGAATACCCGTGCGTTCGGCAAAGTCGCTGCTCCAATTTTTACTGACGGCTTTTCCCGCAAAAGCATTTGCGAGGGTACAACTCTGTATATTTACCTCATACCGCAATTTCATGTAATTAAAGCCGTATTTTTCCAATGTCGAGCGAAACTCGGGTTTTGGAAAGACCCTTGAAATTTTCTTTTTCATAGCATCGAGTTTATCGTAAAAATTCTGAATGATAGCAGGAGTAAGTTCTCTCAATTTATATCCGCCGATATACTCATTCGCAAGCGCAATACTGTCGCGCGCTTTTACATAATAGTTCAAAGAACAATCGCGTTTGATTTTTTCCAACCATTGTGCGGCGAATTCCCTGAATGTAATATTCGGTGTATCGACGGTCGCCGTGGCTCCGTTTACGGTTGCTTTGATTTGGCGTTCAAATTCTTCCGCAAAAGTCTGGACGGCGCGTTCTTCTTGCTTTGCGGTCATCTTCCCGTCGGGACGCCAAGTCGTTGTTTCGAGTATAGTTTTTCCGCTGCCTTTATCTTTGAATTTGACCTGTACTGTATAAGCGTTCCCGCCGTTCATTAATTGTCGTTTTCGTATCGTCGCCATATCAACAAGCCTCGTCAATGTCCAAGTTCAGATAGGCAAGCAGTTCGTCGTAGTTGATTAGAATTTTCTTTCCGGCACGGATAGTCTTGATACAACCGCTGTCGCATAATTTACGGATAAAATGATAGGTAACAGCCGTTTGGCTATCCGCTTGTTTCAAAAGCGCAATTACTTCTCTGATAGTACGAATTCTTGCTTTTCTTCTCGGTGTATTCTGCATCCACATCTCCTTGAAATTTTAGAAAGAAAGGCAAGCGAATTTGCACCCCACTTGCCCAAAGAAATCGGGTATCCCGATTGTCTTAGAATGTAAGTGTGACTCAGTTTGAGTCTCACTTCTTATCCTGTTCCACAAAACAGGTCTTTTTGCTTCATTTTCGTTCGGTTTGACTTCACCCCTCAACAAGTTCAAATTATCCGTCGTCCGATTTATGAGATTGCCGCTTGCGGCTGCCCGTATAGACGATAATATTTCCGTTTTGTCGGTGCAGCGAATTATAACTCGGCGTCCGCCTGATCTGCCCGAATACTTCCAAAACGGAGAGGTCGCTCTGTATTGTCCGCTCGCTCACGCCGAACTCTCTCACCATGACCGCCACAAGAAATCTTCGCCCGCTTCGTCGCCGTATAAACTGTAAAAGTTCTTCCCGTCGCTTATTTTTATTGTTCATAAAATCCTACTTATCGTGATAATGAAATCCCGCTTGCTTATACATGCCAGAGAGCGGATATTCTTCAAAACTTCTTTCTATATATCCATGGACAAAACAAAGGGGAAATCGGCTATTTTTTTGAAATTTTTTTATTTTTAATAATGAAGTAAAAACCCTCTCATATATCCATGGACAATTTGAAACTAAAATCGGGGGTATTTTAAAAAAATGTTGCTTTTATTTTTCTTTTATTATTGCGAACGTTATGTAGTTTGAATTTTCAATGAATGAGAATGCATTCGAAAGTTCAATATGGTAATGAAAAAATATAAAATAAGTTAAAAATGCATTTTTGAGAAAAATAAAAAGGCGCTCATGCTTATTTGCCTGAACGCCTGCAAACCGATAAATACCCTTCGTTTTTATCTGATCCGTTCCTTGTTTCGGTGCTTAAAATCCGAGAAAGAGTAGTATAAAAAGGCTCTCCAGAATCAACATACTCGCTCAAAGGCTTTGTATCTCCGTCGATGTAAAAACTGTTCAAAACCTCGGTTTGCTCCGTCGTAGGAGTTCCCTCAAATATGGACGTATAAAAATGAATCGCAATTTTCTGTTCTTCCGCTTGATAGGTAAGATTTATATTTTCAGAAATATTTTCAAGCATAAAGGTACCGATCTGTCTATAAGTTACGTTATCAATATAATCATTAGAAAGATCTGCGTTTAGTTGCAAGGCTGTTTCCTTGCCGTTTGAGAAAATTTTCAAGGTGGACGGGTCGTAGTCGTTTCTCAATTCAACAGAAAATGTAATACTCGATCCCTTTTCAATTGCATTCCAATCGTAATTGCCTGTTGTATTGATTTTGACAAGAGGCGTTTCCGTATCGTCGTGGGATAAAGTTATACTATAGGTATCTTTTTGAGTGGCGTTTCCGTTGTTACACGCAACAAAAAGCACTGCACCTAAGATTGAAATTGTTGCGAGGAGTAATATTGTCAATAATTTTTTCTTCACAGATATTGCTCCTTTTCTAAATAATTTATTTTTTACGAATACTAATCAAAATTTTCAGAATCAGTTGAATAATGCGTAAAATAGCAATGATGAACTGTAATACGTATTCGACCAGATAACTGCGGAAGATTTTTTTGACGGTGACCATTTCTTCTCCGGTCAACTCACTTTCCAATAAAACTTGCGCGCGTTCCATTGCTTTCTTTTCCACGGGAATATTTAAAAGAGTTACGATAAATCCGAATAGGATAAACAGTAAACCAATACCCGCGGTAATCAAAGAAAACAGAAGTGTTTCCAAAACAAAGATATCAACCAGAAAACCGATAAGGACCAACGGTACAAATAAAATCGGTGCAAACACGCCCAGTCCCTGCAAACGGCTTCTGACGATCATTTTTGTATCGCCGTCCCTGTGTTGTTCGGCAAGCGCAACTTTTTGCGCAGCCATCGCCACAGCTGTAAGACTGGGTTTATTGATCGTACGCATACGGAGATAAACCGTTCTTTTGGTGATACTATAATGGTTTCCGAATAAAATGGTTCGTATAATACCGCATTTTTTTACCTGTACATCCGGCATTCCGTTCTGATCGAGAAGTTTGCGCGCATACTCTCCGCCCGAAAGTCCCAACGAATTGTTGGTGCGGTTTCCGCGCCAATATCCGATTGCAATCACGATTTGAGCGATAAACGCCGCAATAATCGCGATACCAAGCAAAACGCCCACCGCTATGTAAGCAATTTCCAATCCGTCAATATTTGCAGCCAATAAATTTAACATTTTCTCATCCTCCCTTGCTTAAATGATTATAAAACAAACTGCAACAATAACAGCAACCCGCATCAGCAAAGAAACAAGTTTGTAAACCTTCCTCCGTCTGCACGAAGTCTTGTCATAAACGTATGCGGCGTTTTCCAATGTTGCAACCGTTCCTTCAGGCACCGTTACCGCGGCTACGGGAATACTTGACTTTTTGTTGACAAAGTGGTTAAACCGAAGCCAAATATCCTGCGTTTGCCCGCTGTCCAAAATGACATTGCAATCCAACGCATAATCAAAGCGGGAATATCTGGGAGTAAACAAGCCCAATATTCCGATAATCCAGAAGAATGCAGAATAAAGCCACCAATTCGGATAGGAAAGTTCGGGTTTACGGATTGCCCGCAAAACAATTCTTCCATCCGCCAAAACAGGGGCGTCAATATACTCTCTGCCGTTTTCTTTCCCCACTTTTAACTTTTTGTCATCTGAAAAAAGTAAAACATCCGATCTGTTTATCAAAAAAATTTTCATAGTTACCCCCTTAAATCAGTTTCATATAATATACGAGGTTAGCAATCAGAACGATAAGGACTACTAATGATACAGAAACAATTTTTCTTGTTTTATGCGTTTCGTCCTGATTCCGAACGATTACGATAAGCACAATTGCAGATAGGAACGCGCATATCCCTGCAAGAACGGGTTGAGCAATCCGATATACTTGAATGACTTGGTTCGAAAGTTCTTGTAAACCATCTAAGTTGATTTTATATAACGCTCTGAAAGAATCATTCAGCAAAAAAAGACCTAATGTTATGATTGTGACTGCTATTAAAATCAAATAATAGAAAGCCATGCCGATAGCCGCCACGCCTATGAATATTTTTGACAAAACAGGCAAAATTGCAGCAATTGCGATCAACCAATTGATACGAAGCAATGTTCGGCAAAGCCTGTCTTTGAATTGCATTTGCTGCAAAGTCTTTTCCACCATCCTCACCACGCTTTTAACTTTTGTTATATTATATCAAAAAAAGCCTTTGTTGTCAATATGGGTAAACAAGCGCATATTTTGTTAAAACTTTTATAAAATGTATGTATAGAACGCAATGATTTTGCCTTTATCGGAAGATTTTTACACCTTTTATTTACACCCAAATTACACCCATACAGAAACACATAAGATGAAAGCTACCGCGTATAACGCAAAAAAGAAAAAAAATAAGCGTTCATAGTGGACAAAACGTCTTAAAAAGGCTATAATGCACACTATAACGCTTAATTCTTATTGCTCCTAAGGGTTAATTGTGGGTTCGATTCCCGCCGGGAGTACCAAAAGAAATATCACTCGGAAAATCGCCTGTATGGGCGATTTTTTCTTTTTCGTCCGCTTCCGGCAATCCGTAAGTCGATAAGTACCCGTTCTTGATTGACATTTCGGCGTCATAATACGGCAGAATAAATTCGATATGCGAAAGACTGCGCGATTCGACAAAGTGTTAATTTAGTCACATAGAAATAATCTGTATAAACTTTTAATTTGTCTTGTGCCGTTTGACAAGTATCGCGCAGATAGCAGCGTTCGTTTTTTTAATATTTATATTGTTATTTCAATTTCAATGGGTCGATATATTAGGCGTATTCTACAAAAATCCAAAACCGAGCCGTTGCATTTCGGCGTTCATGTATCTAATCTATATTTGTTTCGCACGGTGTTTTGGTTGTCAAACAGCCGCCGATATGATTTTCAGACGGAGAGGGTGACTGTTACGTTGCCGCTGCCGAGAATCGAACGCAACTCGGAAGCAGTTATATTTTCGATTTTGCCGAGTCGGGTAAAATTCCAACTGTTTGTGTCGTAATAAATTACGAATTGATTGCCCTGATATAGGATAAGGTCGCCTGCTTCCGTAGTAAAATATTCGTCGCTGCGCGGCAGTGAAAAACCGAGCGTGCCGACCTTTTCAAAATTGCCGTAATCTTGCATTTCTATGGTAAGGGACGATTTTTTCAAAGCCTCAAAGAGCGCAGCAGCGCTTGCATTGTCTGTCAAGCTTGCCGTAAGCGTTGTGTTTCCGACAGAAATTTTCAGCATATTTGTATCCGTTTTCAAATCAAGATTGAGCTGTTCGACAAAAGCTTTTATTTCGCTTTCTGTCGTATTTGATGAGAATCTCGTTCCGTTTTTCCAATCGGCGTTTTGTGCAAGCGGGCGGAGATTGTCCGCGCTCGAGCCGACTCCGCTGGAACCGGATGTGCAGAAGGGAACGATGGTTTTGCCCGCGAAATCATAGCTTTCCAAAAAGGTGTAGATGATTTTCGGCGCCTGTCCGTGCCAAATAGGGTAACCGAGAAAAATCACATCGTAGTCCGGCATATTTTCCACGCTGTTTGCGATTGCGGGGCGGGCGGCAGGATCGGCCTGTTCCCTGTCGGCTCTGCCGCCGCTGTAATAGTCCAAATCCGCCTCCGTGTAAGGTATTTGTGGCTGAATTTCGTGCAATGCGCCGCCCGTTTCACGGGCAATCATTTTTGCAATCTTTTCCGTATTGCCCGTACAGGAGAAATACGCCACAAGTATATTTGCCGCAGTTGTCGGAGAGGAATTTTCGTTGCCGCCGTCGCCGTCGTTATCGTCGTTGTTGTTTTTCAGGTCTGTACAAGCGCTCAGTCCGAAACACAAAAGCAAAAAAGCAAGAATGAGTGTAATTGTTTTTTTCATTTTTTTTACTCCTGATTTGTTTTTTTTTGGTAGTTGCACATGGTTTTGAAATAAATCGCATCGGTTTTTTCTCTTTCTTTACAGATTTGTTTTGAAAAAGCTTTCGATTTTGTCAAAAGGAATTTTTGTTGCGTCGTCGTAAAGGTCTACATGGTTGCAGTCGGGGACGACGAGCATTTCCTTCGGCTCGGCTGCGTTTCATAAGCGACGTTGCTGAAAAATCTGCTCTCCGCCTGTTCGCCGACAATAAAGAGGACGGGGCGGGGCGAGATTTCGTCGATATAGTGCAGCAGCGGATAGTTGAGAAAAGACAAATCGCTGGTGGTTGTGAATCCGCCTCGCGCGTTTGGGTGGTGACCGCGCTTTGTGGCGTAAAATTCGTAAAATTCGCGCCATATGCCCTGCATTTCGTCGGGAATGTTTTGCGTCGGTTCTTCGGGAAAAGAGGGGATATATTCGGGATAACCGTTTTCCGCGTCTTTCCAACGTTGCAAAGAAAGCCGTTCTTTGGTTGCGGCGAGCTGCTCGGGTGTTTGCCCCGCGCGCGCAGCATAACTCATGTCGTACATACTTGCCGTTACAACCGCCTTAATGCGCGTGTCCACAGCGGCCGCCGAGAGCGCAAAGCCGCCGCTGCCGCATATTCCGAGCGCGCCGATTTTGTTTCTGTCCGCATAGGGCAAAAGCCCCAAAAAGTCCACGCCCGCGGAAAAATTCTCGCTGAACATATCGGGAGAGGACACACGGCGGGGTTCTCCCGCGCTCTCTCCCATATAACAGGGGTCGAATGTCAGCGCGACGAAGCCTCGCTGCGCAAGTTGGTTTGCATACACGCAGGCTCCCTGCTCCTTTACGCCGCCGTAAGGCGCGCCTATGACTATGGCGGGATGTTTTTTTGTGTGATTTAATCCCTTCGCTTGGTATAGGTCGCCCGCAAGCGCAATTCCGTAGCGGTTGTTGTACCGCACGTGTCTTCTTTCGACTTTTTCATCGAGTTTGCAAATATAACCGCTCATACAAAATCTCCTTTTTTAAACGGATTTGACTGTTTTTGCCGGTATTCCCGCAACTACCGTCATGGGAGGCACGTCCTTTGTTACCACTGCGCCTGCGGCGATTACCGCATTGTCGCCAATGCTAACGCCCGCCAGCACGGTGGCGTGCGCGCCTATCCACACGTTTTTTCCTATCACGATGGGCGCCGCCTTCATACTTTTCCGACGCTCGGGATTCAGGTCGTGATTGAGTGTTGCAAGCACAACCTGATGACCGATCAGAGCGCCGTCGCCTATGGTTATGCCGCCTTGGTCCTGAAAACAGCATCCGGAATTTATGAACACGTTTTTGCCTACCGTTATGTTTTTGCCGCAGTCGGTGTAAAAGGGCGGAAACAACAAAAACGATTCGTCTGTTTTTTTGCCAATCAGCCTGAAAAACAATTTGCGTATTTTTTCGGGCGAAAGATATTTTCCGTTTATTTTCGCCGTAATTTTCTGCGCGTTGCGAGCCAAAATATGCATACATCGGTGCGCGTCGGAGTCTGCGGCGATATAAGAATTTTCTTTGATAAATTCAACGTATTCTTTTGCATTCATATTTTTAAGAGTTTTAATTTGTTTTACGTCTGAAATTTTAAAACATATATCAAGCCATGTCAAATATCTATATTGAATGGCAAGTCATAGTTTGTTATTATGGATTTGTCGGTTGCGGCAAAAAAAGGGGCGTTGTTTTTAACGGATTTTAGGGGGCTAAAAATAGCGAATTTTTTTTAAATTTTCTTCGGACCGGTCTATTGACAGGCAAAAAAACGGGTGTACAATTGCGTCAGAGTGATTTTGGGGTTGTCAATCGCTTCTTGAATCCGCCCTTTGCGGAGGCGGGGAGGAGGTAAATTTATGGAACTCGGAACACTTTTCGGCGATTTTGTCGTTATGCTGATTAAAACACGCGGGTTTGCGTATTTTGTCGAGACTCTTGTCGTGGTCGTGCTTGTGCAGCTTTTGAAAAAGCTGCTGCCCAAGCTCAAAATCGACCTTACGGGAGGCTTTGACCCGTGCGTGGCTGCGCCGTTTGTTTTTGCTCTGCCGGTGGTGGCGATAAAAATGCTGCTGGTAGACAAGACGGGATGGAGCGGGCTGCTGACCGACGCGCTGTTGGTTGACGCCGTGTCTGTCGGAGCGACTTCGGTGACGGTTTACAAGCTGTTCGCCGCTTCCGACAAGGAAAGCCTCAAAAACCTGATGAAGGACAATGTTTTCAGCCTTGTCTATTCGCAGATTTTTTTGTTTTCCGACGCGAGGGAGCGTCTGATTGACAAGAGCGTTAAGGCGGTTGATTTTGTGGCGGGAATAAAAGAGCTGGCAACCGAGCTTGCAGGCGTATACGGGGAGGACGCCGACAAGGAAGGAACCGCTCTTAAACTCGGCGAGCGTATGGCGGAACTGTTTCCGTCTCTGCATTTTTCCGAAAAGGGAATTGCGGAAATGGACAGAATCTTTCAGTTGTTTTTTGCGCCCGACCAAACGGCGCCCGACGACAAATGAGCGAACCGACGCTGCGGCGCATAAAGCGCCGCAGCGCTTTTTTTGCGGTTGAAATCTACGTCGGAACACAGACGCTCCCGTAGGACAAGGCGACAGGCAAGGGAGGTCGAGCTTTGAAGAACGGTGAAAATCTGCCCGTTTCCGTTTGACATTTTTCGCAATTGCTGATATAAATAAATGATTGTAAGAAAATCGGTTTCAAGCCAATATGACGACGTTAAACAAAAAAAATTCTTTTGCAGAATATATAAAGATATATGCCATGCTGACACTTGCGGGGACGCTTATGGCGCTGGGAATCTATGTCTTCGTGCTGCCCTGTTCCGTTGTGGCGGGGGGCATAGGCGGACTGAGCAACATCCTGTATTATACCTTTAACATACCCGTGAGCATAGGCAGCATAGCGCTGAACGCGCCGCTGCTGATTGCCGCGCTGTTCAAACTCAAAAAATCATATTCAGTCAGGACGGTTTTCGCCTGCGTGGTTTATTCGTCGGTGACGCTGCTCTTTGAAAAAATAAATTTCTTTCAGTTTTCGGACAGCAGGATTATCGGCGTGGTAATGGGGGGAGCGCTTTCGGCTGCGGCCATAACGGTTGCTTACTTTGCCGGCGGCAGCAACGGAGGCAGCGAAATCGTAACCGGACTGGTCAGCGTCAAAAATCCCCACGTGGAAATGGGCAAGGTTCTGCTTATCTTCAATCTGGGAGTTTACGCGCTCGCGTTTGCGCTGCAAAGAGAATTGATGCAGGTGCTTTACTCGCTGCTGATGTCATACGTGACCTCCTTCTGCGTCAAAATTTTTATGAACGGGATAGACCCCGTGCTGAAATACACGGTTATAACCAAGAAATCGCAGGAGCTTGACGCGGAACTGTTCAAGGTTTTCAAGAGGGGCGCCACGAATATAGAGGTAGTGACCGAATACGGCGAGCCTACCGACAGAAAGGTTGTGAACGTCGTCATACAGTACCGACAGAATCAGGTGTTCAAGCGTATTTTGCGCAAGGTGGACGAGGAGTGTTTCGCATTTTGCACTTCGATAAACACGGTGTTGAACAAGCCCGATTTCAATAAGAGATACAAATAATATGAAAGAAAAAAAGAGCTTCAAAAAAATATTCAAGCTGGCGTCTACCATTTTTCTTGCCGCGCTGTTCCGCGCGGTGGGTATACAGCTTTTTCTGCTGCCAAACGCGATAACTCTCGGCGGAGCAGTGGGCGTTGCGTCCACGCTGTCCTGGCTTTTCAAGGATACGCTGCCCGACCTCATGGGGGCGTTTCTCGTGGTGATTAACATCCCGCTTGTAATCATCAGCTATTTCAAAACGGGCAAGAAATTCGCGCTGAAAACAGGCATATGCCTGTTGCTTATGGGGGGAATGATGGAGCTTCTCGGGCTGTTCGACGTTGCGTCCCTGGTGGGCACTGTCGGCGCGGGAGAGGACAAGGTGCTTTTCGCTCTTATCGGCGGCGTGCTGTGCGGACTGAGCCTGCCCATGATGCTGTCTATTCAGGCGTCGACGGGCGGCTCGGACATAGTTGCGCTTTTGCTCCAAAGACACAAGCGCGGAACAAACTCCATGCGCGTCATTCTTTACATAGACCTGGCTACCATTCTGGTTGCCGCTCTTGTTTCGCAGTTTTTCATCAAGGGCGAAGGCTTTGACGGCTTTTCGGTGTTCGTGTATTCGATAGCCACGCAAATCGCAAGCGAAATCGTGCAGGAAATGATTTACAAAGGTTATTCCTCGGCAATGGGGCTAAATATCGTCACCTCCAAGCCCGTCGAAGTGTCTGAGGCGCTCAAAACCAAGCTCGGAAGAGGCGTAACCAACATACGGGTGGAGGGCGCGTATTCGCACGAGGAAAAAACAATGGTTATGTGCGTCATCTACAAGCGGCAGTTGAACCGCGCAAAGCACATAATCAAGGAAACGGACGAAAACTCCTTTGCAACCGTGTTTACGGTAAGAGAAGTAGTGGGCAAGGGGTTCAAAAATACGGAAACAGAGCTTGAAGAGGATATACAGATAGATATCGACGACAAAATGTCCAAAAACTCCTGATTTGCGCGTCCTGGACGGGACGCGCTTTTATATTTTTTCTGTTTCAAAAAAAGTTTGCAGATAGGTATAATCTTTTTCCAAAGCGATACCGGTAGCAAGTACGTTGCATACCGAAATACCCATTGACTTGAAATATTGCAGTTCATCTGTCACTCTTGCTCGAAAAGTTTCGGAAATATTACTGTTTAAAGCAGGGATGGCTGTAACATAATAATTTTTTTCGGAACTTTTTTTCCATAAAATATCTTTACTTTCATAATTTTTGGCAGAATCGGAGGCATAACCTATGTCGGCTCGGTTTCCGATTGTCCAATCGTTGACCTTAAAGCAATTTATATAGTTTTCCAAGGCGGCTGATTGTTTGGCGACGACGACATCAAACGGAGGAGCCGAAATTTCGTATTTATCCTTGAGGCGTATTGTCAGAAGTATCAATTCCTGTTCAAACTTTAAGAATTCTATTTTTTCCTTTAACTCATTTATTTTATTTTCCGACTCAGAGATGATTTTTGTAAAGAAGTTCAGTTCCTCGTTTAACGACATTGAAAAAAAATTTTTTATTTCTTTTGCACTTATGTTTATTTCACGGAATGTTTTTATGTCAGTCAACAGAGGGATGAGTTTAGCATCGATTTTTCTGTAGTTGTTGTCCCCTCTGTCGAATTTAATCAGATTTTGTTTTTCCCATTTTTTAATTAAAAACGGACTTACATTTAACATTTTGCTAATTTCACTGACAATATATTTCATTCTTTCACCTATTTTTTATACTTTTTTATTGAAATTACTTGACATGGAGTAGTGCTACAAGTTTATAGTAAACTTACTAAATGATATTTTTATGAAATTTTAATATCAAAATTAAAAACATTACCGTGCAAACGGAATAATAAAAAGGAGAATTAAGTATGAAGAAAAAATGGCTTTTGCTTTTGATTTTGGCGGCAATGATTGTGATTTCATTTGTCGGATGCCAAATCGAAACATTTACGGTTGAGTTCGATACAGACGGGGGCAGCGCAATAGTATCGCTTAAGGCGGAAAAAGGAAAAGAAATCGAGTGTCCCGAAGAGCCTGAAAAGTCCGGTTACAGATTTGACGGCTGGTATAAAAACGAAGAACGAACAGAAATGTTTGATTTTTCAAGTGAAAAAATCAACGGAAACATAACCTTGTTTGCTAAATGGATAAAGGTTTTTGCAGTCGAATTTGATACGAATGGCGGAAGCAATGTGTCGACTGAATTCGTGGACAGCGGTTCGGTTGCGGTTCAGCCTGCCGAACCGTTTAAGGACGGGAAAAATTTCGGCGGTTGGTACAAGGAAAAGGAATGTATAAACAAATTTTATTTCAACGAGCCGATAATGTCCGATATGACGCTATTTGCGAAATGGGTTGATAAGGTTACATACACGGTCAATTTTTACGTAGGAAACTATGACGGTCAACACGAGTGGAGTTTATGGAATACTCAGACAGTGGAGCATGGGTATGCTGCGGACACGCCTGAAAGTCCCGACGCAACGTGGTATATACCCGAAGAACACATGACTTATTCCTTTTTACGTTGGGAATCCGATTTCGACGACATTCGGAGCGACCTGGACGTTTATGCCGTTTATCAGATTGATTTAGACGAATTCGGATTTTCGGGAGGGTACGGCACCGAAAGCGACCCGTGGGAAATAGCGTCTGTCTATGATTTGGAGGATATGGCGGAGAAAATTGCATCCGATGCCGTCAGCGAATCCGGAGTGAAATATGCGGAAGGATATTATATTCAGACAGATAATATTTTTGTAAAGCAAAGTATTCGTCTAATAGGCGACGGAGTGGACTTCGAGGGGGTTTACGACGGACAAAATCACGGTATATTCTTTTTAACGGACATCAATCACGGTATTTTCGGTATTAACAAAGGTTTAATAAGAAATTTGGGATTTTTATTGAGTATAACTGACAATGACGAAGCTACCGGTGCACTTACGACAGAAAACTTAGGAACAATAAAAAATTGTAATGTTTTGGAGCATATTAATTAGTGTCCTATATAACCTTATTATTACAAGAACTTTAATTGTATCTTGCCTAAAAGAAAAATAAAAATGGTTTCAAGTATATGTGTAAAAATATACATATACCAATAAAAGAAAAAAGGTTTATAGGTAAAACCTTTCTAAAAACCTAAATATAGCATGCAAGGAACTGGAAAAAAGAAAATGAAAAAGAAAACCGTCCCTACCAGACATGCCATCCTGATGGCGGGCATCCAGGAAGAAAAGCGTCAGGCACAGCTTAAAGAAGCATACGGCATCACGGAAGAAGTAACGGTCGTGGAGAAAAAATCACGCACCGCCCAGCTGCTCCGGGTATTGGTCAATGCCATATTTGTGATGATGCGCTGCGTCGCTCTGGTCGTGCTGATTGTCCTGGCGATCATCGGTGTGGCCACGCTGATCTATCCCAATATGAGAGCCGCCGGTCTGGAAACCTGGCTGGAAATCGAAATCCAGCTGGCCGAATATCTTTGCAAATAGAGCGCTAAAAAGAATCGGCATATCGCAGTAAATCAGTCGTGCCTAACAGGCACAACTGCCAAATAAGACAAAGAAATGCGAGGTAAAAAATTATGACTATCCCCATGCCCAAAAAAGAGTACATCTCCATCCAAATGACCCCCGAGCACCGCAATCGGTACAACATTCTCACCGACGCACTGCTGGAGCGCCAGCAGTCTGATCGAAGCTATCTGGCCGCTTGCTACTTGCTCTCGGCTGACGAAGAAATATTTGATATTTCCAAACCCTATGTGTCGTTTGACGGCATCGACTTTGCGGCCATCCGTATGCGCGTAAAAAAGCGCTTTGGTACTTACAACGAATACACCGCCATTGAAGTAGGTTATAGTCTTTTCACCTGGTGTAACTGCAAAGTGAATCCCCACGAGATGGCACAGAGCGGGCCGTTCTGGCTTCCGTTGATCTGCAACGCTCTGCTCATTCAGGGCAATGCCGCCAATATTGGGGGGTGAGCGCCATGAAAAACCTGTCCTTCTCCCTTTTGCCCGATGCCGAAAAGGCAAAGTATAAGACAGAAAAACAATGGTTCAAGCTGGGTTTTGTTCCCGTATCTCAGGATGCGGGAACCATCATGTATTCCAATCGTTTCTGTACTGGAAAATACAGATACTTGACCTCCGAAGAAGTTCGCAAGGCCACCGACGAGGAAATGACCTCCTACCACGAGGAGCAGCGGCGCAAGCGCCGCTCCCGCTATCTTCAAGCGAAGAAAGAACGGGAACAAGCAATCCGCTACGGAGAGCTGCTGTCCCTGTGTGACCAGCAACGGCAACTTGATGAAGAAAACTACCGAGGGACCATCCCTACCCTTACGGTGTCCATTGACATTGAAACAACGGGCCTGGATTTTAACCAGGATGAAATACTTCAAGTTTCAATTCTGGATATTGACACCGGGGAAGTTTTGCTGGACAGCTATGTGAAACCGTACTTCACAGAAGATTGGCCAGAAGCGCGGCGAGTAAACCACATCACAAAAGAAATGGTTTGCAATGCTCCCTATATTTACGAGCTTTTGCCCCGATTAAATCAGGTGTTGGCGCAGGTAAAAACCATTGTCGGCTACAACTTCACAGGGTTTGACAATGGTTTCTTGACCCGCTACGGAGCCAGTTTCAACGATGAAACCATCGTTGAAGATCTGAGCAATATCTTCGCCGCCATTTACGGGGAGTTCTCACCGAAGCATGGCGATTTCAAGTTCAAAAACCTTTCGACCTACGCCGACTATTTCGGATACGATTGGGGCGAAGAAACCGCCCACAACAGTCTGGCAGATTGTCGAGCCACAGCGTTTTGCTATCAAAAGGCGCTGGAAGAAATGTACCAGGAACTTTATCAAGAGAACATACACAAGCGCGACTGCGGATTTTTCGACGAGAGCTATGATGCGTGTGGTGATTACAATGGCTGAGTTTTGCTTGGATTGTTTTAACAGAATGAACGGCACCCACTACAAAGAAAAACAAGTCTGGCTGGAAGAATACCTTTGTGAAGGTTGCGCCGAATGGAAACCCTGCGTAATGCAGCTGTACCCCAAACCGATCATTTGGAGAATCGTAGATTTTGCAAGAAACAACACAAAAAGAGACGGAAAGTGAGGAAAAACAAAATGAACATTATTGCTGTAGCAAACCAAAAGGGTGGTGTGGGTAAGACCACCACCGTTGTGAACCTTGGCGCGGCTCTGGCCCGCAAAGGTAAATCTGTTCTCTGTATTGACTTTGACCCCCAGGCGAATCTCACCAACTATGTGGCCGGGTGCGAACCCAGGGAAAATTCCATCGCCAGCGTGATGCGTGCAGCAGTATTGTTCCAACCTGCTGACATCCGCGAAACCATTTATCATTCCGAGAGATTCGGGTTCGACTTCATCCCCTCGGACCTGCGGCTCAGCGAAGCGGATATCTACCTTGCTACGGCAATGAGCCGGGAGACTGTGCTGCGGCGCGTGCTGGAGCCGGTGCGTCAGGCGTATGACTACATCCTGATCGACTGCAACCCCAGCCTGGGGCTTCTGCTCACCAATGTACTGGTCGCCAGCAACCAGGTCATTATCCCGGTGCAGACGCAATACTTTGCCACCCAGGGCCTTTCCTCTCTGGAAGGCGTTATCGGAAACGTTCGCATGACACTGAACGCTGACCTGACTACCGTGAACATCCTGCTCACGTTCAAGGACAAGACCAGCGTGGCCACTGCTGTGACCGAGACGCTGCGCGAGCAGTACCCTCAGTCCGTTTTTGCCACGGAAATCACCAGAAAGCAGGAAGCCATCAACAGTTCCATGATGGGAAAACCTGCCGGTGGTGACACGGGTGCAGAATACCGCGCCCTGGCTGAAGAACTGATTGCGAGAGAGGGGTAAGTACCATGAGCAAAAACTTTGATTTTAAGGGTCGTTTGGCCGGAAACAATTTCGGGCAGCAAATGAACATGCAGGCGGCCTCTGTTGTCAGCACCCTGGCGGGCCGGACCGCCAAAGATTCCGGCTGGGCAAAGAAATTCCAGGTATTGGATATTCCCCTCACCAAACTGCATGAGTACCCAGAACAAAAAGTATTCAGCATGGACGAAGCCGAGCTGGAACAACTGACCGAAAATGTGCGGTCCTCCGGCATCCTCCAGCCCCTGATCGTCAGGGTACACCCGACAATTCCGGGCGATTTTGAAATCATCGCCGGTCACCGGCGCAGAGAGGCCGCACGGCGGGCCGGGATGGAAACCGTACCGTGCCAGGTGTACATGGGCATGACCGACGCCGAGGCCAAAACCGTCTTTTATGCCACCAACATGGGACAGCGCAGCGAGCTGCTGCCCTCTGAGCGGGCTGCCGGGTACAAGGCGCTGGCCGAAGTGCTGCGCCTGGAAGGCAACGGCGCGGTCAACGAAGTTGCCAAGATCGGCTCCGAAGGCAAACGGACAGTCTACCGCTATATGCGCCTTGTAAATCTGGAAAAGCCGCTATTGGATAAGGTGGATAAAAAGGAAATTTCCGTGTATGCGGGGGCCGCCCTGGCAGACTTGACGCCGACTGCCCAAATGAACCTGCTGGCTGTTCTGGAGCAGCACGATCAGGATGGCATCACAGAGAAAGCCGCCAAGGAAGTAGCAGCTCTCCAGCGCCATGATGTTGAGACGATTGATCGTTGCCTTTTCCCCACCCGGGAGAAGAAGGTTACCGCCACGCCCAGGGCGGCCAAATTGAAACTGAGCCCCAAGCGGTTTGACCACTATTTTGTAGGTTTGGATACCGAGGAGGAAAAACTGGACTATCTGGAGGCCGCTTTGATCGCCTATAGCACAGCCCAAAAGAAAGGTGATGGCCAATGTTGACTTGCAAGATAACAGATTTTTCGCGGCCCTCTCAGACCGTAAAATCGTCCTGCCGGGCGCGCTTTTCCGTGACCCTTTCTGTGGACGATCAACCCTTAGTGGAGATCCATAATTGTGTGCTGCTGTACAACCAAAAGCTACAGGCATACTATGTTGGGTATCCTGGATATAAACGCGGCAATAGATACGACAACATTGCTTCTGTCGTGTCGCCAGAAATGAATGCCGAAATCATTGCTGCCGCAGTCCATATTTTGGGACAGAACCAGTGATAAAATGAATATGGAAGGAGAAAACAATGAGATTTTCCAGACTACACGGCAGCGTTCTTGCCGGGGCATTCTTTTTGGCCAGTTCTCGCGCTCACCTGAGAATCCCGGCAATCCTGTCTGGCACGGTAATGGTAGTGCTGGCATTGTCGGGGTGTACTGCAGCTGGCTCTTCTTCCGTCCCAGAACCTGCTCCCACACCAACACCGTCCCCAGCAGCAACAGCAGAATCAGCTTTGCACGAGAGTACAAACCCTGATACGGTTGCCTGGCTCACCATTCCCGGCACCAATATCGACGGGCCGGTGCAGCAGGGGCCGGATAACGACTACTATCTGCGCCGGGACAGCGACGGCAATGAAGATTACCGTGGCTGTTACTTTGCTGATTCCGACGCCATCGTTTCTCTGGCCAATCTCAGCCGCAATGTGGTCATCTACGGGCACACCTTCACTGACGGCTGGGAGGGCGGCTTTGAACAGCTGGACAAGTACTTAGACACTTCCTGGGCACAGAATCACAAAGCACTCCAACTGGAGATCAACGGCACCGTGCTGGAGTACGAAGTATGTAGTGTGGGCTTCTGCGATGTTGAGGAAACCAGCCTTCCCATTTACTGTAACCTAGAGGATGAGGCATTTCGCTATCTGATCGAAGATGCAAATGCCCGAAATCAGGTAGACGGTTTGGAACAGCTTTCTGCCGGTGACCAGATTTTAACACTGGCTACCTGTACAGAAAAAGAAACCGAGCGTTTGGTTATTGTAGCAAAGCAAATTTATGATACAATGATTGCAACAGAGGAGGACGCGCACTCATGAAAAATCAAATCAAATTGTTCTGTATTGCCCTCGCCGGTGCTTTCATGCTTGCGGCCTGCGGCGGGCCGAAGCTAATTGGCGTGACGCTGCCGGAAACGCCGCTGGTGCTGGCCACCGGCGAAACGGCTACGGCAGAAACCTCGTATACCTAT